>NZ_LR134372.1:1337240-1671550 GCF_900637395.1 Campylobacter upsaliensis | reverse complement strand
TTTCCTGCTTTTTGATGATTTAAGGGCGTAATTTTAGCCTAAAATTCATAAAAAAAGGTTAAAATCACAGGTTGAGAAAAACTTTTCACAATGTGAATAAAGGAAAGATGTGAAAATTTTAGGGATAGACCCGGGGAGCCGTTTTTGTGGCTATGCTATACTTGAGGTGATTAAGGGTAAAAATACTCTTATAGAAGCGGGTCTTATTAAGATCAAGCCTAGCACCTTGCAGTATCAAATCACGGAGCTTTGTGAGGGGCTTGATTTAATTTTTAAAACACATCATTTTGATGAAGTGGCGATTGAAGATATATTTTTTGCGTATAATCCACAAAGCGTTTTAAAACTCGCACAATTTCGCGGAGCTTTGAGCCTTAAAATCCTCCAGCTTCACGGCGAATTCGCAGAATACACCCCCCTACAAATCAAAAAAACCATCACAGGAAAAGCAAAGGCAAGTAAAGAACAAGTCGCTTTTATGGTAAAAAGACTGCTAGGCATTTCAAGGGACATCAAGCCTTTAGACATCACGGACGCCATAGCCATAGCCCTTACGCACGCCGCACATTTAAGATTAAAAGTGCAATAAGCTTTTCATCATCGTTTTAACGGAGCTTTGATACCACTTGCTACCCCAAGTTTCACTACTGCTAAGGGCTTGTTTAAACTTTGGCATAAGGGCGTTATAATTTAAGCAAGATTCTAAGATTTTGATTATATCATCTGTGCTTAGGGGTAGAATCTGCATTCCTTTGATATGTGTTTTATCATTTTCAAAATAGCAATTTAGCCTACTTCTAAAGTCGTTTAGGACATTTTTGTCTAAGTAGGGTGCGATAAATATGCCATAGCTTTGTGCTTGAAGCTTAGAATCTAAACTTAGCAAAAGATTCCCCAAATGTCTTGAAACACTTTCCATTTCAGCCCTGCGTTGATTTGTCTTTTCTGTTAGTGTTACTTCTATCATCAAATGATGATTATCATAAATATAAACAAAGTCCGCATTCCCTCCAACTGCGTGAGATTTTGGCAAGAGCTTAGAATCTAAACTAAGTCCTGCTTCCAAGATTCTTTCAATATTGTTATCATCAATATAGCACCAAGCCATTGCAATAATGTATTCAAAAATTGTTGGGATAGTTGCTTCTGTGGTTACTTTTTCAAAAATTTTAGAATCATTGTTTCTATCGCTAAAAAGCCTTAAAATTTCAATGATATGCTCTTTTGTAAAACGAGTTTGTAATAAATGCGTGAGCTTTTTCTTATTTAAATTTTGCTTATAGGTTTTTAAATCTTGTGGTTTTGAAATACCTAATTTTTCAAAAGATTCTTTAAAATCTTCATAATATTCACATAAAAGCTTAGATGAAATTTGACTTTTTGCTATGGTTTGTAAGATTTCATTATATTTTGTATGTTTTAAAATAAGTGTAAAAATCATATTAAGGCTGACTTTATCTTTATCAAATTCAAAAATGCCTGTGAGATTTAAATATCTACGATTTAAATCTAAATAATCATTAAGATTTGCCAAGATTCTTGCTTCAAAAATGAAGTTAAAAAATCTCTCGCCAAATTTCTCCAAACTTCCCTCACAAAATTGCTCTATATCTTTGATTTTATCAGCTTTTTTAGTGTGCTTTGTAAGATAAGGTAGATAAAGCTTTTTAAAATCCGCATATTCTTTTGAGTGAAGTAGCTTTTCTAAAATTTCAGTGTTTTTAGATTCTCTAAAAGGCAAAAATACTTCTTGCAAACTCTTAATGATATTTAGGGCAGTTTTTTTCGCCCTTTGCAGTTTTAAAATAGCTAGTGTTTAAGCTATTATTTTGCAAATCATTTAAAAAATTATCAAGCTGTAAATAATTTGCATTTTGTTGTAAAACACTTTTAAAAATTGTTTTATTTTTGATTTGCCTAATAAAATCCGCTGTATTTTCAAAATTATTTATCAGCGGCAATAGCATAAAAATCTCAAGGCTTAAACTCCCGCCAAATGCCCTAAAAACTTCTAAATATTTTTGCAATAAAAAAGGACTTTTTGAAAAATTAAGTGTAACTTTGAGAAAAAATAAAGAAATTAAATCAATTTGCAAAAATTCATTATCTATTTTATAACTTTGATTTTTAATAAGGCTTAATAGCTCATAACCTTGCGTTGTGATAATCTTATCTTTGCGTTTAATGAGATTATAATCTTCTAGTGGGGCGGATTTTACCCTCGCATCCTTTGTGCCAAGATGTGTAGTTTTATTTTTAGATTCTAAAAGGTTATGTTGCTCTAAAAGCTCTAAATATTGCAGTTGCAAATTAGAATCATTAGCCCAAGTTTCAGCTTCGTCTGCATTATGAAAAAGCTCTTCAAATAAAAGCAATTGGCTTTCAAAATTATAAAGCAGATTTTTAACCCTCAAACTTGTATTACCAAAATAATCATAAGTCATCATTATCCCCTTAGTAATTTGTAACTAGCACTTCGTTAGATTCTGCGTTTTTTGTTTGATAATTGCAGTTTTTATAGTGAAAATCTAAATAATGCACTTTAAATTTTTGGTGTTTTTCTAGCCATTCTTTTAAGATGTGATGTTCTCTATCTTTATGAAAAATAACATTTGACAAAGCAAAGCGAATATTTTTAGAATCTAAAATCCTTAAAAATTCTAATAAATCCAGCTCATCTTGCTTCCCCCAAGCCTTGTTTTCATTATAAGGAGCGGTGGCTAAAAAATAAGGCGGGTCAATATACACAAAACTTTTAGAATCTAGCATTTCTAAAGGAAAATCTCTAAAATCTTTATTAAGGATTTTAATATTTTCATCTTGTAACTTAGCGATAAAACACCTTAGTTTATCTTGCATATTGTGATTAAAATCCCTTTTTCCGCAAGGCAGATTAAATTCTCTCTTAGCATTAAATCTAATTTGATTATTAAAGGCAAAAACGATTAAGACAAATAGGTAAAAGGGATTTTTTGTTTTGTTATAGCGGTTTCTTAGGGCTAAAAAATGCTCTTTATTATAGCTTGATAAACCTTTAGCACTATCACATTGATAGAATCCATAGCCATATTTTGCGGTATTTGAGAGTTTAAATTCATCAATAATATTGTAAATTGTATTAAAAATTATTTGTGGGTTTTTTTGCTGTAAATTTTGATAAAGTTTTGTTAATTCACTCAAAGAATCATTAAGGATAATTTCTCTAGCACTCATATTTATGCCCACATTTGCCCCACCGCAAAATAAATCTAAAGCAATGTTTATATCTTTAGGAAAAAGTGGGAATAGTTGTGTCAAAAGCTTATATTTACCGCCAACATAATTAAGCGGACTAGCGATAAATCGCTTCTTTAGCGTTGTGTAAGACATATAAAAATTCTCTCTTTGTGATTAACTAACTTACCCTTTCCACTCGTAAAGGGCTTAAAATCATATTCAAATATCTGCGTTTTGCCCCTAGATTCTAAAATATCCATAATCTCCCTATCACTTAGCCTTGCGTTACTTCTAGCATTTGCACTATAAGTATTATTATAAGTAACCACCAAAACTTTGCATATCTTTGCTAAAGATTCTATCAAGTCTTTAAAAGCCTCTCTAGCCTCCACCTTGCAATATCTGCTTAGATTTGTAGGCTTTGGTTTTAGGGCTACGCCATATAACTCTGGTTTTTTGTTTAGTGCTAGATTTTCAAGCAAATGATAGAATCTGCTATATTGCCTAGAATTATAAGGTGGGTCTATAAAGGCTATGTCAATGTGTCTTTTTTGTTTTAGCAAATTTTGTGCTAAAACATTAGAATCTTCCTTATAAATCTCAATGCTTTTTTCAAGCTTTAAAGGGCTTATTAACTCATAGCTAAATCTATCTTGTAAGATAACATTTTTGCGGTAAGCATCATAATGCCCCACCGTGTTTGCCACCCTATCCACACTATAAAGCAAAGAGCTTAAAAGTATGTAAAACTCTTTTTCATTGATAGCTTTTTGGTCTAAAAGATAATCTAGCCTATCACGCACATAGCCTATTATTTTGCTATCATTTTTGCTAAAAAACTTATCCCCAAAATGCTTTGAATAATAATTTTCTTTTATATCTTTAGGCTTTAGCTTTGCAAATTCTTTTTTAAAAGATTCTAGCTTTTCTAAATCAAACAAATCTTGTGTAAAAAAGCCTTGATAAATGATGAAATTTGAGTGTAAAAAATCATTGATGATAATACTATTAAACTCTTTCTTTTTAGCAAAATACTCACTCACAACCCCTGTGCCACTAAACACATCAAAAAAGCTAAGATTTTTCCTTTCTCTATAATCAAAGCTTTTTAAAATGCTTGTATCAATAGAATCTAAAAGCCTTGTTTTAGCTCCTGTGTAGCGGCGATTTGAGAGAGAAAACATTAATATCTTATCCCATTTGTTTTTAAAAAATCGCGTAATTTTTCATACTCGCCCCTTTCTAAAAAGCGGTATTTCCCCACTTTTAGCATACCAAGCTCGACTATACCAAAAGCCACTCTTTTTAAGTCCATTACCTCTAAATCAAAATAACCAAAAAAGCGTCTAAGTTCCCTATTTTGTCCTTCATTGATCACGACTCTAAGTTTCGTATAGCCTCCGCTCCAGCCAAAAATTTCAAAGTCTAAAAAGGGTGCAAATTTCATAGAATTTATTTTTGTTTTAGCGTGTGCGCCCTTTGTGGAGTTTTGAATTTCAAGCCCATTTTGCATTGCTTCTATGACTTTTTTTGAAATTTGCCCTTTGATTTTTAAATAATACTCCCTCTCCAAATCACTATGCATTAAAGCGTCAGCTATAACGGGGCTATCTGTGAGTAGGAGTAAGCCCTCACTCGCATAATCAAGCCTCCCCACACTAAGCCAAGTGGAAAAATTTTTAGGCAAATTTTCATAGATAGTCTTTCTGCCTCTATCATCTTTACGGCTGACAATTTCGCCTTTTTGTTTGTGGTAGATGATGACGCTAAATTGCGTTTTTTTGTGAATTCTTTTGTTTTTAAGAAAAATTTTATCCTCTTCTTTGACTTCATCGCTTAATTGGGCGGTTTTTTGATTGATTTTAACTAAGCCTTGCTTGATAAGCTCATCGGCTTCGCGGCGTGAGTAAGCTGTATTGTGGGATAGAAATTTATTAATTCTCATTATAACGCCTTTTTAATGAGGCATTATAATGAAATTTGGTTAAATTAATAGGCTTTTTTCTTGCAGTCTATGTCAATTTTTTTAACCGTTACCATTTGAGGTGTGGCTTGTGGGTCTTGGGTATTAGGCTGGGTTGGAGCATTAATGTGAAACACTTCAGCCTCTAAAAAAGTGCCGACTTTTAAATCTTTAAAAGTGCCTTGCTTATCCATCCATAAAAATCCACACTCGTCCATATCAATTTGTGTATTTGGTAGAATTTTCATATTGAGCCTTTGTCCGTAAGTCGTCTCTACAAGTATGGTTTTTGAGGCGTCATTAATGTCGATAATCGTCCCATAAATATCCTCCGCATTTGCCACGCTTAAACCTAAGCTTAAAGTCGCTAAAACCGCTAATGTTTTTTTCATCTTTTCTCCTTTAAATCTTTGCAAAAATTATAAAATAATTAAGTGAAGTAAAAGTGAATTTAAAAGCATTGATTAATATTTTTAGAATAACACAAATAAAATTGTCAAATTTAAGCTAAAAATAGAATAAGGCAAAATTGAGAACAAAAAGCAAATTAAATTGCGAAAATCGTTCTCTTTGAATTTTGATAGATTGGCAAATTATTCTTTACTAAGTTTTTTATGCACATTTAAAGCACACAAAAGCCCATCTTTAATCGCCCATACGACAAGGCTTTGCCCCGTTCTTGCGTCTCCACAGGAGAAAATTTTTTCGTGTGAGCTTTGATAATTTGTCGTTGCGATATTATTTTTTGTATCAAATTTCACTCCAAAATTCGCACTTATAGCCTTTTCGCTTCCACTAAAACCCATAGCCAAAAGCACTAAATCCGCCTTATAAAGCTTTTCACTACCCTTAATTTCAACATTTTTGCCATTTTCACGCTTTAAATCACTCGCCAAAACGCCCTCAAGCTTATCCTTACCTATAAATTCTTTAGTAAGCTTTTGATACTCTCTTACATCTTTTTGATACACCGCCTTAGCCTCTTCCAAGCCATAATCTGTGGTAAAAATATCCGCCTTTAGAGGCCAAGGATTATTTTTGCTTCTTAGCTCACTTTTTTTAGGACTTCGCTCAAAACGCGTAATGCTTTTAGCTCCTTGTCTTAACGCCACTGCGATGCAATCAACGCTCGTATCACCACTTCCTATCACAAGCACATTTTTGCCCTTAGCCGTTGTGGCAGGCTTTGAGTTTTTAAGCAAAGATTTAGTATTTTCACTTAAAAAATCCATAGCAAATTTTACGCCGTTTAAGTCCTTACCCTTGATATTTAGGGCATTTGGCTCACTTGCTCCTGTGCAAAGAATAAGTGCGTCAAATTCTTTTAAAAGCTTATTTGCCTTTTCTTTGCTGTTGATATTTTGATTAAGTTTAAATTCCACTCCACTTTTTTCTAACAGGGTTATGCGTCTTTGCACCACGCTTTTTTCTAGCTTCATATCGGGTATGCCATACATCAAAAGCCCTCCAGCTTTATCACTTCTTTCATACACGCTTACTTTATAACCTAACAAATTTAAAGAATACGCACAGGCAAGCCCCGCTGGACCGCTACCTATGATGGCTATTTTTTTGCCATTATACTTTTGAGGCTTTTGAGGCGTGATGAAGCCTTCTTTAAAGGCGTTTTCCGCTAAGGCTAATTCATTATCCTTTATGCTCACACTTTCGCCATTAATCGCACACACGCAAGAATCCTCACAAGGTGCAGGACACACACGCCCTGTAAATTCGGGGAAAGGATTTGTTAATTCTAAACGCTTAAAGGCTTCTTCCCATAAAGAGCGGTAAAGCAAGTCGTTCCACTCAGGTATTAGATTATTAAGCGGACAGCCTATGTCTTTGCCCTCGCTCATTTTACCTGTATGACAAAATGCCACCCCACAATCCATACAACGCCCCGCTTGAATTTCACGCTCTTTTTTGTCTAAAGGCTTGACGAATTCTTTGAAATTCTTAATCCGCTCACTAGGGGCTATTTTTTGATTATTTGCTTTTTTAAAATCTAAAAATCCTCTCACATTTCCCATTTTTACTCCTTTATTTTTTGATTATACTCTAAATTTTTAAAATGTAGAGTGTTAAATTTAGTCTTTCTTGCTAGAATTCATTTTGTAAAGGTTAGAGATGTTAAAAAGTTTGCATACTATAAAGCTCATCAGTGTTTATTTAAGAGAAAAAGGCGTTTTAAAGCAAGAGATTATTAGCATTGAGGATATTTATCAATTTTTTATTTATTTAAAGCAAAATCCAAATAGCTTTTATACACTCTACATTTATAATTATTTATTTCACTTCATTAGTAGTGATGAGGTGGCAAAGAGAAAGACGAGTGCTAGGGTTTTTGAGGATTTACTCGCTAATATTTTTGATGCAGAGGTTGCGGATAATCAAAAGCGTTCAAATTTGGAATTTTGCGTTGGGGATTATTTTATCAATGTGAAAGATAAAATCGCAAGTAATCGCCGTGAAAAAGCGGACATCATTTTTGCTAATCATTATGCCTTTAGTGTCAAAACCTTAATTGCTAAAAATACTGAAATTAATATGGGAAGTTTTGAAAAACGCGTTTTATTTGATGGTTTAAGGGTAGATAATTATCTAAGCGAAAGAAAGTCAAGTGAGGGAGCAGGTGTAGGAAGTAAGCCGCAATTTTTAAAGCTTCTAAAGCTTATAGAAACGCTTTCAAGTTACGAAATTTTTGTAGAGAAATTTAATAAAATGGCGGAATTTATTTATGATAACGACTTGCTTTTGGCTATTAAAAATAATGAAAAAATGGAGCTTTATTTTTTTGCAGGAAGTGAAATTGTCGCACTTTTTAAGGCAAAGAGCAAAGATAAAGAAAATTTTTTAAGCATTGTAAATCGTTATGAGGGGAATTCTTTAAGGATAGATAGAAACGCTTTAATAAAGGCTTGCAAAAGAAGTGTCCTACTTGATTTTTCTCATCTTAATCACTCTGTAATGAATTTAATTAATCAATTTGACTACAAACTTCATAAAAGTTATGTGGAGTATTTTAAAGACAAAAATTCTAAAAATGAGCTTTTTGAGGACTTAGAGGCACTTTTTGACTATTTTGACACGCATTTTAAGGAGCTTAATTGAAACCTAGTGTGATAAGTTTATTTAGTGGTTGTGGTGGGCTTGATCTTGGTTTTATTAAGGCAGGATTTGAGGTCGTTTTTGCAAATGACATTGATAAAGAGGCATGCGAAAGCTATGAGAAAAATATAGGCAAACACATACTTTGCAAGGACATTTATACCCTAGATGTGAAAGAAATTCCAAACGCAGATATTTTAATCGGCGGATTTCCTTGCCTTGGCTTTACCATAGCAAATGGTAAAAATCGCGATTTAAATTCGCATTATAATAGCCTTTATTTAGAATATGCTAGAGTTTTAAAAGCCAAACAGCCTAAGTATTTTTTGGTAGAAAATGTCGCAGGAATTCAAAGTGGTAAGGCTTTTAGGGAGCATTTTTTCACGCAAATTTTACCGACTTTTGAGCGTTGTGGCTACGAATTAAAACACAGCATTTTAAATGCAAGCGATTATCAAGTTCCGCAAAATAGAAAGAGAGTGATTATCATAGGGCGTAGAAAGGACATTAAGGAAGAAATTGACTTTCCTAAGCCTTTAAATTTAAAAGCCAAAACACTTTTTGAGGCTATAGGAGACTTGCCAAAAGATTATGATGAAAATATAAGCAATCACACGGGAAGCACACATAAAATTCGCATTAATGGCTATATAGGCAATAGAGCCTTATCTTGGGATAAGCAAGCTCCTACTATTACAGGTAGAGGAAGTAGAGGAGGAGGAGCGGTAATACACCCTCACCCAAATTTACAAAGAAGACTGAGCGTAAGAGAGTGTGCGAGAATTCAAAGCTTCCCAGACGATTTTATCTTTTATGGAAGTAAGGGTGCAGCCTACGCACAAATAGGCAATGCCGTCCCACCCTTAATGAGCTTTCACATCGCAAATGAATTTAGAAAAGCATTTGACTTAAAGCCTAAGAAATTCACAGCAAAAGAGTGGAATTTACCCTATATCACTTAAAGAGGGTTAATTAGCCCCTCATCTCCTGCATAACCCTCTCAAAAGCCTTTAATTCCTGATCTTTATCGCCCTTAAAGCTTTCTAAATGCTTGAGCATTTTCTCATAATCTCTTGGCATAATTTTAAAAAAATCTTTTTTATCAAATTGATCTAAAATTCCTCTAGCCTTTTTAGAATTTGTGTAATTAATGTGCCTTTGTATCATCGTTTTAAGCTCTTTTTCATCTTTTGCATTAAGCTCTTTGATATCGATTAGCTCTTTATTCACATTTGCTTCATTGTGTCTGCCTAAGATATACACCACGCCCCCACTCATTCCAGCGGCGAAATTTGCTCCTACATCGCCAAGCACCACGACCTGCCCTCCTGTCATATATTCACAGCCATGCACTCCTGTGCCTAAAACTACGGCTTTAGCACCCGAATTTCTTACGCAAAATCTCTCTCCAGCTATCCCATCTAAATACACCTCCCCTTCGGTTGCTCCATAAAGGCAAGCATTTCCCGCGATGATATTTTCTTCAGGGCTAAAACTAGCCTCACTTGAGGTTTTAGCGATGATTTTTCCTCCGCTTAAACCCTTACCTAAATAATCATTACTATCGCCTATGATTTCTAATTTAATGCCTTTTAACAAAAATGCCCCAAAGCTGTTTCCAGCATTACCTATGGCTGTGATTTGAATTTGCTCGTCTTTCAAAGCGTTTTTTCCATAGCTTTTTAAAAGCTCACTTGAGAGCATAGTGGCAAAAGTTCGGCTTTGATTGCCTACTTCAAGGCTAAGTTTTATAGGCTTTTTATGTGCTACTGCCTTTTTACAAAGGGGCAGTAAAATTCTATAATCTATCGTTTTTTCAAGCTTATTATCCTTATGTTCTTTAAAATGCACGGCGGTTTTATTATAGGTTGGGAGGGCTTTTAAGATTTTATCTAAATTAAGCTTGTTCGCCTTTGTGCTTGTTTCTTTTTGACGGAGTTTATCCACACGACCTATCATTTCATCGACATTTTTAAAGCCTAGTCTTGCCATATATTCTCTTAATTCTTGTGCGATGAAATGCATAAAAGTAATTACCTCATCGACCTTACCCTTAA
The DNA here is from genome assembly GCF_900637395.1 of Campylobacter upsaliensis. NCBI lineage: Bacteria > Pseudomonadati > Campylobacterota > Epsilonproteobacteria > Campylobacterales > Campylobacteraceae > Campylobacter > Campylobacter upsaliensis. The sequence continues at coordinate 1,661,206 of NZ_LR134372.1, read as the reverse complement.
AGCGTTCCCTAAGCTTTACATCTTGCGTTGCTATCCCAAAAGGACAGGTATTAAGATGACAAACTCTCATCATCGTGCAGCCCATTACGATTAAGGGAGCAGTTGCAAAGCCAAATTCCTCCGCTCCCAAAAGAGCGGCTATGGCTAAATCGCGTCCGCTCATTAATTTTCCGTCCGTTTCTAGCCTTACCCTTTCTCTTAAGCCATTTAAAATCAAAGTTTGGTGCGTTTCGGCAAGTCCTAGCTCCCACGGAATTCCAGCGTGTGGGATGGAAGTCCTTGGGCTTGCTCCCGTGCCTCCGTCATAGCCTGAAACAAGGATTAAATTCGCTCCAGCCTTAGCCACTCCAGCTGCTACCGTGCCTATGCCATTTTCACTGACAAGCTTAACGGAAATTTTTGCATTTTGATTAGCGTTTTTTAAATCATAAATAAGCTGTGCCAAGTCCTCTATGGAGTAAATGTCGTGATGAGGTGGTGGAGAGATGAGGGTTACGCCCGGGGTTGAGTGTCTAGCCTTAGCAATCCAAGGATAAACCTTAAAGCCCATAAGTTGCCCACCCTCGCCCGGCTTCGCACCTTGTGCGACTTTGATTTGCAATTCTTTTGCGTGGTTAAGATAATTTAAATTCACGCCAAAACGCCCACTTGCCACTTGTTTGATGGCGGAATTTTTCATCAAATTTTCTTTTTCGTAGCGGCTTTCATCTTCGCCACCCTCGCCTGAATTTGACTTTGCACCGATTTGATTCATCGCCTTAGCCAAGCATTCGTGCGCCTCTTTTGAGATAGAGCCATAGCTCATAGCCCCTGTGCGAAAGCGTTTTACTATGCTTTCTATGCTTTCTACCTCATCGATGTCAATTGCCTCGCTAAAGTCAAATTCCATTAAGGATCTTAAGTGAATTTGTTTATTGTTGATAATGCGTGAATATTTTTTAAAGCTTTCATAGTCCTTATTTTTACAGGCTTGTTGAAGATGAAAAATGGCTAAAGGATCGATCAAATGCTCCTCTTTTTCACTTCTAAAGCCGTGAATTCCAAGCGAGTCTAAAGCCTTGCTTTTATCCTTAAAAGCCCCATTGTGAATTTTTAGCGTTTCTTTTTCTATATCTTCTAAATCAATGCCCTCAATGCGTGAAGTTGTGGAGCTAAAGTATTTTTCCACAATTTTAGAATTGATACCAAGACACTCAAAAAGTGCCGAGCCGTTGTAGCTTTGTAGAGTGGAAACGCCCATTTTGGAGGCGATTTTCACTATACCAGCCGAACTTGCTTTGATGAAATTACCCACAGCTTTTTGATAATCAAGCTTCAATTCTTTCTTGTCGATTAAATCCTTAATGCTCTCATATACCAAGTAAGGATTTATCACTGTCGCACCATATCCTAAAAGACAGGCAAAATGATGAATTTCTCTAGGCTCTGCACTTTCTAGCACTATACTCGTATGCGTTCTTAAACTCTTTCTTACTAAGTAATTATGCAGTCCAGAAACGGCAAGTAAGGACGGGATATAAGCCATTTTTTCACTCACGCCTCTATCGCTTAAAATCACGACACAAACACCCTTTTTAATCTCAGCTTCCACCCTTTCAAAAAGCTCTTCTAAAGCACTTTCAAGGCTTTTTTTCTTATGATCGTAAAGGATAGAAAATTCCTTAACCTTGAAATTTTTTAGATTTTTAATCTTAAAAAGCTCTTCATTGCTAATAATAGGAAGTTGAATTTTAACCCTGTTGGCATTGCTTTCATTAGGCTTTAAAAGATTACCCTCGCGACCTAGATAAATTCTTGTTGAAGTAACAATCTCCTCACGCAAGGCATCAAGGGGAGGGTTAGTTACTTGTGCAAAAAGTTGTTTAAAATAATTAAATAAAGGCTGATACTGCTTTGAGAGCACCGCTAAAGGCGTATCCACGCCCATAGCTGCTAAGGCTTCTTTACCCGAATTTGCCATAGCTAAGACGCTTAATTTTAGCTCATCATAACTCCAGCCAAAAGCCTTTTGCAAACTTAAAATTTCATCTTGTTTTAAAAAATGATGCTTGTAGTTTTGATCTTCTTGATTTTCAAGGCGGATTAAATTCTCAAGCCATTTTTTATAGGGCTTGGCGTTAGCGTATTGTTCTTTAATCTCATTATCAGCGATGACTCTGCCTCTTGCTGTATCTACAAGCAGAAGTTTGCCCGGCTCCAAACGCTTCTTAGCCTTGATGTTTTTCTCATCGATTTTAAGCGCACCTGTCTCACTAGAGAGGATTAAAAAATCATCTTTTGTAAGATAATATCTTGACGGACGAAAGCCATTTCTATCCAAACTCGCCCCCATAATCACCCCGTCTGTGAAAACAATAGCCGCAGGTCCGTCCCAAGGCTCCATTAAAACAGAGTGATACTCATAAAATGCCCTTTTTGCACTAGGCATATTTTCGTTTCTATGCCAAGGCTCAGGCACCATCATCATAAAAGCTTCTTCTAAAGAGCGTCCGTTTAAGGCAAGGAATTCTAAGGTATTATCAAACATTGCCGAGTCGCTACTAGGCTTTGCTATAATGGGAAAAAGCTCCTCTAAATTTTCAAAATAATCACTTTGCATTAAGCCTTCTCTAGCCTTGATACTATGCACATTGCCGTTAATGGTATTAATCTCGCCATTATGCACCATATATCTATTTGGGTGCGCTCTCTCCCAGCTTGGGAAGGTATTAGTCGAAAAACGCGAATGCACTAAAGCGATGGCGGATTTCATATTGACATCTTTAAAGTCTAGGTAAAAATCACTTAGTTGTGTTGAAAGTAGCATTCCCTTATAAACTATGGTGCGTGAAGAAAAGCTTGAAAAATAGAATTTCGGCACATTAAAAGCCCTTTTTTCAATCAAACGCCTTGCCGTATAGAGCAAACGCTCAAATTCAAGCCCAGCCGCCACTTTCGCAGGTCTTTTCACAAAGGCTTGTAAAAAATAAGGCATAGCCTTAAGCGCACTTTCTCCTAAATCGCTAGGATTAAAAGGCACCGCCCTAAAGCCTAGAAATTCCAAATTTTTCTCCTTAAGTCCCTCTAAGAAAAGTTTTTTAGCCTCCTCTTTAGCGTCTAAATTTGGAGATAAAAACATTTGAGCCACAGCATAATCGCCCTTTTTTGGTAATTCAAAGCCTAAATCTTGCGTTTTGAAAAAATCGTGCGGAATTTGTATAAGTATGCCAGCACCATCGCCTGAATTTTCTTCAGCTCCAGCCCCTCCTCTATGCTCTAAATTCATCAAAATTTCCAAAGCATCGCAAATGACCTTATAAGAGGCGATCCCGCGTATATTTGCCACAGCAGCGATCCCACAGGCATCGTGTTCATTTTTAGGGTCGTAAAGTCCCAAATTTTGGTTATTTTCTAGGGGATTTAAGTGCATTTTGCCTCCTTTAAATTTGTCATTTTTTCGATTATAGCATACTTGCACTCTTATTTTTAGTGTATTTGGTTAAATTTTGGCTTTTTATTATGGTTGATAATTGGGGGGAATTAGATTTTTTTTAATGATTTTTTTATTAATACTCATTTTCTTGTAAAACATATCAACCACCTCTTTTCTCGTGCAAATTTTTTGCATATTTTCAGGCTTAAAGTCCCACTTATAGCCTACTCCTGTGCCTCGCTCACCTCTAGGATGCAAAAGATGAAAATTGATGGTAGAAATTTTTTCAAGTCTCATATAAAGATCATTAGGAGCTACACCTATAAAGCATATATAATCACACTCAGGCGTGTCTTTAATGCTTTCATTTTGAAATTTACCATTGACATCAAGGCTGGAGGTTTTTATTTCGATTTTAATTCCATTAATTTGTATATCCCAAGCACCTTGATCGCCGTCTTTATAGATAAGAGAAATGTTTCTTTCCTTTGCAAAAATGTCTCTAATAAGCCTTTCTTTAAAATTGCCCCTTTTATCAATTTGCAAATATCTTATTTTAATGTATTTAGAATCGCTTTTCCATTTGGTAGTTTCATTAACTTCCGCTTCAATTTCAGTAAAAACGCTTTATGCTATTTTATAAAGATCCATTTGTCTCGCTTTCATCATAAATTCCTTGCTCTATCAAGGCTTTTTCGATTAAAGAGCTGCGAAGATTAAGGCTTGAATTTGTGCTTAGTATCACGACCCCATAGCCTCTTCTGTGAGGCAGACTTTCAAAATTTTCATAGCTTTTCATTTGGGGTTTATTTTTGGAGTGAAAACAGGTGCTTGGTAGATAAAGATCGCATTTGTAAAGCATAGCTTTATTTCTCGTGCTACTTGGTGTGCCTCCGTCACTTAGGGAGTAAATTTTGATGAAATTTTTGCAAGTTTTTGCTTTTTTGGCTTTGAATTTTAAAATATTTTGTTCCAAAAGCGTATTTTTAACCCAAATTTGAAAAAGGGTCGCCACTTCCACCTCTTTGCCATTAGGGTAAATAAAGCTATTTAAAGGTAGTTTTTCGCTATATGCTAGGGTGTAGCCACGCACTCTTTTTTTAGGGCTTCCTTTGCCATCACTATCAAAAAGCGGGGGCAATATAAAGGCTATAAAATCGGCAAAATGATAAGCGTGATTAATAAAACGCAAGGCTAAATTCCCTCTTAATCCAAAGGGCGGATTGCCTAAGATGAGGTATTTCCCCTCTTTTTTAGGGGTAAAATTTAAAAAATTTTCACATAGAATTTCTTTATTTTTATAGGTTAAATCTATCCCTATCCTTGAATTTTTAGGCATCAAATCATAAAAGCTTAAATCTCCACAACTAGGCTCTATAAACACATATTCCCCCACATCAATGTTATGTTGATTTAAAAAGTCCATAAGCTTTTTGTAGCAGTATTTTGCACTTTCTTTTTTGGTAAAAAATTCGTTATGGCTTCTGTAATTTTCTTTTTCAAGAGTATATTTATTTCCTAGTAAGAAATTTAAATCGTGCTTATATTCATCAGGCACTTTTTTTTAGATTTTCCTAGCGTTTTAATGTGCCCGTGTGAAGTTCTAGTTTTTCGGCGATTTCTTTTAAGCTTAAGCTTTCTTTTAGCTCTTTAAAAAGCTCATTAGCACTCATTGCAATTCCCTCTTAACCTTACACTTCACGCACTCTAAAAAAGTGCCTTTTTTAAGCTCTTTAATGACCATCATTTCGCCACATTTCTCGCATTTTTCCTTGCTTGGTTTGTAATTTGAGACAAAATCACATTTTGGGTAATGATTACACCCATAAAATTTCCCCCTCCTTGAAAAGCGTTCCACCACTTCGCCATTTTCACATTTAGGGCATTTGACCCCTATGCCATTTGCTTTTTTTGTTTCCTTTTTCTCTGTGTTATCTTCCTTTAAATTCCTTGAATAGCGGCATTTTGGAAAGGCAAGACAAGCGATAAATTCCCCATATCTGCCCTTACGCACGGCTAATTCACTCCCACATTGCGGACATTTTTCATCAAGTTTAGTGAAGGTTTTTTGACTTTTGATTGTGCTTTTACCCTCTTCGATTTTTCGCATAAAAGGATAGTAAAACTCCCGCAAAGTCTCCTGCCAGTCGGCTTTATTTTCTGCGATTTCATCAAGGGTATTTTCTAAATTTGAAGTAAAATGACTATCGACTATGTCGCTGAAATTTTTTTCTAAAAGCTCGGTAACGCTAAAGGCGATTTCATTTGGCACGAGCTGTTTTTTCTCTATGACTACATAATCCCTCGCACTTAAAATCGAAATTGTCGGCGCATAGGTTGAGGGGCGTCCTATGCCTAGGCTTTCAAGCTTTTTGACAAGTCCTGCTTCAGAATACCTTGAAGGAGGCTCGGTGAAGTGATTTGACATTGAAAGCTTTTGCGTTTTTAGCACCTCTGCTTTTTTAAATTCGGGTAAAATCTTGTCCTTATCCATATCCCCATACACCTTATAAAATCCCTCAAATAATACTCTCCTCCCACTGATTTTAAATAAAGCTCTCCCCCCCCTTACAAAAACGCCCTCACTTTGCGAAAGGGCAGGGTTCATTTGACAGGCTAAAAAGCGGTTGTAAATGAGAGTATAAAGCCTTAATTCATCTTTTTCAAGGTATTTTGCGGCAAGTTCAGGCGTAAAGCTTAAATTCGTAGGACGGATAGCCTCGTGAGCTTCTTGTGCGCCCTTGCTTTTAGTCGTATAAATGTTTTCTTTACTTGGTAAATACTCCTTACCAAAATGCTCTTTGATGAATTCCCTCGCCCCTTTCACAGCTTCTTTAGCTAAGTTTAAACTATCCGTTCTCATATAAGTGATAACACCCATCGTGCCTTGATGTGTTTTCACGCCCTCATAAAGCTTTTGCGCTATCATCATCGTTTTTTTAGGCGTGAAACCAAGGCGATTACTCGCACTTTGTTGCAGTGTCGAGGTCATAAAAGGCGGCGGCGGGGCGATTTTACGCTCTTTGCTTTCTATCTTTTCTACGATAAATTGTGCTTTTTGACACTCTTCTAAGATGAGTTTGGCGCGGTCTTTGTTTGTAAGGCTTAGTTTTTCAAGCTTTTTTGCGTCAAATTCGACTAATTCCGCTTCCAAATCTTTACTAAAAATCATATCGATACTAAAATACTCAAGCGGCACAAAGGCACGGATTTCTTTTTCTCTATCGACTATGATTTTAAGTGCGGCACTTTGCACCCTACCTGCACTTAAGCCTCTTTGAATTTTTTGTCCTAAAAGGGGGCTTAGTTTGTAGCCGACTATTCTATCAAGCAAACGCCTAGTTTGCTGGGCATTGACGGAATTTATATCGAGCTTTCTAGGGTTTTTAAGTGCGTGTTCTATGGCGTTTTGAGTGATTTCGTGAAAGACTATGCGAGGCAGGGAGTTTTCATCTTTACCTATGGCTTTAGCGATGTGATAGGCTATAGCCTCGCCCTCTCTATCCTCATCGGTTGCTAGATAAACTTGCCCCGCCTTAGCCGCTTTTTCTTTTAACTCCTTAACTAAGGCACTATGATCTTTTGAAATTCTATACTCTGGCACGAAATGATCTTCTTCTATCTTTATCCCAAAGCTTGTCTTTGGCAAGTCTCTAATGTGTCCTTTTGAGGCTATGACTTCATATTTATTACCTAAAAAATTGCTTATAGTTCTTGCCTTTGCGGGAGACTCCACGATGATTAAATCTTTTTTCATTTTGTTATACCTTCATAAATCAAAAGCCAAATTTAGCTAAAAATGTTTAAAAATTTACTTATAGTGAGCACTTGGGTGAGTTTAAAAGGCTAAATTTTGTAAATTTAGCCTTGATTTAGAGACTTTTTCTTGGAGTTTTGTGGTTGTAGTTTTTGTTAAAGACAAGCTTATCATTTTCTTTAACTTGCATTGCTCCTTTGATGTAAAAATACTCTTTATCGCTTGTTTGCGTTAAGATAATATCGGCATCCATCATACAATTTTCTCTACCGATTTTCATTTTTTGCGTAATGGTATATTTTGCACTGAGTGGGTCTTCGTTTTGGAGGGTTAATTCTCTTTTAAGGTTGTGTTCGACCAAAACATCAATTTCGTCAAAGCGATAAACCCCCTCGCCAAAGACTCCTCCAACTCCGTCTGTTATGTAGGTAAAAGTATCGCTTAAAATATCATAGCTTACACTCCTATCGACCTTGCCTTCCTTAAGGATAGTAAGGGAAGTTAAGGCGGCACTTTGTGCATCAAAATCGACCTTGTTGCTATCTTTTCCGCTAAAAATAGGAAGAGCAAATTCACACGCACTTAAATCCAAATTTAAGGTCGCATTTTCTGGCATAGGCCAAAACATAGGCCAAAAAGTCGTTGCTAGGGAGAGTCTTAATTTAGAGCCTTTAGTAAAGCGATGTCCACAGCAATCAAGTCTTAATTCCCTTTCCACAAATTCATTTTTTGTTAAAGGTTTGAATTCGCTTTTTTCCTGATTGAGAGCTAGATTTAGTACTCCATAACTCACCCTTTGCACGAAGCCGTCTTCTCTTACTTCACTAAGTTGGGCAAAAAGCATAGCTTTTTCTTTGTCGCTACTTAGTCTTATCTTTAATAAAGGATAGCCCAAAACATCGACATCATTTTCTAAGATTTCACTTTCAAAAATGACAGCTAACCCATCATCAAGCCTCTGATCTGCTGGACTTTCTCCTAGAACTCCAGCTCCCATCCATTCGCCTGCTAAAAGTCCGTGATTTTGTGGAGTGTTAATTTTGATAAATTCTTTACTTTTACTAGAGCTTAAGCGATAAGGATTTAAAAAATAATTTGTGTTATTAATATCCTTGCTTGGATAATTTTCAAGTCCCACAAAACGCCCTTTCACTTCGCTAACTTTTGCACTTGGTTTTAAGGATTTTTCAATATAAGCTTGAATCATAGGGCAGTCAAGAGTATCATTTTCTACATCTTTTAGCCATTTATCCCACCATTTTAAAGCCTCTCCTAAAAAATTTATCGCAGGATTTGGAAAGCCATCGTGCGGATACACATGCGCCCAAGGACCGATAATAGCCTTTCTTGGCACTTTTAAGCCTTGCATAAGTGTAAAAACAGGATTTGTGTAAGAGTCCGCCCAACCATCTAGTGCAAAAACTGGCACTTCTATCGCTGCATAGTCCTCACTGACAGAGCCGTGCTTCCAATAGTCGTCCTTTAAGGGATGTTCCATCCATAAAGTAGGCCATAAAGGCATATTTTCAAGTCTATTGAGCCATTTTTCTCTGCCATTTGGATCGATTTTTGGATCGACAAAGCGTGCTTGATAGGCTAACATAATGTTTCCCCACCAAAAATTATCATTAAGCAAACAACCGCCCTTATAATGAATATCTTCATTAAATCTATCATCAGTAAAGCCCACAACTATAATGGCTTTTAAATGTTTTGGTCTTCTAGCTGCGACTTGTAGGGAATTAAACCCTCCCCACGACTTACCCATCATACCGACCTTTCCATTACACCACTCTTGCTTCGCAATCCACTCTATAACTTCTAGTGCGTCATCTTGCTCTTGTTTTAAATATTCATCTTTTAAAAGTCCATCAGACTCCCCACTTCCTCTCATATCAACTCTTACAACAGCATAGCCATTTCCCGCAAAATAGCCGTGCATAGGTTCATCTCTCGTTCTTGTTCCGTCATTTTTTCTATAAGGGATATATTCTAAAATGGCTGGGAATTTCTCATCGCCTTGCGGAAGCCAAATGCGTGCTGAAAGCCTAATTCCATCGCTTAAGCTAATCCACTCATTTTCTATAGTTTTGACTTGAAATTTAAAGTCTTTTATAATTTTTTTCATCATTTCTCCTTTTTATTGAATTTCTTAATCCACATCGCACAAAAGATTACGCCTAAAATCGCCATCGCAATCATAATGCTAAAATAATAATGATAGCCCTTAACCCCTGGATATCGGTCGAGTAAATCTCCTGCTAAAAGTGGAGCAAACACTTCAGGCAAATATCCAAAAGTAGAAACGATACCTATGGCTATTCCCGTTAAGTGCATAGGAATTTTTCCTTCGCTAAGTAAAGAATAATAAATACCAAAATTTGAATACATTGCCACATAAACAACGACACAAGCACTTGTTAAAATCGCCATTTGTAAAAATCCACTTAAAGACGCACTTAGCATTAAAAATGCTACTCCTATGCCCATAGTGATGAAACCTATCATCATTACCTTAGCTTTTCCATAACCATCTGCTACAAAGCCTCCTACTATCGATGAAACTGGGCGGATATAGGAGGCTAAAACCGTTAAGATTGCCGCAAATACAGCAGAAGTGCCAATGATATTACTTGCAAAAGGTGTGAAATAATAAAAACTCATATTAAAAAAATAAGTACAAAAAGTGATACAAACGATGAGCCAAAGTGCGTGATTTTTCAATAAAGTCAACAAATCTTTCATTTTTAATTTTTCACTTTCTTCTTTAACCTCATCTTTTAATAAAAAAAATAATAAAATCGCACTGAAAATAGGTGCTAGAGAATAAAACACAATAACCATTTCTATGCCTTGAGCCGCCAAAGCTTTAGATTGAAAATAGCCAAATATGCTTGTCGCAATTGCTAGATGTATAGCACTCACAACGCCCCTTCCTCCCTCAAATATCCCATAAGCTCTAGCTTGCTCCTTAGAATTTGCTAGAGAGCGGACGATTTTGATTAAAGAGGGCCAAAAAGTCAGTAAGGAAGTAATCCCCCAAATTCCATAAATCACAAGCAAAGAATTTAAAGAAGTAAAATATAAATGAAGCAGTCCTCCACAGCCTGTGGCAATCAAGGAAAAAATTAATAATTTCTTAGCCGCAAAACGATCTGCTAAATATCCGCCTAAAGCATAAGAAAAAAGCCCTAGTAAACCATACGCACTTCCTAAAAGTCCCATTTCAAAGTTATTTAAGTGATAAAGCGTCATATAATCATCATAATAATATTTTCTAAAATAAGGCAAACCATAAATAATAGAACCGCAAAAAGAAAGTAAAGTTAAGGTAAAAAAATTCTTTTTTAAGGTATTTTTCTCGGCTTTTTTCATCATCGATCCTTTTTTAATTGGTGTATTTTACTCTTAATTTTTACATAATTTTTGAATTTTTTTTAAGCTTTTTGAAAATCAAAGGAGATTAAATTAAAATTGTGTATCTTATTTACACATTTTAATAATGATTGTGTAAGCTTTCTTCATCTTCTATTAAACTTGGAACACTTCTTGCTTATAAACTTTTAGCAATTTTGAAGCAAGATTTTATGAAAAAGGATTCACTATGATGCGTTCTCTTTGGTCTGGTGTTAGCGGTATGCAAGCACACCAAATCGCAATGGATGTTGAGGGTAATAACATCTCAAATGTTAATACCGTAGGTTTTAAATACTCAAGAGCTGACTTTGGCACGATGTTTTCTCAAACTGTGAAAATTGCCACCGTGCCTACTGAAAATTTAGGCGGACAAAATCCACTCCAAATCGGTCTTGGCACAAGTATCAATTCAACGACTAGAATTCACTCTCAAGGCTCAGTGCAAACAACAAATAAAAACACCGATGTCGCGATTAATGGAGACGGCTTTTTTATGGTAAGTGATGACGGGGGGCTTACTCGCTATCTTACAAGAGATGGGGATTTTAAACTCGATGCGGCGGGTAATTTTGTCAATAATGCAGGCTTTGTCGTGCAAGGCTGGAACATTAACTGGAGCGATCAAAGTATCGATACTTCAAGGTCTCCTAAAAATCTCTTCATCGATCCGGGTCTTCACATACCAGCGGCTAAATCGACTGAAGTGGCTATCAAGGCAAATTTAAATAGTGGTCTAAATATCGGCAATGCGGCACGCCCACTTTACGCACTTGACTCCGTTCACGGCTTTAATAAAAAGACAAGCGAAACAAAAGATGAAAATGACGCAGGCACGACTCAATTTTACACCACTTCTAAAAATTCTATGGAAGTTACTGAAAAGGGCGTGGATGCAGCTTCACTTTTCAATGGTAGCGGTCAGGGCTTAAATTTGCGTGAGGGGCAAGGGATTTGGATAAGTTTTGCAGATTCTAAATTTACAACCAATGGCACTAATAGAACAGGCTTTGATGCTAATAATAAAACAAACCAAAACAATGTTGTATTTTGGGGAAGTGAAAATCAAAAAACACGCCTTGACATCACTCTAAACGGCGTAGCGATACAAAATGCCGACATCACAAGCTTAGACCAAGCCATAGTTTACATTAATACCTTCACAAATCCTGGGGAAGGTAGAGAAGGCACAGGCATAGTAGCGAGTAAAAATGCTAGCGGCACTGGGATAATATTTACAAATAGAAATGAAAACGGCACAACGGATAATATGAAAAATATTAATCTAATCGTTAATGCACAAAACACCGCAGGGGAGTTATGGAATGCGACTTGGAACGGAGGTAATAATAGCTTTACTTTTGGTAATGGTAAAGTTAATGCAAACGGCTCCGTTTGGACAGCCACAGGGGGAACGGGTAATCAAACCACAGGTCCAACAAATGCAGCCGTCATCACAGCACACAAATACACCTACTCAAGCTCTCCGCAAAATATACCTCCTATGTATAATCCTGACGGAGGACCAGCTTTTACGGATAATGACAATGATCCAAATACTAAGCCACAGGATCCAGCCAGTGGGAACTACTGGGACGCTTTAAGAGGAAGTCTTTATAATACCGATGTGCGTGTGTTTAGAACGACTGAAGACTTAAGAGAGCTTTTGCAAAGAGACGCAAGATATGGGGTCGATTATAATGGTAACGGTGCTTTTGCAGCAGAAGACATCAATCAAAAAGTAACCATAACTGTAAGCGATGATGGACGCTTTACCGTGTCTAATGCAAAGCAAGAAAGCACAATCCCAGCAAATGCCTTGCAAAATCAAACAGTAACGACAACGGCAAAAGACCTAAGCTTTAATGTTACAGCCTACACAGACGCACTTGGCAAAGTTAGCACAAATGACGCCTTTACTAAAATCTTTAAGGCTTTTGACGGGGTGCAAACTGCAGGAAGTCAAAAGAAAGAAAGTGAGCAACTCAAACTTTCAGCTTTTTCAGCGGGACTTGAAATTTTCGATAGTTTAGGGAATAAGCATACCTTAGAAGTGCAATTTGTCAAGCAAACTACCACTCAAGACGGCGGAAACGAGTGGCAAATGATAATCCGTGTGCCTGAACCTGCTGAAATCAATACAACAGGCGATGGTCCAAGTAATATAGTCGTAGGCTCTGCTCGCTTTAATAATGACGGCTCACTAGCAAGTTACAGCCCTAAAACGCTTAATTTTAGTCCAAATAACGGTGCTGCGCCAAATCAGCAAATCAAGCTTTCCTTTGGAACAAGCGGTGCAAATGACGGACTTGTAAGCTCAAGCTCGGCTTCAACGCTCACAAATCAAGCCACAGATGGCTACACTTCAGGGAATTTAAAACCTGATGCTATACGCGTTGATGACAAGGGGCATATTTTGGGTGAATTTACAAATGGTAAAACCTTTGCTGTGGCTAAGATAGCTATGGCTAGTGTGGCAAATAATTCAGGTCTTGAAGAAATCGGCGGCAATCTCTTTAAAATAACGGGAAATAGTGGTAATATCGTAGTCGGTGAGGCAGGAACAGGCGGTCGTGGCGAGATGAAAACCTCAGCGCTTGAAATGTCTAATGTGGATTTAAGTAGAAGCTTAACCCAACTCATCGTAGTGCAAAGAGGCTATCAAGCAAATTCAAAAACCATAAGCACGAGCGACCAAATGCTAAACACGCTTTTACAGCTTAAGCAGTAGGTTTAGGGGATTACCACGCCGCTTTTAGCGGCTCGTAATGACGACTTAATCAAGAGTGGCGGAGTATAACCGCCCAGCCGAGTCGTGTGAGGGTCCCACCGCGTCATTGCGAGGCTCAAAGAGCCGAAGCAAACTAAACAAAAAGGAAAGCGAAGTGAAGCCAAAACGCCCTTGCGTTTATATCCTATGTAATAAACCAAACGGAACGCTTTATGTGGGCGTAACGAGTGATTTGCAAAGCAGGATTTACCAACACAAAAATAAAACTTTTAGCGGTTTTACCGTTAAATATAATGTAAGTCGTTTGGCTTATTTTGAATTTTTTGAAACGATGGAGGAAGCTATCTTGCGAGAAAAACAACTCAAAGGTGGCAGCCGTGCGAAGAAAATCGCTTTAATCTTAAGCGTCTTGGCGTAATTTGAGTGAAGATTTTGTTTGATTGCTTCGTGCCTCGCAATGACGAAATTGTAGCGTGAAGTAACTCTCCGCCTCCGTCATTGCGAAAGGCTTTAGACTTGAAGCAATCTAAACCTTAAGGTAAAAAGGGAATTACCACGCCGCTTTTAGCGGCTCGTAATGACGAGGATTTAAAGCCCAGCTTTACAAGCCTAGTTCGCTAGTCTTGTAATACTAGGCTTGACTGCCTTCAATTTATTGCTAACCCGCTCTTTGAGTGGGTTGCAATATTAATCTTTTCTTAAAATTCTTTTGATGAAAAATAATACCGCTCCTATGAAGAAGATAAGGGCTAAAAGCTCATTATTATGCACGCTAAGTCCAAGTTCAAGCGGACTTTCACTCCCACCCCTACTTAAAGAAAAAGCGGTAATCCCAGCGATTATCACGCCACAAATGCTTTCCCCCACGATAAGCCCCGAGGCAAATAGTGTCCCTCTTTGTTCGCTTTTAGCGAGTTTTTCATCTTTGTGTGAATTTTTGGCGTATTTTTTAGCAACTTTTTTCATAATGAAATATTTTAAAACCCCTCCTATAACTAAAGGGATATTTACAGAAGGTGGGAGGTAAATGCCTATACCTACGGCTAAAGGCGGGAGCATTTTATCGCTTTTTCTTAAAAATTTATCGATGATGATGACAAAAATGCCTACGCAAATTCCAAAGGCTATGTATTTCCACTCTATATTTTGATGAAAAATACCTTGCGCTATGGTACTCATAAGATTAGCTTGAGGGGCGGCTAGGGCGGTGCTTGTATCCATACCCTCTCTAGGCATAGCTCCGACAAAACCATAAGCTTGATAAAGTAAATTTAAAACAGGCGTGATAGCTAAACTCCCAAAAACACAGCCTATTAGCAAAGAAACTTGCTGTTTCCAAGGAGTCGCACCGACTAAATGTCCTGTTTTTAAATCTTGTAAATTATCATTTGAAATCGCTGCTGTGGCTAAAATCACGCTTGTGATAAAAATGGCTAAAGCGATAGCAAATTTAGAAAGTGCCTCGCCCTTAAAAATATCTGCTCCTACAAGTAAAATCACTAAAGAAGAAGTGATGATAGCGATTAAGCCTATCCCTGAAATAGGGCTTGAAGAAGAACCTACAAGTCCCGCCATATAACCACAAGCCGCCGCGACAAAAAAGCCGATTAAAATCGCTAAAATCGTCCCACCTACGCTAAAAAGCAAGGTATAAAAAGAGCTTAAATTCGCCTCACTCACAAAGCTATAAAAAGTCACAAAAAGCCCTAAAAGCGTGATGAAAAATAAAAGCACAATGCTTTTAAATGAAAGGTCTTGTTTGCTTAGCTCCGGGTTAAGTTTAGCGTGTTTAATTAACTCTTTCATACCCTCAAGCACAGGCTTTAAAAGCTCAAAAAGAGTCCAAAGTGCCGCTATGGCTATGGCACCCGTGCCAATAAGCCTTACCTTATCTTTCCATACACTCCCTGCTAAACTTACCGCCTCGCTTGTATTGCTAAATTCAAAGCTTGAAAGATAAGGCGTAAAAACGCCCCACGCTAAAAACATTCCCACAAAAAGAGCGATTGCCCCTGTAAGTCCCACAAGATAGCCAGCGCCTAAAAGCGCTAAAGAATAGCCCATAGAAAAGCCAAAAGCCATTTTATTCCAAATAAAAGCTAAGGAGCTTTCACTCGCTATGATTTTAAAGCCACTGCTAAAAAGACTCATTATAGCAGCGATGAAAGAGCCAAAGGCGATTTCTTTCACGCCCTCTTTGCCCTTTTTATCGCTTTGGTCTTTATTTGCCACCTTTAAAATTTCAGCCGCCGCCCTACCCTCTGGATAGGCTAATTTACTCTCCACTACCATAACACGCCTTAAGGGTATGGTAAAAAGCACTCCAAGCACCCCACCACAAAGACAAATCATAAAGGTTTGCCATAGAGGAAATTCACTCCAATACCCACACATAAAAAGCCCCGGTATGACAAAAATGACCGCTGAAAGCGTTCCAGCGGCGGAAGCTTCTGTTTGCACCATATTATTTTCTAAAATGCTTGAATTTTTAAATAAACTTAAAACCGCCATAGAAATGACAACAGCAGGGATAGAGGAGGAAAAGGTCAGCCCCACTTTAAGCCCCAAATAAACATTAGAAGCGGTAAAGATGAGAGTTAAAATACTCCCTAAAATCAAGCCTCGAAAGGTCAGTTCGCGTAAATTTTTTGAAGTGTGCATAGTAGTCCTTATATTTTGATAAAGGTAAAAAGATATATAAAAAGTTCTTAAAATTTAATGAAATTAAGTTAATTTTAAATTTCGTTTGTAAATTTAAAGTAAGATTTGACAAAATCATTTTAAGGGTAAGCTTTGGAAAATTTATACGCTTTCATACTTGGCATTATCGAGGGTTTGACGGAATTTTTGCCTATTTCTAGCACGGGACATATGATTTTAGGGACGACGATTTTAGGGATTAAAATGGACGATTTTTGGCGGTCTTTTCTCATTATTATCCAGCTTGGTTCGATTTTAGCAGTGCTTTTTGTCTTTTGGCGTAAGCTTTTGCAAAGCTTTGTTTTGTGGCTTAAATTAGCCTTTGCTTTTTTACCTACGGGGCTTATTGGGCTTTTTGTGGCGAAGCATTTAGAGCTTTTGTTTAATGGCTATGTGGTAGTTTTTATGCTGATTTTAGGGGGGGTGGTTTTTATAGCGATTGAGCTTTTACACAAAGGGAAGAATTATGCGGTGAATTCTTTGGAGGAAGTGAGCTTTAAACAAGCTTTTTGTATAGGGCTAATCCAGTCTTTAGCGATGATTCCGGGCACTTCAAGGAGCGGAGCTAGCATTATAGGCGGACTTTTGCTAGGGCTTAACCGCAAGGTTGCGGCGGAATTTAGCTTTTTGCTTGCTGTGCCGACTATGATGATAGCAACTTGTTATAGCATTTACAAAGAGCCAAGCATTTTAAGCAGTGCCTCTTCTTTTACGCCTCTTTTTATAGGCTTTGTGGTGGCTTTTGTGGTGGCGGTTTTGGTGATTAAATTTTTTCTTAAATTCATTGCGAAATTTGACTTTATCCCTTTTGGGATTTATCGTATTATTTTAGGGCTTGTTTTCTTTTATCTTTATAGCACGGCTTTACTTTCACCTCAAAACTTTTAATTCAATTCTCAAGTTTTTTTAAAAAATAACGATATAGATTTTACAGAAATTTCTAATCGGGACACAAATATAGTATGAGGATTACTAACATTGCAGCACTTAGTGCTTATACCAGTGTTAAATCAAATTCCAGCGCTCTCTCAGCGTCTTTGCAACGCCTATCTTCAGGCTTACGCATCAATTCTGCCAAAGACGATGCCTCCTCAAGTGCTATTAGTTCCCAGCTTCTTAGCTCTTCTCACACTCTCAATCAGGCTAATAACAACGCCAATGATGCAAAAGCAATGTTCCAAATAGCCGACAAAGCTATGGACGAGCAAATTAAAATCGTGGAAATGATTAAGGTTAAAGCAACTCAAGCCGCACAAGATGGACAAAGTGCTAAAACAAGGAGAATGATACAAGCGGACATTAACCGACTTTTGGAAGCTTATGATAACATTGCCAACACGACTTCTTACAATGGCATACAGCTTTTAAGCGGTGGTTTTATCAATAAAAAATTTCAAATCGGCGCCCAAGCTAATCAAGTCGTTGGAGCGAGTATAGGCTCAACCCTTTCTTCTAAAGTCGGCAATACGCGTTTTGAAACAGGTGCTAATATCGTCGCAGGTAATTATGGTAGCATTGATGTAAAAATCAATTCTACTATTAATAATAAAACTTTCACTTTTTCAGGCGTGGAAATCGGCACCAAGCTTAATTATGGCTTGGGTGATTTAGTGGAAAGAATAAATAATGTTAGCACTCAAACAGGCATTAAAGCAAGTTATGATGTCCGCACCGTAGGAACAGACAATATCACAGCAGGTAAAACCGGGGCGGATTTTAGTATCAATGGCACTTTAATCGGCTCTATCTCCGTGCAGGATAATGATAAAAACGGCGCTCTCGTGCAAGCTATTAATGCTGTTAAAACTACCACAGGTGTGGAGGCGAGTATCAATGCTGCGGGGAATTTGGAGCTAAATTCCCTTGATGGTAGGGGTATAGTGCTAAAGGATAGCTCTAATGGCTTTTTTGGTTTAGCACATCTTAGAAATGGACAAAGCGTTCAAGCGAAGTTGGAAGATTTTAAGCCTATTACCGCAGCAGACGGCGTTAAGATTAATGATATTAATGTAGGTCCAGCAGCCACCCCAGAAGCTTTAGTTTCTAATGTCAATGCCCTTACCCCACAAACAGGAGTTTCCGCGAAAATCCAAGATGGAGTTATACTCTTTATGGCTTTAGACCCTACGAAGCGACTCAATATGAGCGGGAATCAAGTTACACCTAATTTAGGCGTGCCACTTACCACTGTGCGTGGGGATTGGGTAACAAAAGATAAATTTATCACGCGTATGCCAAATACTGCACACCCAGAATACAATGGTATAGCCATACAGGTAATTAAGAGAGGACAACCGGGCGTTAAGGTTTATACGGAAAGGACGATTTTAGAGGGTAAGGCAGATGGGAAGTATTATCTACAAGATCTTGTAGATTGTTTTAATAAAGATAGTCATAAAACAGGTATCACAGCCTTTATAGAAGAAAACCCCAATGACCCTAATCAACAACGCATTTGTTTCACTATGCCTGATGATGTGGAGGCTATTACCGGTATAAGCACACATAATTATCCTAACACTCAAAATCCTCCACAGCAAAATACTGGAGGAGCTGGAGAATTCGGTTTCGGTGGTAGCAAACAAAGAAATGCAGATGGCGCTAAACTTACTTCTTTTAATGAAAATTTCGGTAGACTTAAGCTTGTAAGCTCAGGACCTAAAGATATACAAATGCAAGTTAAACTTAATAATGTGGAGATTAATTCTCTCTTAGGTTTTGATGCCTCAATGACAGGCTTTGCGGAAGAAAATGTATCTTTAAGGGATATGAAAGGCTTGATGAGTTCGGCACAAGAAAATGCTTTGGGCTTTTTCCATTCTATTTTTGATACTTATATTGATGGTAGAGAGGGCTTACATCTTAAAAAAGCGATGGCTTTAATGGATGTAGCAGACACTGCTTTGGAAAATTTAGATTCTATTCGCTCGGATTTAGGCAGTGTGCAACAACAACTTGATGCGACCATTAATAATATTAGTATCACAGAAATTTCACTTTCCGCAGCGGCTTCTCAACTTAAAGATGTGGATTTTGCCGCAGAGAGTGCGAATTTTTCTAAATCACAACTTCTTACAGAATTTAGTTCCGTTATGCTTTATAATGCGATGAAGGTTAAGGAAGAAAATATCTTATCGCTATTGGTATAAATTTAAAAAGAGCTTAAGTTGAAAGAGTATAGAATTACGCTATTTTTATAAGGAGTCAAATGGATAAAATTTGTATAGCTTACAAAGATAAAGACACTCTCATAGACACTCAAAGCGTGAAAAATTTGGATTTTGAAAAGGTTTATTTTGACAATTCTAAGGAGGCTTTAGAAGTCATTCGGCATTCTTGTGCGCATTTAATGGCACAAGCGATTAAGGCACTTTATCCTGAGGCGAAATTTTTTGTGGGACCCGTGATAGAGGACGGATTTTATTATGATTTTCGTGTGAGTTCCAAGCTAGGCGAGGAAGACTTAGTAAGAATAGAAAAAAAGATGAAAGAGCTCGTCGAAGCTAAGCTTGAAATTCAAAAATACACCTTAAGTAAAAAAGAAGCGATTGAAAAATTTAAAGACGATGATTTAAAACAAGAAGTTTTAGCAAAAATTCCAAGCGATGAAGTGAGCATTTATAAGCAAGGAGAATTTGAGGATTTATGTCGTGGTCCTCACGCACCCAATACGAAATTCTTGCGTTTTTTTAAACTCACACGCATTGCAGGGGCGTATCTAGGCGGTGATGAAAATAAAGAAATGCTAACACGCATTTATGGCACAGCCTTTGCCGATAAAGAAAGCTTAAAAGAATACCTACACATCATCGAAGAAGCAAAAAAAAGAGACCATAGAAAGCTAGGCAGTGAGCTAAAACTCTTCACTTTTGATGAGCAAATTGGTGGCGGTTTGCCTTTGTGGCTAAGTAATGGAGCGAGACTGCGTTCAAAATTAGAGCAAATGCTTTATAAAATTCACCGCTTAAGAGGCTATGAGCCTGTAAGAGGACCTGAGCTTTTGAAGGCGGAGGCGTGGAAGATTAGCGGACATTACGCAAATTATAAAGAAAATATGTATTTCACAAACATTGATGAGCAAGAATATGGCATTAAGCCGATGAATTGCGTAGGACACATTAAGATTTATCAAAGCGAACTTAGAAGTTACCGCGATTTACCTTTGAAATTTTTTGAATATGGCGTGGTGCATAGACACGAAAAAAGCGGAGTTTTACACGGACTTTTTAGGGTGAGAGAATTCACTCAAGATGACGCACATGTTTTTTGTATGCCAAGCCAGATTAAAGAACAAGTGCTTGAAATTTTAGCCTTTGTGGAACATTTGATGAAACTTTTTGATTTTAGCTATGAAATGGAAATTTCAACCCGCCCAAAAAAAGCCATAGGTGAGGAGGCGATTTGGGAAGTAGCGACTAAGGCTTTAAAAGAGGCTTTGGACGAACAGGGCTTAAAATATGGCATAGACGAGGGGGGTGGGGCTTTTTATGGTCCTAAAATAGACATTAAAATCACAGACGCTCTTAAGCGTAAATGGCAGTGTGGCACGATACAAGTGGATTTTAATTTACCTGAGCGTTTTGCGTTAGAATACACCACAAGCGAGAATACTAAAGAACGCCCCGTGATGTTGCACCGTGCGATTTTAGGCTCTTTTGAGAGATTTGTGGGGATTTTAACCGAGCATTGTGCGGGAGAATTTCCTTTCTTCATCGCACCGACTCAAGTGGGTATAGTGCCAATTAGTGAGGTGCATTTAGCTTATGCTAAGGGTATACAAAGAACGCTTTTAGAATTAGGCGTGGATAGTGAAATTTACGACAAAAATGAAAGTTTAAGCAAAAAAATTCGTAACGCTGAAAAGCAAAAATTACCGATGATTTTAGTTTTGGGCGATGAGGAGCTGTCAAATAGGGCTGTGGCTTTAAGAGATAGGAGGGCTAAGGAGCAAAAAAGTCTTAGTTTAGATGAATTTATCAATTTAGTGAAGGAGAAAATGAGTGAGGTTGCGTTTTGAGTAGGGAAAAAGAAGTGTTGCTTAATGAAGAAATAAGAGCAGACGAGCTTCGCTGTATAGGCGATGATGGTAAAGTTTATGGGATTATCAGTGCGGACGAGGCTTTGGGCATTGCAAATCGTTTGGGACTTGATTTAGTTTTAATAGCCCCTGATGCCAAGCCGCCTGTGGCAAAAATTATGGATTATGGGAAATTCCGCTACCAGCAAGAAAAAAAGCAAAAAGAAGCTAAGAAAAAACAAAAAGTTATTGATATCAAAGAAATTAAACTTTCTGTGAAAATCGCACAAAATGACATTAACTACAAGGTTAAGCACGCTTTGGAATTTTTAGAACAGGATAAGCATGTGAAATTTCGCGTCTTTTTAAAGGGGCGTGAGATGTCAAATCCTGAAGCGGGCGTGGCTTTACTTGAAAAAATTTGGCAAAGCATAGAGGATAAGGCAAACCGCGATAAAGAGCCGCTTTTTGAGGGGCGTTATGTCAATATGCTTGTAACGCCGAAAAAGACTTAGGGTGCCTAGAGAAGCTTTAAGATCTAGCATTAAACAGCATAAAGCGAAAAATTTAAAATCAAAAAATGATGATTTAAATTTAGATTTAGCTATGAGAAAAACTAAAAAATACCTAGAGGAGCGATTTTCGGGGGTAGGGTAGCTAATTTTGTAGAAGGCAAGTATTATTTTGAAATTACCAAAAAGCTTGATTTATCTTTTATGATAGAAAATATTAAAGCCTCTAAGCTTAGAGCTGAATTTGATACGAGTTTTATGGATAGGGCGATTTATCCTGATGGAGGAATTTTGTTTTTAAAGAAAAAAGATGAGCCAAATTTTGCTAAGGTGCTTCTCATCACAGAAGCTAAAAGACAAGGCACAAATGATGAAAGAGCAAAAGAGGGCAGGAAAAAACAAGCCACAGATAACGCTATAGAAAGATTAGGCAAAAATCTCACAGGCATTAAAGCTATGCTTAATCACGAAAAAATAACGCCTTTTGTGTGTTTTGGCTGGGGTTGCGATTTTGCTCCCAGCGAAAAAACGGTGCTAGCAAAACTCAATGTCCTTAACGAATTTTACTATCTTAATAAAACTTACATTTTCAAAACGGATGGCAATAGTAATTTTAATTATTTTTCTCCTGTGAGTATGTATTTTAGAGAAGAAAAATGGGAGGCGGATGAGATGTTTCATATTTGCAAAGAGATAGCTGAAACCTCCCTTAGATATTACATTTTTTAGGAAAATTATGCAAGAAAATCCCGCCTTTTTAAAAGAGCAAATCATCACTTATTTGGGTAATAAAAGAGCTTTACTAGGCTTTTTAAAACAAGGCTTTGATTACGCTAAATTTGAGCTTAAAAAGGAAAAATTAAGCTTTTTGGATATGTTTAGCGGTTCAGGTATAGTGAGCCGTTTTGCTAAGGCACATAGTAGCTTTATTATCGCAAATGATTTGGAGCTTTATTCTAAAATCATTAATTCTTGTTATCTAGCAAATTTAAATCAAAATGAGTTTAAAACGCTAAAAACTCTCCATCAAAAACTCCTAAGCACCCCTTTGCAAAATGGCTTTATCAGTGAGCTTTACGCTCCCAAAGATGAGGCAAATATCCAAAAAAATGAGCGTGTTTTTTACACTAGAGAAAATGCGCTTTATTTAGACAGCTTAAGACAAGCCATAGAAAAAGAAATTCCAACGAATTTACGCTATTTTTTCTTAGCACCCTTGCTTTATGAAGCGAGTGTGCACGCTAATACAAGTGGCGTTTTTAAAGGCTTTTATAAGGATAAAAACGGAGTGGGTAAATTTGGTGGGGTGGGAGAAAATGCTCTTTCACGCATTAGGGGGAAGATGAGTCTTAAAATGCCTGTTTTTTCGAATTTTCATTGCGAATTTGAAGTTTTGCAAAAGGATGCAAATGCTTTGAGTAAGGAGCTTGAAAGGCTTGATTTAGCATATTTTGACCCCCCTTATAATCAACACCCTTATGGCTCAAATTATTTTATGCTTAATCTTCTTGCCGCTTATAAAAAGCCTACCGAGCTTTCTAAAATCAGCGGCATACCAAAAGATTGGAATAGAAGCGTTTATAACAAAGCTAAAGAAGCCGAAGAAGCCCTTTTTGAGCTAATTTTTCAAACCCCTGCTAAAATCATTTTGCTTTCTTATAATTGCGAGGGTTTTGTGAAAAAAGAGAAATTTGAAAAAAGACTTCAAAAGCTTGGCAAATGCTTTATTTTAGAGCAAAATTACAATGCTTTTAGAGCTAGTCGCAATCTTAAAAATCGTCCCATACATATTAAAGAACAGCTTTATATCGTTAAAAAAGCTTAGTTTGATTTTTCAAGCACCCATAAGTATTCAAATACACCATTTTTCTGCATAATGCAGAGTTTTGGTAGGTGATAGTTTGGGGCGTGTTGCTTTTGTGAAGTGAAGCAGGTTAAATGACATTTAAAAGTCTTATGAGTATGGATTTAGGCGTATGAGAATTTTCTTAATATTTTTTAAATCAATTTTTATTTTAAAATAATATAATCGAAATCTCAAAATTAAGGAAAAAAATGGAACTTAAGGTAGGAATTTTAGGTGCTAGTGGCTATGTGGGTAATGAGCTTGTGAAAATTCTCTCCAAACACCCCAAAACAAAGCTTACTTACATAGGCTCAAAAAATAATGTAGGACAAAGTTACAACGCCCTTTATCCGCACTCAAATTTAAGTCTTCAATTTGCTAGCGAGGATTTAAGTGAGGTCGAGCTTGATGTGCTTTTTATGGCGACTCCGCACGAATTTAGTGCGAGTTTTATTAATGATGCTTTATTAAAGCGTATGAAAATTATCGATTTGAGTGCGGATTTTCGCTTGAAAAATTTGCGAAATTATGAGCTTTATTATCATTTTTCTCACCCTAATGAAAAGCTTGTCAAAGAGGCTGTTTATGGGCTTAGTGAGCTTTATTGTGAGGAGATAAAAAAGACGCGTTTAGTGGCAAATGCGGGCTGTTATACGACTTGCTCTATCCTTAGTCTTTATCCTGTGGTGAAGGAAAAAGTGATTGATTTAAGCTCCATTATCATCGATGCGAAAAGCGGAGTAAGTGGGGCTGGACGCGGAGCTAAGATAGAGAATTTATTTTGTGAAGTTAATGAAAATTTCAAGGCTTATGCTATTGCTTCACATCGCCATACACCAGAGATTGAAGAGCAATTAAGCCTTGCAGCAAATGAGGAGCTAAAAATTCAATTCACTCCGCACCTTGTCCCTATGCAAAGGGGGATTTTAGCAAGTATTTACGCAAATTTAGCCTGCGATTTAGACGAGGGCGAGTTAAGAAAAATTTATGAAAAATATTATCAAAATAAGCCCTTTATCCGTCTTTTAAGCGGTAAAATTTACCCTCAAACGCATTTTGTAAGCCATAGTAATTTTATGGATATTAATTTTTGCATAGATAAACGCACAAAAAGACTTATCATCATCGGTGCTTTGGATAATTTGGTCAAAGGTGCGGCAGGGCAAGCGGTGCAAAATATGAATTTAATGTTTGATTTTGATGAAAATTTAGGATTTTAGGAGGATTTATGAAAATTAGGGCGATGCAAGAAGAAGATTACGAAAAAGTGTATGCTTTGTGGTGTGAAATTAAGGGATTTGGTCTAAGAAGCATTGATGATAGTTTTGAAAATATCAGTGCTTTTTTGGGGCGTAATCCAAATTTAAGTGCCGTAGCGGAACTAGAGGGCGAAATAATAGGCTCAATTCTTTGCGGACACGATGGACGCACGGGCGGCTTTTACCATGTATGCGTGCATAAAAATCATAGAAAAAAGGGCATAGCACACGAGATGACAAAATTTTGCCTAGAAGCACTTAAAAAAGAAAAGATTAATAAAATCGCCCTCATAGCCTTTAAAAGTAATGATTTGGGTAATGAGTTTTGGAGACATTATGGCTTTACTTTAAGAGAGGATGCCAATTATTATGACCTTTCTTTAAATGATGATAATCAAACAAATTTCAACCGCTAGGAAAAATCATGCAAGAATATTTACAAAAAGCACACACTCTCATAGAAGCCCTGCCTTATATACGCAAATTTGCTTCTAAAATTGTTTTGATTAAATACGGCGGCTCTGCTATGGAAAATGAGGAGCTAAAGCACTGCGTTATGCAAGATATAGCACTTTTAAAACTTGTGGGCTTAAAGCCTGTGATTGTTCATGGTGGGGGTAAGGATATCTCAAGACTTTGTGAAAATTTGGGTGTGAAAAGTGAATTTAAAAACGGACTTAGAATCAGCGATCAAGAAACGACTAAAATCGCCGAAATGGCACTTTTGCAAATCAATAAGAATTTAGTGCAAAATTTAGAGTGCTTAGGCGTGAAAGCCATAGGCATTTGCGGTAAGGATGCAGGACTTTTGCATTGTGTCAAGAAGGACGAGGATTTAGGCTTTGTGGGTGAAATTTCTAAGGTAAAAGTGGGAATTTTAAACGAGCTTTTAGAGAAGGACTTTTTGCCTGTGATCGCCCCTGTGGGTATGGACGAAAATTTAAACACTTACAATATTAACGCTGATGACGCCGCTTGTGAGTTGGCTAAGGCTTTAAAGGCGGAAAAGCTTGTTTTTTTAAGCGATATAGCGGGACTTTATAGAAATTACGAGGATAAAAACTCGCTCATCTCAAAAATCAGCCTTAGCGAAGCAAAAGAGCTTCTTAGCTCTTTGCAGGGTGGTATGCTTGTTAAATTACGCTCTTGCATTGATGCGTGTGAAAATGGCGTGAAAAAAGTGCATATTTTAGACGGACGCGTGAAGCATAGCTTATTGCTTGAAATTTTTACCGATGAGGGTATAGGGACTTTGGTGGTTTAAATGTTACTTGAAATTTATAATAAATTTGAACTCACTCTAGCAAGGGGCGAGAGCGTTTATCTTTATGATGATAAAAATAGGGAATTTTTGGATTTTTCTAGCGGTATAGGTGTGTGTGCTTTGGGTTACAATCATAAGCTCTTTAATCAGGCTTTAAAAAAACAAATTGATAAACTTCTTCATACGAGTAATCTTTATTTTAATGAAGAAGCCCTAAAAGCTGCAAAAAATTTGGCTAAAGCCTCACAACTCTCCCGCGTTTTTTTCACAAATTCGGGCACAGAGAGCGTTGAGGGTGCTATGAAAGTCGCTAAAAAATATGCCTTTAATAAGGGTATTAAAAACCCATCTTTCATTGCCTTTAAAAATTCCTTTCACGGACGCACCTTGGGTGCTTTGTCTCTCACGGCTAATGAAAAATATAAAAAGCCCTTTAAACCCTTAATAAGTGGGATTAAATTTGCCACTTTTAACGACCTAGAAAGCGTTAAAAAGCTCTTAAATGAAAAAACTTGTGCCATAGTGCTAGAAAGTGTGCAAGGCGAGGGTGGGATAAACCCTGCCACACCGGAATTTTACAAAGCTTTGAGAAAACTTTGTGATGAAAGAGGCATTTTACTCATAAGCGATGAAATTCAATGTGGAATGGGGCGTAGTGGAAAGTTTTTTGCTTATGAGCATAGCCAAATCGTGCCTGATGTAGCAGTTTTTGCTAAGGCTTTGGGCTGCGGGGTAGCTGTGGGGGCTTTTGCGGTGAGTGAAAAAGTGGCACAAAACTCCCTTAAGGCAGGAGATCACGGAAGCACTTATGGGGGTAATCCACTTGCCTGTGCGGCTGTAAATGCCGTCTTTGAAATTTACGCTAAGGAAAAGATACTTAGTAGGGTTGCTAAACTTACGCCATATTTGGAAAAAGCTCTAGATGAGCTGACAAGCGAATTTGACTTTTGCGAAGAAAGAAGAGGACTTGGCTTTATGCAAGGACTTCGTTTAAATGCAAAAATTAAGGTTGCCGATGTGCTTAAAAAATGCCGCGAAAATCGCCTTTTGCTTTTAAGCTGCTCTAAAAATGATCTAAGATTTCTTCCGCCTTTGATTATAGAAAAAGAGCATATTGATGTAATGGCTGAAAAATTAAGAGCAGTTTTGAGAGGGTTTTGAAAGGAAGTGTATTGAAAAAAGAAAGTGAATTTGAGGTTGTGAGAGCCTTTTCACACATATTAGGCTTACCAAATAAAACGGATGGCTCATTATTTATTTATAAAGGAGAAAAGGGCAAGTCAAAAAAACCTGATGGCTATTATTTTTATGATGGCATTACTTTTATACTAGATGCTAAAGCCCCGAACGAAAAATTTACAGGTCAATTAAAAGACTATATGGAGCTTGAAAGCAATGAAAATTTTATAGGTTTTGAATACAATAAAACTGAATTTCGCTGCTATGTCAATGGAAAACTTATAAAAGATGAACTGACTTTAAAAGATAAGGAATATTACAAAGAAAAATATTTCCCAAAAAGAATCAATAATGAGCAAATTGTAAATAGTGGTGCTTTAAAGTTAGCAAATCTATTTAGAAATTCTAAAATTGATAAACAAATGAATGTTCCATTTATTGGGGCTGTAATGCTATGTATGAAATTTTTAGAGAGCGATTATATTGATTTAACTTCTACTGCGACAATTTTAAAATCGATTAAACAGGGTATCAATGAAATTTTGGTTGATAAAGATATACCGATTACAAAAAAAGAAAAAAAGCGTTTTATTCTAAGAATTTTAGATGATAGCTCACTTAATAGAGCTAGAAGCGAAGATTTATTTACCATTATTCAAGAAATTTCAACAATTTATAACTTTATCCATATCTCTGCTGATGATTATAAGGGACACGATATAATGAATAATTTCTTAAAGGTTTTTCGCAGATGGAACTCAGTAAATGCCAATGAAAAAGGCGAAGTTTTTACGCCAGACCACATAGCAAATTTAATGTATAGCCTTGCTTATTGCTCTAAAGATAGTGAAATTTTAGACCCAACTTGTGGCAGTGGGACTTTTCTCACAAACGCAATGGCAAATATGTTTAATGAAATTGATCCAAAATTAGAGAATTTACACGAGACACAAAAAAATATCAAGCAAAATCGCTTAATCGGCATAGAAACAAACGAATTTAACGCAACTCTTGCAGGGATCAATATGATGCTTCACGGCGATGGTGCTTCGCAAATTTATAATGCGGATTGTTTTGAAAGATTACCAAGCCTACAAAATATGTATAATCGAGTCTTAATGAATCCGCCTTTTGCACAAAGTGATATTGAATTAAAATTCGTTTATGAAACGCTTTATTATATGCGTGATGATGGTTTTTTAGCAACAATAGTTCCAAAATCCTGTGTCAGTGGGACGATTGAAGCAAATGTTAGATATTTATCAAAGATTTTTAAGATAGCAAATTTAAAGGCGGTGATTTCTTTACCGACTAATTTGTTTTATCCTGTTGGAGCAAATACTTGCATTATTGTTTTACACAAAACAAATATAAAAGACAACAAAACAATTTTAATCAACTGCTTAAATGATGGCTTTGAAGTTGTCAATAAGGCTCGTATTTGTAAAAATGATGAGTGGGACATTATAAAAAATGAAATTTTAAAAGCATATTTAAAAAATGATTTTACAAAAAATAGGGCAATTATTAAGACCGATTTACAAGCTAATGATGAGCTTTTATTTGAGGCATATAGCTCTCATAGAAATGCAATGATACAAGAAGAGGTTTATACTAGGTATATCAGGGAGGTGGTGAGTGCTAAAGTCTTATGCGGATTTGAATTACATAAAAACACCTTAAAGAAAAATGCCATTTGGGATACTGCTTTTGAGGATTTTTCAATCAGTGATTTAATCATCAAAACAGGAAAGGGTAGAGAGAAAAAGTCCATTGATAGAAAAATAGAAAATAAATATCCACAAAATGGCATTCCACTTATTATTGCTAAAAAGGACAATAATGGCGTAGGTGGTGCAAAACTAAGAGATGAAATAGAGCAAGTTTATAGCGATAAAATTTGTATTATTAGTGGTGGAGATGGCGGAGGCGGTAAGACATATTATTGTGAGTTTGAATTTTGTGCTACAAATTTTGTAATGATTTGCGATTTTGCTAATTGTATCAAAGATAAAATGGACAAATTTGCAAAATACTTTTTAGCAATCACAATTTCTGAGACTCTCTTTAAAACAATAGGACACGGAAGGACAATTTCAGAGGTGCCAAATATCAATATAAAATTACCCATAACCGCAAAAAAAGAAATTGATTTCACATATATGTCAAACTACATACAAAAAATTCAATACGCTGAGTTTTTGTAAAATTATAGGATTATAAAAGTAAAATATTTATGCTTATATTAATCAATAGCGAGTGCAAACTAGGGTTAAGTTCTTTGGTTACAAGATAAATAAGCGAAATTTAAAAGCAAAATGCTTGCTTAAATAGCTTAACGACTATTTTTAATCACATAAACCATACCCACAAAACTCACAATTACAACGACACCGATAAAAACAAGTTGTCCTATATCTAAAATACTCATAAACACTCACTTCTTTCTTTAAGCTGACCACAAGCGGCGGAGATGTCAAGTCCCTTGCTCTCCCTTATGGTGCAAGTAACGCCTTTTTGACTGAGTAAATCTTGAAATTTCACGGCATTTTCAAGGCTAGGGCGTTTGTAAATGCTACCTTGATGAGGGTTAAAAAGGATTAAATTGACCTTAGCTTTTATACCATTTAAAAGCTTGACTAGCTCTTTTGCATGTTCGATTTTATCATTAATGCCGTCTATTAGGAGGTATTCAAACATCACTTTTTTACGCATATCTATGGGAAATTCACGCACGGATTGCATAACGGAGGCTATGTTGTAGGCTTTATTAATAGGCATAAGTTTGCTTCTAAGCTCATCATTAACAGCGTGTAAAGAAATAGCAAGTAAAACGCCCAAATTCATCTCCCCAAGCTCTTTAATCTGCTTTGCAAGCCCACTAGTGCTAATGGTTTGACGACGCACACTTATGGCTAGAGTATCATTGTGGCTTAGAATTCGCACGGCTTTTGCGACATTGTTAAGATTATCAAGCGGCTCTCCCATACCCATATAGACGATATTTACACGGCGTTCATAAGGGATATGATTTTGCCTTTTAATCCACAAAATTTGCCCCACAATCTCCCCAGCACTCAAATTCCTCTTAAGCCCTCCCTTAGCCGTAAGACAAAAGCTACACCCACTTCTACATCCTACTTGAGATGAAACACAAATGGTAAATTTAGCGTGAGAAAGTCTTTTGCCTTCTTTGTCAAATTTTTCTTCCTTCATCGGCAAAAGCACAGATTCTATCCTCAAGCCGTCTTCAAGCTCGAAAAGATATTTAATGCTCCCATCTTTGCTTCGTTCCTCTTTGACACATTTAAGAGGCTTGAAATGATAATTCTTAGCCAACTCCTCGCGTAAATTTTTTGGTAAATTCAACATTTGAGAAAAGTCATCGGCATATTTTTGATAAATCCATTGGCAAATTTGTTTCACGCGAAACATTGGCTGAATTTTTTGTGTGAGTTCTTCGGGTAAAAAGTCTAAAATATTCGTTAATTCTTTCAATTTTTTCCTTTAAATTAAAGCTTTTTGTTTTAAAAATTTTTCTAATTTTTCTTTAGCTTTTTGATGATTTTTCATAAAATTTTCGTGTGCGTTTTCATCGCAAAAATTGGTCGCACAAAGAAAACATTTGGCACTTATGTTAAAATTTTTCGCTACGCTTAGGACAGAAAAAGCTTCCATATTTTCTATATCAAGCCCTAAATTTGCTAATTTTAAAGCGGCATTTTTATCCGCACAAATATAATTGGAAGAATTGATTTTATAAGCACTTTTTTCAAGGCAAAGTTCTGTTTTTGCAGGGCTATAAAAATCGCTTAATTTTGAAAATTCGATGTTAAAGGCGTGAGAGCTTTCATAAATCTCTAAAATTTTCCCTCTTTCATAAAGTCCGCAAGTGCCTATAAAAATAAGCTCTTTTGGCTGAAATTCTAAACAAATTCGCGTTAAATTAATCGCACTTTCTATTAATCCTATGCCTATGGCTTTGGCAAAAGGAAAATTTTCGTTTCCACCTGCACAAATGATCATTTTGAATTCTCCTAAATTTCGTGATAATTTTAGCCAAAAAGACTTAAAGTTAAGAATTTTTAGCTAAAATCGTTCTTTATGATTAAAGCAAAGAAACAATACGGACAGAATTTCTTGCACGATAAGGAAATTTTGACAAAAATCACTCAAGCCATACCCAAAGATGTGAATAAAATCGTTGAGATTGGGCCTGGCTTAGGTGATTTAACGCAAGAGCTTTTGAAAATTTCTCCTGTTAAAGCTTATGAGATAGATGCTGACCTTATAGGCTTTTTAAGAGATAAATTTCAAAAAGAATTAAAAGAGGAAAAATTTATTTTACTTCATCAAGATGCAAGTGAGCTTTTTTGTTTTGATGAGGATAAGTATTTTCTAGTCGCAAATTTGCCATATTATATTGCTAGTAAGCTGATTTTACAGGCTTTAGAAGATGAAAACTGTAAGGGCTTGATTGTAATGGTGCAAAGAGAAATGGCATTGAAATTTTGTGCCGAAAGTGGAAGTAGTGATTTTGGCGCACTTGGTGTTTTGAGTGCGATGATTTGCGAAAGGGAAATACTTTTTGATGTAAGTCCTTTGTGTTTTAATCCTCCTCCAAAGGTTGTTTCATCTGTGATGAGACTGATAAAACAAAAAGAATTGAAGCAAATATGTGAGCTTGATAGCTTTAAAAGCTTTCTTAGAATTTGTTTTAAGTCTCCAAGAAAACAACTTTTGAGTAATTTAAAAGCCGAAAAGTGTAAGCTTTTGGAGCTTTTTGAGGATTTGGGACTTAAAGAAAATGTGCGTCCTCACGAACTTTGCGTTAATTCATACCTTAAAATTTATGAAAAATTAAAGGATCAATATGAACGAAAATGAAAAAAACGAACAAAATGTGGAAAATCCTAATGCTAATTCCAAAAACAATAAGCGTTACAAATACAAAAATCGCCGCAGAAAACTTGCAGATTCTTTAGAAACAGAAGGCGTAAAAAATAGTGAAAATGCAGAACAAGCAAAGCCTAATGAAGCAAAAAAGAAAAAAAGGAATCGCAATCTCCCCTCCAAACTTACAGGCAATGAAGACTGGCAAATTGCTTTAGCAGAATGCATCGATGCAAATCGTGTTTCACATGAAACAAGACTTAATCCTCTCAAATATAACAATTCAAGTGAGCATAAAATTCGCATTACTCCTCTAGGTGGGCTTGGGGAAATCGGCGGAAATATCAGCGTTTTTGAGACAAATAATGACGCTATTATTATCGATCTTGGTATGAGTTTTCCAGATGGGACTATGCACGGGGTGGATATTATCATACCTGATTTTGATTATGTGCGTAAGATTAAAGATAAAATTCGAGGTATTGTTATCACCCACGCTCACGAGGATCATATTGGGGCTGTGCCGTATTTTTTCAAGGAATTTCAGTTTCCTATCTATGCTACGCCCCTAGCCTTAGGTATGATTTCTAATAAATTTGAAGAACACGGCTTAAAGGCGGAGCGTAAGTGGTTTCGCCCTGTGGAGAAACGCCGCATTTATGAAATCGGTGAATTTGAGGTTGAGTGGATACATATAACACACTCTATTATTGACGCTTCGGCTTTAGCGGTTAAAACAAGGGCTGGGACTATTATACATACGGGCGATTTTAAGATTGACCAAACGCCAATTGATGGCTATCCTACGGATTTACATCGCTTGGCACATTATGGAGAGGAGGGCGTAATGTGCCTTTTAAGCGATAGCACAAATTCCTACAAAGAGGGCTATACTAAGAGTGAAAGTTCTGTGGGACCGACTTTTGACCAAATTTTTGCTAAAACTAAGGGCAGGGTGATTATGAGCACCTTTAGTTCTAATATCCACCGCGTTTATCAAGCTATCACTTATGGCTTAAAATATGGTAGAAAAGTCTGTGTGATAGGGCGTAGTATGGAGCGTAATCTTTATACAACTATGGAGCTAGGCTATATTAAACTTGATAGAAAAATTTTCATTGATGCCGATGAGGTGAGTAAGTATAAAGATAATGAGATTCTAATCGTAACCACAGGTTCTCAAGGCGAAACGATGAGTGCGCTTTATAGAATGGCGACAGATGAGCATAAATTCATCAAAATCAAGCCAAGTGATCAAGTCATCATCTCGGCTAAGGCGATTCCTGGAAATGAGGCTAGCGTTTCGGCTGTGCTTGATTATCTTTTAAAAGCGGGAGCGAAAGTGGCTTACCAAGAATTTAGCGAAATTCATGTGAGTGGGCATGCGAGTATGGAAGAGCAAAAACTAATGCTAACTCTTGTAAAGCCTAAATTTTTCTTACCTGTGCATGGAGAGTATAATCACATCACTAAGCATAAAGAAACGGCTATGAAGTGTGGTATCCCTGAAAGAAATATTTATTTAATGAGTGATGGCGATCAAGTAGAAGTGTGTCAAAAATACATTAAAAGAGTCAAAACGGTCAAAACGGGCAAAATTTTTGTAGATAATCAAATCAACAAGCAAATCGCCGATGATGTCGTCATCGACCGCCAAAAATTAGCTGATAGCGGTATAGTCGTCATCATAGCTCAAATTGATAAGGCGACTAAGACTTTGATTAATAAGCCGCGTGTTTTTAGCTATGGACTTGTAGCAGATAAACACGACCACGCTTTTAGCAAGGAAATGGCTGATGTTTTGAGCGTGTTTTTTACTAATGCTAAAGATGAGTGGTTTAATGACGCAAGATTTTTAGAAAATCAAATTCGCACCGTTCTTAGAAAACATATTTTTAGAAAGATTAAAAAATATCCAACCATAGTTCCAACGCTTTTTGTGATGTAGAGAGCATAAATCGCTTAGATTTTGGTGAATTTGACTAAAATCTAAGCTATATTGAAAGGATAAAAATGCAAAATCAAATCAATCATTTTCACAATTTCAAATTTCCCAAAATAAAGACCGATTTTATCCTAAGTGTAGGGTCGCATTGTAGAGTGGCACATCATTTAAGGAAAAATCATCTAAGGAATTTAGCCTCTCCTTTAGACTGGATGATTAATGATAAATTAGAAGTCGTTTTTGAATTATTTAAAAGCGATTTTAGAGACTTTTTTCTCTCTTGTTTTATTGTTGATGAAAAAAGAAAGCCTATGGAGGTTAAAGATAGACTTAATGGTATGATTTCACTTCACCATTTTTTCTCAAATGAAGAGCTAGAAATTCAAGCTCAAAGAATAAATAAGCAGACAAGAAAACGCTGGATACCTATCAAAGATAAAATTCTCTCTTCTAAAAATGTTGTTTTTGTGCGTAGTGGAGATTTTGATTTAAAAGAAGCAAGTGAATTTTTGCAAAAAATTGCAAAATTATTTGATAAAAATGTGGGGGGGGGGGGGGTTACACCCTCATCAATGTCAGTCATAATGAAAAGCTAAAAGAAGATGAAATGATAATGCAAGAATTTGACTTGGGAAATCATCTAGCCTTAATCCATTATAGTATATGTGAAAAGGAGGGTGATTATAGAGGAAATATCCCTTTTTGGACAACTATGATGCAAAAGAGCATTATGATGCCACGCGGATTAAAGTTTAAAAACGCTTTGGGGGATTTTAAAATTCGTTTCATTAGAAGTTGTAAGAGAAGAAAGGCGTTTTTTACGAAGAAAATAAAGGTCGATATTAACGAGACGCATTAGGCTACCTACTGGCAGCCCTCACATTCTATACTTCTATCGGCAACATTGATTTTTTCACTATCTGGGCTTTCGCTTCTTAGATAATAGGTCGATTTGACCCCTAGTTCGTGCGCTAGAGTATAAATTTCGTTAAGATACCCACCGCTTGCCTTATCTAAAGATAAAAAGATATTGAGGCTTTGCCCTTGGTCTATCCATTTGCCACGCACTGCGGCAGCTTTGACAAGAATTTTTTGATCAAGCTCATAGGCTGGGGTGTAATATTGCCAAGTTTCTAGATTTAAATTTGGGACAACAACAGGGATCATACCGCTTAAGTTTTGTTCGAACCATTTGCGTTTATAAACAGGCTCTATAGTTTGAGTTGTGCCTACAAGTATGGATATGCTTGAGGTCGGTGCTATCGCCATTAAGTAGCCATTACGCATACCATCATTTTTGACTTTTTGGCGTAATTGATCCCAATCGCAAGAGCTTTGTGCAAAAAGTCCGTCTCTTAAAGTAAGAGTCTTAGCCTTTTCACTCGCCACATCAATAGGGAAAATCCCCTCACTCCATTTTGAGCCTTTAAAATCAGGATAAGAGCCTTTTTCAATAGCCAAATTTGAACTTGCTAAAATGGCTTCATAGCTAAGACATTCCATTATTTCATCGATTTTATTGAAATGCTCTTCGCTACCCCAAAAAATTTGATTTTCTGCTAGCATTTGTGCTTCGCCCATTACTCCAAGCCCTATGGCACGGGATTTTAAATTGGTATTTTTGACTTTAATGTGCGGATAAAAATTAAGGTCAATCACATTATCAAGCATACGAATTGCTATTGGCACGACCCTAGCTAAATCTTCCTTAGTATGCACCTTGCTAAGATTAATGCTAGCAAGATTACAAACGGCGGTTTTTCCGTCATTTTTAAATTTCTCTACGATGAAAACCTTTTGTCCATTGATGCTATCTAAGGTTGAAATTTTCTTAGCTGGCTTCTCGTATCCGCCGTCAATTACAACTCTCTCTTCCTCATCATAATGCAATTCTTCCCCATTTTCAAAAATAACTTTGATTTGATAATAATTTGGCTCTGTATTTTGGAAAATTTCTGTGCATAAATTTGAACTTCTTATGATGCCTGTGTGAGAATTTGGATTTGCTCTATTGGCATTGTCTTTAAAGCATAAAAATGGCAATCCTGTTTCGAAATAATTAAGAAGAATTTTTTTCCATAATTCTTTCGCGTCAATAATTTCTTTTACTATGCTGTCATCTTTTTCATATTCTTCATAACGCTTTTCAAAGGCTTCTCCATATAAATCGCATAAATCAGGTGTATCAGCAGGATCAAAAAGCGTCCATTTATCATTTGCCTTAATTCTTTTCATAAAAATATCATTAATCCAAAGTGCCGGGAAAAGCTCGTGCGCTCTACGCCTTTCCTCACCTGAATTCTTACGCAAATCGATAAAGTCATTAATGTCCATATGCCAAGGCTCGATATAAACGGCGATAGCTCCTTTTCTTGTGCCAAGCTGATCCACCGCCACAGCGATGTCATTTGTGATTTTAAGAAAGGGGATAATGCCTCCCGCAGCATTTTTATGCCCATCAATGCTTCCTCCCATAGCACGCACCTTAGACCAGTCCCAGCCTATGCCTCCACCAAATTTAGAAAGCAAAGCCATTTCTTGATAGCTATCAAAAATGCCTTCAATATTATCCGCTGTGCTTCCTATATAACAAGAGCTTAGTTGATGACGCGTTGTTCTAGCGTTTGAAAGGGTTGGCGTGGCTAACATCATTTCAAATTTAGAGATGAGATCGTAAAATTTCTTTGCCCATTCTTGAGGGTCAAATTCATTTTGTGCTAAAAACATAGCAATAGCCATAAACATTTGTTGAGGTAATTCTATCGGCTCGGCTTTAGAATTTTTTATCAAATATCTATCATAAAGAGTTTTGATACCAAGATAAGTAAATTGTAAATCTCTTTCTGGTTTAATGTAGGCGTTTAAATCGTCAAGGTCGTATTTTTCTTTTAAGCCTAGTAAAATTCTCCCCTCTTTTTCACCTCTTTCAAAATACTCGCGTAAATGATTATAGCGGTTCATACCATTGACTTTTTTGTATAAATCAAATAAAAAAAGCCTAGCCGCTACAAAGGTCCAGTTGGGACAATCAATGTCGATTTTATCGACCGCTGTTTTAATGAGAGTTTTTTGAATTTCCTCTGTGGTAATGCCATCACGAAACTGAATTTTTGCGTCAAGCTCAAGCTCACTTAAACTGACGCCTTCAAGATTTTTCACCGCGTCCATAGTGCATTTTTTGATTTTAGAGACATTAAGCTCTTCTGTGCGACCATTTCTTTTTATAACTTTCATCATCTGCCTTTTTATTTAAATACTCTATTAAAAATTGAATCAATATTTTTTGTGTAATACGCATAATCAAAGCATTTGCGTATATCTTCTTCGCTTAATTTAGCCTTTAAGTCTTCATCGTCAAGTAAGGCGAGTAAAAATAAGCTTTCGTTTTTTTCATTTAGTGCTGATTTGCCTTCTTGTAAATCTTTCCATACTCTCATAGCGTTTCTTTGGACGATTTTGTAAGCTTCTTCACGACTTAACCCCTTAAAAGGAAGTTCTAAAAGTACGCGTTGCGAAAAGACAAGTCCGCCAGTAAGATTTAAATTTTTCATCATATTTTGAGGATAAACAAGAAGTTTTTCTATCAAATTTGTAAGACGCATTAGCATAAAATCCGCCGTAATGAAAGCATCGGGAAGGATAAATCTTTCTACACTTGAGTGGCTAATATCTCTTTCGTGCCAAAGAGCCACATTTTCAAGGGCTGGAGTTACAAAGGAGCGTAACACTCTGCAAAGTCCTGTGATGTTTTCACTAAGCACGGGATTTCTTTTGTGTGGCATAGCCGAGCTTCCTTTTTGTCCCTCACTAAAATACTCCTCCGCTTCATACACTTCGGTGCGTTGAAAATGTCTTATCGCAACGGCGATTTGCTCACAACTTGCAGCTAAAATAGCAAGGGCTGAAAGCACTTGTGCGTAGCGATCTCTTTGTATGATTTGATTAGAAATGGGGGCTGGTTTTAAGCCTAAATTTTTACAAATTTCTTCTTCAAATTCTAGTGGAGCGTGAGCGAAATTCCCCATAGCACCGCTTATTTTACCATAGCTTATAGTTTCTTTAGCGTGAAGTAAAAGCTCTTTAGCGTTTTTAATCTCATCATACCAAATCGCCACAACAAGCCCAAAGGTAATAGGCTCTCCGTGAATTCCGTGGCTTCTGCCGACCATCAAGGTATTTTTATGCTCATTTGCTCTTTTTTTCAAAGCCTTTAGTAAAAGCTCGACATCTTCTAAGATAAGCTCTAGGCTTTCTTTCATTTGTAAAGCTACTGCCGTATCGATACAATCAGAGCTTGTCATCGCATAATGCACAAAGCGACTTTCTTCGCCTAAACTTTCACTTACACTTGTTAAAAAGGCGATTACATCGTGTTTGGTTGTTTTTTCTATTTCATCAATTCTAGCAATGTCAAATTTGGCATTTTTTTGAATTTTTTCGCAATCTTCATCATTGATGAGACCAAGTTTATTCCACGCTTTTACAGCGGCTAATTCGACTTTAAGCCAAGCATCATATTTTGCATTTAAGTCCCATTTTTTTGCCATAATCTCTCTGCTGTATCTTTCAACCATAGCCTATAAACCTTTTTTGTTATAATTTAAAAAAAGTGAAATTGTAGCAAAGCAAGTTTTAAAAAAGGTTAAAAAATGCCTTATAAAAAAATTAAATTAGAAATTCCTTCAAATGCCGAAAAAAAGGCATTTTTATTTCTTATGCAAAGTTTAAAAATTCCCATAAATGAGGCTCAAAAACTCATCGATAAAAAAAGACTTTTTTGCAATGGAAATTTGGTAAAGAAAAAAAATGAAATTTTGCAGGGTGTGGTGGAATTAATCGTTTATGAAAATGCTCCAAAAGGCGTTAAAATCGTTTATGAAAATGAGGAATTTGCTGTGCTTGAAAAGCCAAGTGGAGTGTTGAGCCATCCAAATGGTCGTCATTGTGCGTATAGCTTGTGTGATGAAATTTGGGAGCTTTGGGGAATGGAGGCTTGTGTGGTCCATAGACTTGATAGGGAAACAAGCGGACTAATTTTAGTCGCTAAAACTAAAAATTCACAAGTGGAATTTAAGACTATGTTTGAAAAAAGAGAAATTCAAAAGGAGTATTTGGCTCTAACGCAAGGCTTGATAAAGGAGGAATTTGAGGTCGATTTGCCTATGCGTTTAACGCAAAATTATGATGATGTTAAAACAAGAATGCAAATTTGTGAAGATGGAAAAAGAGCTTTAAGTTTTTTTAAAAGAGTGCGATTTTACCCAGACTTAAATGCTAGTTTGGTGCTTTGTAAGCCCTTTACGGGTAGGCAACATCAGCTTCGTTTGCATCTTTTTCATAGCGGTCATCAAATTTTAGGTGAGCCTCTTTATGGTTTAAAAAAAGAACAAATCGAGCAAATTTTAGATGGAAAACTAAGCCAAGATGAAAGGATTAAACTTACAGGTGCAAAAAGATTAATGTTGCACTCTCAAAGATTGTATTTTACATACAAAGCAAAAAAATTTGATATAAGCTCAAAGGAAAAATTTTGGGAGGATTTTAAAGGGTTAAAATGTGATTTTTATCCTTTATAAAAGGAAAAAAATAGCAAAAAATTCTCAATTTACTTGACTTTTGAAGGGCGATTTTACTATACTCCCATTTTTATTTTGGTTAGTCAAACTAACGAGTTCTTTATACAAAGGAAAATTTATGGAAAGAATTAGGCTTAAGCTCAAGGCTTATGACCATCGAGTACTAGACAGAACAGTTGCAGCTATAGTAGAAGCTGTTAAAAGAACAGGTGCGGATATAAGAGGTCCTGTGCCTATGCCTACAAAGATTAAACGCTATACGGTGTTAAAATCTCCACATATCAACAAAGATTCTCGTGAGCAATTTGAGATAAGAATTCACGCGCGTATGCTTGATATAGTCGCAGCGACTCCAGATACGGTTGATTCTTTAACTAAGCTTGATTTAGCGCCAGAAGTAAGTGTCGAAGTTAGAGCTATGGGAAAATAAAGGATAAAATATGGAATATATCGTAGAGAAAATAGGAATGAGTAGAACCGTAAGTAATCCAAGCATAGCCGTAACCTTACTTAGAGTTGTAGGCGCTAAGGTTTGTGAAGTGCAAGAGGGCGGTAAGGCTTTGGTCGCTTATTCTAAAGGAAAAGCAAATAATAAGTGCATCGCTGGTATGCAGAAAAAATATAATTTATCGGCAGAATTTAATAAATTTGCCACTTTAGAGGTTGCAAATACAGAAGCTGGAGACTTAGATGAAAGCCCACTAAACGAAGCAAAAATTCTAAAAGTAAGCTTTAATTCCAAAGGTCGTGGTTATAGCGGTGTGATGAAAAGACATAATTTTGGCGGAGGACCTGCAAGCCACGGAAGTAGATTTCATAGAAGACACGGCTCTATCGGTAATAGAGAGTGGCCTGGTCGTGTGCAACCGGGTATGAAAATGGCTGGACATTATGGAAACACAAAAGTAAGCGTTAAAAACGAGCTTGTATCTTACGATGCGGAAAATAAAATTTTGGTCTTAAAAGGTGCAGTGCCGGGTTTTAATGGTGCTATGGGTAGAGTAAGGATTGCAAAATGAGTAAGGTAGTTGTTTTAAACGAAAAGTTTGAAAAATCAGGTGAGCTTGAACTTCCTGCTAAATATGCTGAGGTAAATCCACATAATCTTTATTTGTATGTGAAATCTTATCTTGCAAGTTTAAGGGCAAATACCGCACATACTAAAGGTAGAAGTGATGTAAGCGGTGGAGGTAAAAAGCCTTGGAGACAAAAGGGTCGTGGTGGTGCAAGAGCTGGCTCTACGAGAACAAATGTTTGGGTAGGCGGTGCTGTGGCTTTTGGTCCTAAAAATGAAAAAAATTATTTTCAAAAGGTTAATAAAAAGCAAAAAAGACTAGCACTTGAAAGAGCTTTAGCCGATAAGGCGATTAAAAACACCCTTTTTATGACAGATTCTTTAAATATAGAAAGTGGTAAAACAAAAGACGCAAATGCGGTTATTAAGAAGCTTGGCGTAAAAGACGCACTTATTGTTAAAGATTTACTAGATGAAAAAACACTTCTTGCATATAGAAATTTAGCAAATTGCTATGTTGTTGATGTAACGGAAGTTAATGCTTATTTAGTATCTGTATTTAATGCTGTGATTATAGAAAAATCAGCGTTAGAATCAATTACAAAAGAGGGATGATTATGGCAGATATTACGGATATAAAAACAATACTTTATACAGAAAAAAGCCTCAATTTACAGGAACTTGGTGTGGTTGTGATTCAAACCTCTCCTAAAATGACAAAAACAGGCTTAAAGGCTGTGTTAAAAGAATATTTTGGTGTAACGCCTCAAAGTATTAATTCTTTAAAGATAAATGGAAAAGTGAAGCGTTTTAGAGGGCGTTTGGGACAAAGAAACGACTATAAGAAATTCTATGTAAAGCTACCTGAGGGAGTTAGCTTAGAAAGTGCGGAGGCTTAAGATGGCAATTAAAACTTATAAACCTTATACTCCAAGTAGAAGATACATTACTGGTGTAAGCTCAGAAGATATTACAGCAAAGCCTAGTGTGCGTTCTCTCCTTATCAAGCTTCCAGCACACGCAGGGCGTAATAGCTATGGTCGCATTACAAGTCGCCATAAAGAAGCTGGTGCAAAGAAGCTTTATAGAATTATCGATTTTAAACGCCGTAAATTTGGTATTGAAGGTCGAGTTGAGGCGATAGAATATGATCCATATAGAAATTGTCGTATTGCTTTGATTTCCTATAAAGATGGTGAGAAAAGATATATTTTACAGCCAAGAGGCTTAAAGGTCGGCGATGTGATTATGGCGGCAGAAAGTGGGCTTGATATTAAGCCGGGTAATGCAATGAAGCTTAAGAATATCCCTGTGGGAACTATCGTGCATAATGTCGAATTAAAACCGGGTAAAGGCGGTCAAATGATTCGTTCAGCTGGTGCTTATGCACAGCTTATGGGTAAGGAAGAAAAATATGTCATTTTAAGACTTGCAAGCGGTGAGATGAGACAGGTTTTAGCGGAATGTATGGCTAGCATAGGCGAAGTGGGCAATGAAGAATGGGCAAATATTACCATAGGTAAAGCAGGACGCAATCGCCATAGGGGAATTCGCCCTCAAACAAGAGGTTCGGCAATGAACCCAGTCGATCACCCACACGGCGGTGGTGAAGGTAAGAAAAATTCAGGTCGTCATCCTGTAACGCCTTGGGGCAAACCAACTAAAGGTGCGAAAACTCGTCGTAAAAAAGCTAGTGATAAATTAATCATTTCAAGAAGAAAAGGAAAATAAGATGGCTCGTTCACTCAAAAAAGGTCCTTTTGTAGATGACCATGTAATGAAAAAAGTCATCGCAGCAAAAAAGACTAATGACAATAAACCTATCAAAACTTGGTCGCGTAGAAGCACCATAATCCCTGATATGATAGGACTAACCTTTAATGTCCATAATGGCAAGGTTTTTATCCCTGTCTATATCACGGAAAATCACATAGGATATAAGCTTGGCGAATTTGCGCCAACACGAACTTTTAAGGGTCATAAAGGCTCTGTGCAAAAGAAAATTGGTAAGTAAGGGAGAAGCGGTATGAGTAAAGCATTGATTAAATTCATAAGATTATCTCCTACTAAGGCAAGACTCATTGCAAGAGAAGTTCAGGGTATGAACGCTGAACTTGCTATGGCGAGTTTGAAATTTATGCCAAATAAGGGTGCTAAATATATTGCTAATGCTATATCAAGTGCTGTGGCAAATGGAGGCTTTGAGGCTAATGAGGTTGTGGTAAAAAGCTGCCGTGTTGATGCT
This sequence comes from Campylobacter upsaliensis, assembly GCF_900637395.1. NCBI lineage: Bacteria > Pseudomonadati > Campylobacterota > Epsilonproteobacteria > Campylobacterales > Campylobacteraceae > Campylobacter > Campylobacter upsaliensis. The sequence continues at coordinate 1,618,441 of NZ_LR134372.1, read as the reverse complement.
GGTGCGGTTCTTAAGAGATTTCGTCCGCGTGCTAGAGGAAGTGCAAGTCGCATTAGAAAGCCTACTTCTCATATTATGGTTGAGGTAGCAAAGCTTGAAGTGAAAAAAGAGGAGAAAAAAACTCCAGCTAAAGTAGTGAAGAAAACTACAAGCACTAAAAAAGCAACAGCAAAAAAGGAAAGCTAAATGGGACAAAAAGTAAATCCAATTGGTCTAAGATTAGGAATTAATAGAAACTGGGAGTCAAGATGGTTTCCTGCCAAAGCAAATTTGGTAGAAAATATCGGTGAGGATTATAAAATAAGAGCTTTTTTAAAGAGAAAGCTTTATTATGCTGGAATTTCTCAAATTTTAGTAGAAAGAACGGCTAAAAAACTTCGCGTTACCGTTGTGGCTGCAAGACCGGGCATTATTATTGGTAAAAAAGGAAGTGATGTTGATATTTTGAAAAAAGAATTGCAAGATTTGATTAAAAAAGATGTCAATATTAACATTAAAGAAGAGAGAAAAGCGGGCTCTTCGGCTCAACTTGCTGCTGAAAGTGTAGCCACTCAACTTGAAAAAAGAATTGCTTTTAGAAGAGCGATGAAAAAAGTTATTCAAGGTGCACAAAAAGCTGGAGCGAAAGGGATTAAAGTTTCTGTTTCTGGTCGTTTGGGTGGAGCTGAAATGGCTAGGACAGAATGGTATCTTGAAGGGCGTGTTCCGCTTCATACTTTAAGAGCAAAGATTGATTATGGTTTTGCAGAAGCAAGAACAACTTATGGAAATATAGGCGTTAAAGTGTGGATTTTTAAAGGCGAAGTTTTACAAAAGGGCTTTCAAGCAGAAAAAAATGAAGACAATGCACCTGCGAAAAAGCCAAGACGCACAAGAAGGGGTAAATAACTATGTTAATGCCAAAAAGAACAAAATATCGTAAAATGATGAAGGGTCGTAATAGAGGTTACGCAAATAGAGGAACGGAATTTACTTTTGGTGAATATGCTTTAAAAGCAACGGAGGCTGGGCGTATTAATTCTCGTCAAATAGAAGCGGCTCGTATTGCTTTAACGCGTTTTGTTAAAAGACAGGGTAAGACTTGGATTAGAGTTTTTCCTGATAAGCCTTTGACAAAAAAGCCTTTAGAAACGCGTATGGGTAAGGGTAAAGGTAGCGTTGAAGAATGGGTGATGAATATTAAGCCTGGTCGTATTATCTACGAAATGGCTGGCGTAAGCGAAGATATGGCTAGACAAGCACTAACTTTAGCTATGCATAAATTGCCATTTAAGACAAAGTTTGTTACAAGAGAGAGTCAAAATGAAATATACTGAGATTAAGGATAAAACAGCTGTTGAGCTTAATGCTATGCTAAAAGAAAAAAAGTTGCTTTTATTTACCTTGAAACAAAAGCTAAAAACAATGCAATTGACTAATCCTAAAGAAATTAGTCAAGTTAAAAAAGACATTGCTAGAATAAATACAGCAATTAGCGCTTTAAGATAAGGATTGAGTATGACATTTAAAAGAGAAATTCAAGGCGTTGTTGTGAAAATTGCTGGAGATAAAACAGCTAGTATTTTGGTAGAAAGAAAGGTCGTTCATCCAAGATATAGAAAAATTGTTAAACGCTTTAAAAAATATTTAATTCACGATGAAAGAAATGAAGCTAAAGTGGGAGATGTGGTTGCGGCAGTAGAGTGCAGACCTATTTCAAAAAGAAAATCATTTCGCTTAAAATCTGTATTAGTAGCAGGAGCTGAGTCATGATACAAAGTTTTACAAGACTTGCGGTAGCTGATAATAGTGGCGCAAAAGAGCTAATGTGTATTAAGGTTTTAGGAGGTAGTAAAAGACGCTATGCTACCGTAGGTGATGTGATAGTCGCATCGGTTAAGAAGGCTTTGCCTAATGGAAAAGTGAAAAAAGGTCAGGTTGTTAAAGCAGTGATTGTTAGAACAAAAAAAGAAATTCATAGAGATAATGGTTCTTTGATTCGTTTTGATGAAAATGCGGCTGTTATACTTGATGCTAAAAGAGAGCCTGTGGGAACGCGTATTTTTGGACCTGTTGGCAGAGAAGTTAGATATGGTGGCTTTATGAAAATTGTTTCACTAGCACCGGAGGTATTATAATGGCAATAAAATTAAAAATCAAAAAAGGTGATAGCGTTAAGATTATCACAGGTGATGATAAGGGTAAAACAGGTAAAGTTTTAGCGGTGTATCCTAAAACACTTAAGGTTGTGGTTGAAGGTTGTAAAATCGCAAAAAAAGCTATTAAGCCGAGTGAGAAAAATCCAAATGGAGGCTTTGTTAATAAAGAAATGCCTATGGATATTTCTAATGTGGCAAAAATTTAGGAGAGGCTATGAGATTAAAAGAAAAATATAGTCAAGATATTAAAGCGGCTTTAGTTAAGGAATTTGATATTAAAAATCCTATGCTTATCCCTGCTCTTGAAAAGGTTGTGATTAGTGTGGGTGCTGGAGAATTAGCTAAGGATCAAAAAGTATTACAAAATGTAGCAGATACGATTTCTTTAATCGCCGGACAAAGAGCTGTGATTACTAAAGCCAAAAAGTCTGTCGCAGGCTTTAAGGTGCGTGAGGGATTCCCTGTGGGTGTGATGGTAACTTTAAGAAAGGACAATATGTTTGCCTTTTTAGATAAGCTTATTTCTATTGCACTTCCAAGGGTGAAAGATTTTAGAGGGCTAAGTCGTGATGGTTTTGATGGTAGGGGAAATTATAATTTTGGACTTAATGAGCAGTTAATGTTTCCAGAAGTAGAGTATGATAAAATTTTACGCACTCACGGAATGAATATTTCTATCGTTACAACTGCACAAAATGATAAAGAGGCACAAAAGCTTTTAGAGCTTATCGGTGTGCCATTTGCAAAAGGAAAGTAATATGGCTAAAAAATCAATGATCGCAAAAGCAGCACGCAAGCCTAAATTTAAAGTTCGTGGCTACACAAGATGTCAAATTTGTGGGCGTCCGCATTCAGTTTATAGAGATTTTGGAATTTGCAGAGTTTGCCTTAGAAAAATGGGCAATGAAGGCTTAATCCCGGGTCTTAAAAAAGCAAGTTGGTAAGGATAAAATATGATTAATGATATAATTTCAGATTCTCTTACAAGAATTCGTAATGCAGGTATGAGAAGACTTGAAACGACTAAGCTTTTGCACTCTAAGGTTGTGGAAGCTTTGGTAGGGATTTTTCAAGCTAAGGGTTATATTGATAGCTTTAATGTTGTCGAGGAAGACAAGAAAAAATTTATCAATGTTGTTTTGAAATATGATGAAAAAGGCAAAAGCGTTATTAATGAGCTTAAGAGAATTTCTAAGCCGGGTCGCCGCGTTTATAAAGGCAAAGATGAAATTAAACGCTTTAAAAATGGTTATGGTACTATCGTAGTTAGCACTAGTCGTGGCGTTTTAGCTAACGATGAAGCTTTTAAAGCTGGTGTTGGTGGCGAAATTTTATGCACCATTTGGTAAATCTGCTTTTTATGGCATTGGGTATCCATTCTTTATAAAAGTAGAAATATCCTAGACAAATAAAAAGGAAAAAATATGTCTCGTATAGGTAAGCAACCTATCTCTATCCCTAATGGCGTAGAGGTAAAATTAGAAGGAACTTTGCTTAAATTTAAAAAAGGAAATTTGGCAAAGGACTTAGACACTAAGGCAAATGTTAATGTTGAGATTAAAGATAATCAGATTCTTTTTTCTCCAAAAGGTGAAGATAGACAAAGTAGGGCTTATTGGGGAACTTATAGAGCTTTAGCTTATAATGTCATTGTAGGCTTGACGGAAGGGTTTTCTAAAACACTTGAGATTAATGGAGTAGGTTATAAGGCGGCTTTAAAGGGCAAGGTTTTGGAATTAAATCTTGGTTTTTCTCATCCTATTGATTACGAAATTCCAGCAGGAATTGAGATTAGCGTAGATAAAAATAATGTAATTGTTAAAGGAAGCGATAAGCAAGTCGTTGGACAGGTCGCCGCGCAAATCCGCGAATTTAGACCACCAGAGCCATACAAAGGTAAGGGCGTGAAATATGCCAATGAGCGTATTATCCGCAAAGCTGGTAAGACATCTAAGAAGTAAGGATAGGGTATGAGAGCAAATGTATTAAAGAGAAAAATCAGTCTTAGAATTAAAAGAAAAAGAAGAATTAGGGCTAAAATTTCAGGTTGTGCTACTCTTCCTAGAATTTCTGTGTTTAAGTCTAATAGAACCTTATATATCCAAGCCATTGATGATGTAAAAAATATTACCTTAGCAGCAGCTGATGGGCATAAATTAGGCATTAAGGCAAATAAAGACGGCGCAAAGAAAATCGGTGCAGAATTTGCAAAAGTTCTTAAAGCACAGAAAATAGAACAAGGCGTTTTTGATAGAAATGGCTATGTATATCACGGAGTGATTGCAGCTTTAGCAGAGTCTTTAAGAGAAAATGGCATTAGGCTATAAGGAGAGTTTATGGAAAAGTATAATAGAGAAGAATTTGAAGAAGTCATTGTCGATATAGGTAGAGTTACTAAGGTCGTTAAAGGTGGTAGGAGATTTCGCTTTACTGCTTTAGTGATTGTGGGTAATAGAAAAGGGCTTGTCGGCGTAGGCTATGGCAAGGCTAAGGAAGTCCCAGATGCGATTCGCAAGGCTGTTGATGATGCTTTTAAAAATATGGTTGAGGTTAAGACTAAAGGCTCTACCATAGCTCACGATGTTGAGGTTAAGTATAATGCAAGTCGCATTTTGCTTAAGCCTGCTAGTGAGGGAACGGGTGTTATCGCTGGTGGTTCTACGCGTCCTATTGTAGAGCTTGCTGGGATTAAAGATATTTTAACAAAATCTTTAGGTTCAAATAATTCGGCAAATGTGGTTCGTGCGACTATCAAAGCCTTAACGATGCTAAAAGGATAAAAAATGAATTTAACAAAAGCAGCAGGATCGACAAGAAAAATTAAAAGAATCGGTCGCGGTCAAGGTAGTGGTATGGGTAAAACAGCCACAAAAGGTGGAAAGGGACAAACTGCAAGAAAAGGTTACAATGAAAAAAGAGGCTTTGAAGGAGGACAACAACCTCTTCAAAGAAGATTGCCAAAAGTGGGTTTTACTTCTAAGGTCGAAAAACCTTATGTGATTAATGTGGAAAAAATTACAGCCATTAAAGATTTGAGCGAAATCACTTTTGAGAGCATTAAATCCGTGCATAAAATTTCAAAATCTGTTAGTAAAATTAAGCTAATCGGTGCAAGTGCGAAGGATTTAAAAGCTAAAGTTAAAGATGAAAATATCAGCCTTAGCGGAATAAAATAATGAATAGAGCATTGACGAATAAAATTTTAATTACATTAGCATTTTTATTTGCTTATAGGGTTTTAGCTTATGTGCCAGTTCCCGGCGTCAATGCTGATGTTATTGCAGAATTTTTTAATCATAATGAAAATAATGCGTTAGGGCTTTTTAATGTTTTTAGTGGGGGAGCGGCGGAGAGATTTTCCATTATCTCCTTGGGGATTATGCCTTATATCACGGCTTCTATTATTATGGAGCTTCTTGCAGCAACCTTTCCTAACATAGGCAAGATGAAAAAAGAACGCGATGGTATGCAAAAATATATGCAAATTATTCGTTATGCGACCATTGTGATTACCTTAGTGCAAAGTATAGGTGTCGCCATAGGTTTGCAAAGTTTGCACGGGCGTGGTGGTTCAAGTGCTATTATGGTAGAGGACTTAAATACTTTCATCGCTTTATGTGCTATTTCTATGCTAGCTGGAACTATGCTTTTGATGTGGTTAGGAGAGCAAATCACACAAAAAGGCGTAGGTAATGGTATCTCACTTATCATTTTTGCGGGTATCGTTTCTACTATACCTTCAGCCATTTCAAACAGCGTTGGACAAATTAATTCAGGTGAGATGAATTTCTTAACTGCTTTTGCGATTTTATTGCTTATTTTATTAACTATAGGTGTGATTATTTATGTTGAGCTTGGGGAGCGTAGAATTCCCATTTCTTATTCTCGTAAGGTTGTGATGCAAAATCAAAATAAACGCATTATGAACTATATCCCTATTAAGGTAAATTTAAGTGGTGTGATACCTCCTATTTTTGCAAGTGCGATTTTAATGTTTCCGGCGACCATTTTGCAAACTAGCACGAATCCTTACATCTTGGCGGTTAATGATTTTTTAAATCCAAATTCTTATGCGTTTCACATTTTGACTTTCTTATTTGTGGTGTTTTTTGCCTATTTTTATGCGAGTATAGTGTTTAATGCTAAGGACATCGCTGAAAATCTTAAAAAGCAAGGAGGCTTTATCCCAGGCATTCGTCCGGGTGAGGGGACGGCTTTGTATCTTAATGAGGTCGCTTCAAGGCTGACTCTTTCAGGTTCTATTTATCTTGCTTTGGTGGCAACTTTACCTTGGGTTTTGGTGAAATTTATGGGAGTTCCTTTTAATTTTGGTGGAACTTCTGTTTTGATTGTCGTGCAAGTCGCCTTAGATACGATGAGGAAAATTGAAGCTCAAATTTATATGAGCAAATATCAAACTTTGAGTGCCGTAGGTCTTTAAAGTCCTTTTGGGGCTTTTCCCATAAATTTACGAAAGGGTTTTATATGAAAAAGCTTGTATTTATGGGAACTCCAGCCTACGCTACACACATTTTGCAAGAACTTTTAAGGCATTTTGAACTTTTAGCACTTTTTACTCAGCCCGATAAAGCGGTGGGAAGAAAACAAATTTTAACCCCTAGCGACACTAAGGCTTTTTTGCAAAAAACTGCCCCTCAAATTCCCATTTTTACCCCTAAAAGTCTTAAAGATGAAGAGCTTTTTGAAAGCTTAAAGGCTTTAAAGCCTGATTTTATAGTGGTTGCTGCTTATGGTAAAATACTGCCACAAAATATTTTAGATCTAGCTCCTTGTATCAACCTTCACGCTTCACTTTTGCCTAAATACCGTGGTGCTAGTCCCATACAAAGTGCGATTTTAAATGGCGATGAGGTTAGTGGAGTTTGCTCTATGCTTATGGATGCAGGTCTTGACACGGGGGCTATTTTACAAAGCGTGGAGTGCGATATCAAAGATAAGAAGGCAGAGGAAGTTTTTGAAATTTTTGGAAATTTAGCAGCTTCTTTAGCGGTGGAAACTTTGCGTCATTTTTCTCAAATCACCCCACAAAAACAAGATGAAAGCAAGGTTAGCATTTGTAAGAAAATCAAAAAAGAAGATGGTTTGGTAGATTTAAGTCATGCAAAAAAGCTATATCGTAAATTTTTAGCCTTTTATCCTTGGCCGGGTGTTTTTTTGGAAAATGGTTTGAAATTTTTAGACATAGAACTTTATGATGAAAAGGAAAATGAAAAAGAGGGGCTTATTTTAGCCCTAGAAAAAGAGAGTTTTTTGCTAACTTGTAAAAAAGGAACTTTAAGGATTAAAGTGCTGCAAGAAAGTGGTAAAAAACCTCTTGATGGGAGAACTTTTTTAAATGGAAAAAGGCTAAAGAGTGCAGATTATTTGTATTGAAAAAATAGCCTCCACGCAGCTTTTTTTATGCGAACAAATAAGAAAAGATGAGATAAAGCAAAATACCGCCATTTACGCTTTGGAACAAACTAGCGGAGTGGGGAGTAGAGATAATGCTTGGATTAGCTCTAGGGGGAATTTACATCTTTCTTTTTGCGTAAGAGAGGAAGATTTGCCAAGTGATTTGCCTTTGGCTTCTGTGAGTATTTATTTTGCCTATCTTTTAAAGGATCTTTTGGCACAAAAAGGCTCACAAATTTGGCTTAAATGGTCGAACGATTTGTATTTAGGAGATAAAAAAGTCGGCGGAGTGATGAGTCATAAAATAGGCGAATTTGTAGTCTGTGGTATGGGGCTTAATCTTAAATTTGCTCCGCAAAATGCCACCTTTTGTGATATTGAAATAGAGATTAAAGAATTGGTGGAGGAATTTATAAAAGTTTTGGAAAAAAAATTTTTATGGAAGCAGATTTTTAGTAAGTATGTGTTAGAATTTGAAAAATCAAAAAAATTTAGTGTCCATTATGAGGGTAGGCTTTATGCATTAAAAGATGCCCTTTTGTATGAAGATGGTTCGATATTATTAGCAAATAAAAGGGTATATAGTTTAAGATGAGCGAAGTGATAACAATAGCAAATCAAAAAGGTGGTGTGGGTAAAACGACCACAGCGGTCAATTTAGCAGCTTCTTTGGCGGTAGCAGAAAAAAAGGTGCTTTTAATCGATGTAGATCCACAAGCAAATGCAACAACAGGACTTGGTTTTAACAGAAATAATTATGAATATAATATTTATCATGTTTTCATAGGTCGTAAAAAATTAAGTGATATTATTTTAAAAACAGAATTACCTCAATTGCATTTAGCTCCGTCAAATATAGGGCTTGTCGGTATAGAACAAGAGCTTGCTAAAGATGAGGGAAATGAAAAGAAAATGATGCTTAAAAGGCAACTTGAGGAAGTCGTGGATAAGTATGATTTTATCATTATAGACTCGCCTCCTGCACTTGGAAATATTACCATTAACGCTTTTGCGGCGAGTGATAGTGTGATTATCCCTATACAATGTGAATTTTATGCACTTGAAGGTGTGGCTATGGTGCTAAATACCATTAAGATTATTAAAAAAACGATTAATCCAAAGCTTAAGGTTAGGGGCTTTTTGCCGACTATGTATAGTTCGCAAAATAATCTTTCTAAAGATGTTGTGGAGGATTTAAAGCAAAATTTCAAAAAGCAGCTTTTTAAAATGAAAAGCAGTGAAGATGACTTTATCATTATCCCTAGAAATGTAAAGCTTGCGGAAAGTCCAAGTTTTGGGAAGCCCATTATACTTTATGATATAAAATCACCCGGTTCTTTGGCGTATCAAAATTTGGCTTATTGTATTTTAGGATAAATTGATGGGTTTAAATAAAGATAAAGGTTTAAGTAAATTAATCGGCGATTTGGACGAGGTATATAGCAAAGAATTAGGACTGGATACAAATCAAGTCAGCGAAATTCCTTTAGCCAAAATAGACCTTAACCCTTACCAGCCTAGAAAGCATTTTGACGAAGAGGCTTTGGAGGAGCTTGCTAATTCTATTAAAGAATATGGACTCATTCAGCCCATTATCGTGCTTAAAAAAGATGGGCGTTATATTTTAGTCGCGGGAGAGCGTAGGCTTAGGGCGAGTAAAATTTTAGGACTTAAGAGCATTTTGGCTTTTGTGGCTGATGTCAAGGAAAAAAGGCTTAGAGAACTTGCTTTGATAGAAAATATACAAAGAGAAAATTTAAATCCTATCGAATTGGCTTATTCTTACAAAAGTTTGATTGAAGAGCATCAAATCACTCAAGAAAATTTAGCGTCCATTATCCATAAAAGTCGCGCGCAAATCACAAATACACTAAGACTTTTAAATTTAGAACAAACAACGCAAAAATTAATTAGTGAGGGTAAAATTTCACAAGGACACGCTAAAATTTTAGTTGGACTTAAAAAAGATGATGAAAAAACTATGGTCGATAGCATTATAGGGCAAAAATTAAGTGTAAGAGATACTGAGAAAATCGTCCAAAATTTGAAAAATAAAAAGCCAAAAGATGAAAAATTTTCTTTTGAATTTGATGAGGATATGCAAAAAATTAAGAAAATTTTAAATCAATATGGCTTAAAGTGTGAAAATAAAAGGGAAAAACTAACAATATATTTAACAAATAAAGATAAAATTAAAAAATTATTTGAAATTTTAGCTTGAAATTTAGAATTTAGTTTGTTTTAGATACAGTATTTACAATAGTTTATGATAAAGGAAAATAATGTTTTCAGATATGCACATTTCGATAATGTTAGCCACAATGGCAATTTTTTTAGTTATGATTTTGATTTTAAATTCTATGCTATACAAGCCTTTGTTAAGATTTATAGACGAGAGAAATAGCTCCATTAAAAATGATGAAAATAAGGTCAAGGAAAATTCACAAGAAATGCTTGGAGCAAACGATGAGGTAGAAAAAATCCATCAAAGCACAAGAGAAGAAATTCATAAAATTAAACAAAGTGCTATTAATCAAGCCAAAGAAGAAGCACAAGTCGCAATTAAAGCAAAGAAGGAAGAGCTTGAGTGTAAAATGGCAAGTTTTTATGTCGAGCTTAATGCACAAAAAGAGGAATTGAAGCAAAATTTATTAAAAAACTTACCAGAATTTAAACAACTTTTAGAAAATAATATTAAAAAGATTTAAGGAGAGTGATGAAGGGGTTAATTTATCTTATTTATTTATTGCCTTTAAGTGCTGTTGCTGCACCGAGTGGAAGTGGAGAGTATGACATTATACCTAGAACGGTGAATTTTGTTATCTTCGTTGCGATACTTTATTATTTATTAGTCAATCCTGCGAAGCATTTTTATAAAAGTCGTATTTTAAAAATTTCTTCTAGACTAGATGAGATACAAAAAAAATTGCTTGAAAGTAAATCTAAAAAGCTTGATATAATGAAAAAGCTAGAGGAGGCGAAGGCTAATGCTGCGGAGGCTTTGATTGTATCTAAAAAAGAAGCGGAAATTTTAGCAAACGGGATTAAAGAAGAATTGCAAGGAGAGCTTGCGCTTTTGGATAGGCATTTTGAAGAGCAAAAAGAATATGAATTGAGAAAAATGGAAAAAGAGGTCATCTCTCAAATTTTAGCTGAGCTTTTTGATGAAAATAATGCACATTTTGGACAAAAAGAAATTATTAATATTATGATGAAAAAGGCTTCTTAATGAATACGGTAGCAAAAAAATATGCCAAAGCCATCGCTTTAAGGGCTGATGCTAGAGATTTTTATGAAAATTTACGCATCTTAGCTTCGGCTTTTACCTTGGCTAAATTTAGAATTTTAGTGGAATCTACCGAGATTAAAAAAGAAAAAAAGCTAGAGCTTATCCAGTCTTTTTTTGAACAACTTAGCCCAAATTTTAAAAATTTTCTAAAAATTTTGATAGAAAATTCAAGACTTTCTTGTGTGCCATACATCGTTGAAGAGCTTGAAAGACAAAATGCCTTTAAGGAAAATGTTTTTTTGGGCGTGGTTTATACGAGTGAAAATTTAGACGAACAAAGTTTAAAAGAACTTGAAAATAAGCTTAGTGCAAAATTTAATGTTAAAATTCAACTAAGCGTTCAAATGACACAAATTGATGGGGTAAAAATTGCGTTGGAGGAGCTTGGCTATGAGCTTTCTTTTTCTATGAAAACTTTGCAAAATAAACTAAGCGAGTTTATACTTAAAACTATTTAAGGAGAATATGAATGAAATTTAAAGCTGATGAGATCAGTTCTATTATTAAAGAAAGAATAGAAAATTTTGACTTAAATTTGGAAATTGAAGAAACTGGCAAAATCATATCTGTTGCAGATGGTGTGGCTAAGGTTTATGGTCTTAAAAACATTATGGCTGGAGAGATGGTTGAGTTTGAAAATGGTGAAAAGGGTATGGCACTTAACCTTGAAGAAAGCAGTGTTGGTATAGTTGTTTTAGGAAAGGGTGAAGGCTTAAGGGAGGGCGACTCTGTTAAAAGGCTTAAAAAGCTTCTTAAAGTGCCTGTTGGAGAGGCTTTAATCGGTCGTGTTGTTAATGCTTTGGGAGAGCCTATTGACGCTAAGGGTCCTATAAATGCAAGTGAATTTCGTTTTGTTGAAGAGAAGGCAAAGGGTATTATGGCTAGAAAAAGCGTTCACGAACCTTTGCATACTGGGATTAAGGCGATTGACGCCCTCGTTCCTATCGGTAGGGGACAAAGAGAGCTAATTATAGGCGATAGGCAAACGGGTAAAACTACCGTCGCTGTGGATACAATCATCTCTCAAAGAGGACAAGGGGTTATTTGTATTTATGTTGCCATAGGGCAAAAGCAAAGCACCGTTGCACAAGTGGTAAAAAGGCTTGAAGAGCATGGTGCTATGGAATATACCATAGTTGTAAATGCAGGCGCTTCAGATTCCGCTGCTTTACAATATCTCGCCCCTTATGCTGGTGTAACTATGGGTGAATATTTTAGGGATAATTCAAAACACGCTTTAATTGTTTATGATGATTTAAGTAAGCACGCTGTGGCTTACCGAGAGATGTCGCTAATTTTACGCCGTCCTCCGGGTCGTGAGGCTTATCCGGGTGATGTGTTTTATTTACATTCAAGATTGCTTGAAAGAGCGTCTAAGCTTAATGACGAGCTTGGTGCAGGAAGTTTGACGGCTTTGCCTATTATAGAAACGCAAGCGGGAGATGTTTCTGCTTATATTCCAACTAATGTTATTTCCATTACGGATGGACAAATTTTCTTAGAAACAGATTTGTTTAATTCAGGCATTCGCCCTGCTATTAATGTCGGTTTATCCGTATCTCGTGTGGGTGGAGCAGCACAGATTAAAGCGACTAAGCAAGTTTCTGGGACTTTAAGGCTTGATTTAGCGCAGTATAGGGAGCTTCAAGCTTTCGCTCAGTTTGCAAGTGATTTAGATGAAGCAAGTCGTAAGCAATTAGAACGCGGACAAAGAATGGTCGAGCTTTTAAAGCAACCGCCTTATTCGCCTTTATCTGTGGAAAAGCAAGTTGTGCTTATATTTGCAGGAACAAGAGGATTTTTAGATGATGTGGCGGTAAGCAAAATTAGAGAATTTGAAGATGGTATTTATCCTTTTATTGAGGCTAAATATCCAGACCTTTTTGAGCAAATTCGCACCAAAAAGGCTTTGGATAAAGATTTGGAAGATAAATTAGCTAAGGCTATTGAAGATTTTAAAGAAAATCATATATAAGGCTTTTTTATGTCTAATCTTAAAGAAATTAAAAGAAAGATAAAAAGCGTTCATAATACGCAAAAAACGACCAATGCGATGAAACTTGTTTCTACTGCAAAGCTTAAAAAAGCTGAAGAAGCAGCGAAGAGGTCTAAAATTTACGCACAAAAAATTGATGAAATGCTTAATGAAATTTCTTTTCAAATTCACAAGGCAAATCAAGATGAAAAAGATATTCAATTAAGCTGTTTTCAAAAAAGAGAAAAATTTAAAAATGTAGATGTAATTTTTATCACCGCAGATAAGGGGCTTTGTGGCGGCTTTAATATTAAGACCATTAAAGCCGTAGATGAGCTTTTAAAGGATTATGAAGAGCAGAATATAGCTGTGAGATTAAGAGCCATAGGAAAAACAGGCATAGAGTATTTTAATTTCCAAAAAAGAGAGCTTTTGAAAAAATATCTTCATCTTAGCTCAAGTCCTGATTATGAAAAAGCTTGTGAGGTGATTAGTGCCGCGGTTGAGGATTATTTGGCTGGAGAGACCGATGCTATTGTTTTGGTGCATAATGGCTATAAAAATATGATCACTCAAGAGCTTAAAATTAGTCATCTTATCCCTGTGGAGCCTAAAGCTATTGATGAAAAATCCGCAAATTCGCTTTTGGAATTTGAGCCGGAGGAAAGAGAGCTTTTAGAGGAATTGATGAAAACTTATTTTGAATACAATATGTATTACGCTCTTATTGATTCTTTGGCGGCTGAACATAGTGCTAGAATGCAGGCTATGGATAATGCCACAAACAATGCTAAAGCAAGAGTAAAGCAGCTCAATTTAGCTTATAATAAAGCAAGACAAGAGTCCATCACTACTGAATTGATTGAGATTATCAGTGGTGTTGAGGCGATGAAGTAAGTAAATTTTTAAGGAGAGAATTAATGCAAGGATTTATTTCGCAGGTATTAGGACCTGTTGTAGATGTGGATTTTGATGATTATTTACCACAAATTAACGAAGCGATAAGGGTAGATTTTAATAACGATGGAAAAGAGCAAAAATTAATCCTAGAAGTCGCCGCACATTTGGGGGACAATAGAGTAAGAACCATAGCTATGGATATGACAGATGGTTTAGTAAGAGGACTTAAGGTGGAAGCTTTGGGAGGTCCTATTTCTGTGCCTGTGGGTGAAAAAGTTTTGGGAAGGATTTTTAATGTTACGGGCGATTTGATAGATGAGGGCGAAGAGATAAGCTTTGATAAGCATTGGAGTATTCATAGAGACCCACCTGCCTTTGAAGAGCAAAGCACTAAGAGTGAAATTTTTGAAACGGGTATTAAGGTTGTAGATTTGCTTGCGCCTTATGCTAAGGGTGGTAAGGTAGGACTTTTCGGCGGTGCCGGTGTGGGTAAGACGGTGATTATTATGGAGCTTATTCACAATGTCGCCTTTAAACATAGCGGTTATTCTGTATTTGCTGGTGTGGGCGAAAGAACGCGTGAGGGAAATGACCTTTATAATGAAATGAAAGAAAGTAATGTTTTAGATAAAGTTGCTCTATGTTATGGGCAAATGAACGAACCACCAGGTGCTAGAAATCGCATCGCCCTTACAGGTCTTACTATGGCGGAGTATTTTAGAGATGAAATGGGGCTTGATGTATTGATGTTTATTGATAATATTTTTAGATTTTCTCAATCAGGTTCCGAAATGTCCGCTCTTTTAGGGCGTATCCCATCAGCAGTAGGCTATCAACCGACTTTAGCAAGTGAAATGGGTAAATTCCAAGAGAGGATTACCTCCACTAAAAAAGGTTCTATAACTTCTGTTCAAGCCGTCTATGTCCCAGCGGATGACTTGACAGACCCAGCACCTGCCACCGTTTTTGCACACCTTGATGCAACTACAGTGCTTAACCGTGCTATTGCTGAAAAGGGAATTTATCCAGCTGTTGATCCACTTGATTCAACTTCGCGTATGCTTGACCCACAAATCATAGGTGAGGAACATTATAAGGTAGCAAGGGGCGTTCAATCTGTGCTTCAAAAATACAAAGATTTACAAGATATTATCGCTATCTTAGGTATGGACGAGCTTAGCGAAGAAGATAAACTTGTCGTCGAAAGAGCAAGGAAAATAGAAAAATTCCTATCTCAGCCTTTCTTCGTGGCGGAAGTTTTTACGGGAAGTCCGGGTAAATATATAAGCCTTGAAGAGACTATCAGTGGATTTAAGGGCATTTTAGAGGGTAAGTATGATGATTTGCCAGAAAATGCTTTTTATATGGTAGGAAATATTGACGAGGCAATTGCTAAGGCAGAAACTCTGAGGGAGATTAGTAGAGGTGATACTTGCTTAGATAATTGTAAGGTTGAACAAAAAAAGGCTAATTGATGCAGGATTTAATATCTTTAGAAATAGTAACCCCTCTAGGAATGATTTATCAAGGAGAGGTAAAGTCCGTTACCTTACCTGGAAGTGAGGGGGAATTTGGTGTTTTAAGGGGGCATGCGAGTTTAGTGGCTTCTTTAAAATCTGGCGTCATTGATGTAGAAAAACAAGATTTAAAACACGAATTAGTTGCCATTGACTCAGGCTATGCTAAGGTAGATGAAGACAAAGTTTGCGTTTTGGCTAAAGGTGCTGTTTGGGTTTGCGGCTCAAGTGAAAGTGAGATTGAGAAAAATCTTAATAACGCAAAAGACTTAATCAAAGCTATGAGTTCGGACAATGCCGCCTTAGCTGCGACCTTTTCTAAGCTTGATAATGCTAAGGCAAATGTATGAATTTCGAGGCTATTTTCCATTTTTTTAACGAATCAAGTCTTATTAGCTATGTGGTTTTGGCTTGGCTTTCTTTTTATTTTATCCTTTCTTTTGCTATACTTTTTGCAAGGCTTTCTTTTTTGGCAAATTGGCGTAGTAAGGAAAAGGAAAGTTTAGAAACCTTACTTTTAGGCGAGAAGGATTTAAGTCGCACCGATTCTATTTTAAGAAAATGCACCGACACAAGCCTTTCGCATTTAGAAATTTATAAAAATTTAGCCGCACGCCGCTCTTCTTTGGGGCTAACTTGGCTAAGTATCGTTGCTTCGACTTCGCCTTTTATAGGACTTTTTGGCACGGTTATCTCTATACTTGAGACTTTTGGAGGACTTGGCACACAAAATTCCTTAAGCATTATCGCACCTAAAATTAGCGAGGCTTTAGTAGCTACGGGCTGTGGAATTTTAGTCGCTATCCCTGCTTATACTTTTCATCTTATTATTAAAAGAAAGGCTTTTGAGCTTTTAAGCATTATTGATAGTGAGATTAAGGTTCTTAGCTCACATAAGGGTTAATATGCCGTTTGATGATGAAAAGCCCGAGCTTAATATCACTCCCTTAGTGGATATTATGCTTGTTTTATTAGCCATTTTGATGGTTACTGCTCCTAGTATTACTTACGAAGAAAAGGTTAATCTCCCTCAAGGCTCACAAAAAAGTGCAAGTTCGCCGAGCGTGAAAAGTCTTATTGTAAGCGTGAATTCTAAAAAAGAAATTTTCATCAATCAAGAAAAATTTGACTTCCTTTCTTTCGCGGATAATCTTGCACAAAAAAAGGCACAATTTAACACTGAAGAGCCTGTTTTCATAAGAGCGGATAAGAGTTTAAAGTATGATGATGTGATTTTCGTTTTAAGAAGTGTGAAAAATTTAGGCTTTAGCAAGGTCGCCTTACAGACTGAATAATGATGAAAAATTATGGCTTGAGTAATCTTACCTCCTTTTGTCTCGCTTGTGGGGTTTATTTTATCGTTGTGGGCTTTGTCTTTTTTAGGCTAGTTACTATGCAAGAGCCTGTTTTAAGTTATACGGATATAAAAGATAGTTTTATTAATGTCGATTTAAGTGAAGCTTCTACGCAAATTTCAAGCCCTAAGCCCACTCCTAAGCCTCAAACAAGCCCCGTTGATGTCAATGATCTTTTCGCAAAAACGACTAATAAAATGGTCAAAACGCAAAATGTTAATCAAAAAGCCACCGATTTTAACGCCCTTTTTGGCAATGTCAAAGAAATACAAGAAGAAAAAAGCACGCAAATTCAATCCTCCAAAAAATCAGGACAAGGCACAAATTCCCAAAGTGCCGCCGAATTATTAAAGCAATTAAATGACAATCTTATCCCAGAAGAAAGCACCGCAAACGGACAAAGCACCCAAGCACAAAAAGTAGGGATTTATGATGAGTTTTTAGGTAAGGTTGAAAGGGTGATTAAACAGCGTTGGAGTCAATACTATCCTAATCCTAAAAATATAGGCGTTAAGGTAAAAATTTTCATCGATAGCGAGGGGAAATTCGGCTACACTTCGGTAGAAAAGAGTTATGATAGCATTTTTGACGCTAAGGTTTTGGAATTCTTAGAAAGTCAAAAAGGTAAATTCATCGCCTATCCTCCTAAAAATAAGGGCGTAGCTATAACGATGAATTTAAAAGATGAGGGAGTTAATCCTTTGCAATAAAGCTTAAAAGTCTCTCTCTGTAATACTCATATTGTTTTTTCCTCGCTTCTATCTCGGCGGGCAGCCCTGCGCTTAAATCATTTGCCAGTGTGTCAAATTTGTCTAAAATCTCTACGATTTCATTTTGCACTTCTAAAGGCGGTAGGGGGATTTGGAAATTTTCTAAGTGCTTGTTATGAACTCTTAAAACTTTTGCACCTTGTGCATATTTGTGTTTAAATGTATTAAAATTTTCGGTTTGAAACATATAACCTATAAATTTTGGATTTTGTGAGTGTGAGAATATGAAAGTATCACCACTAACACACGCTTCTTGCTTTCCTAGATACACGACTGCCTTACAAACGCAGTCTTTATCCTCGCTTACCCCAGCTATGACTAAATCCCCACACTTAGCCTTTTTTAGTTTCCTTGCTTTTTCTTCACTGACAAAGCTTGTTGTGCTATGAGTGTAATTATGGTAATGCGTGTGGATTTGCCCATAATGGATACAAGGCACGCCAACTTCTACAAAATCGCTTTTTGTTAAACCATTGCCACGCGTGAAAGTTCCTATCTCGCCTAAGGTTACAAGCTTAAGACCCCCCCCGTTTAGCATATCAGTGCGTCTTTGTAGTTCCTCAAAGCTTAAAAGCTTGTTTCTATAATATTCATACTGCTTGCGGCGTGCTTGTAATTCTGCTTGTAATTCTGCTTGTAATTCTGTAAAGGCGTCTAAAATATCTACGATTTTTTGCTGAATTTCTAGCGGCGGCAGGGGGATAGGGAAACTCCAAAGATAATTTTTATCAAGCTTAGGCATAGAACCACCATAAAGATGCTTTTTCAATTCGTATTCATTGGCTTTTAAGACATAAAAAACAAATTTGAGTATGGCTTTGTCATTGCGAGAATTTGACTTGTCAAATTCGTGGCAATCCATTTGTTTAGATTTTGTATTTGTGGATTGCCGCGACTTCCTTGCGGAAGTCTCGCAATGACTAATAGGCAAAATTGCCACAAAACAAACATCAGTCGCCCAAAATTTTCCTTCTTGCCAAGCAACATAGCCTGCACTTCCTGCTCTTGCTATGGTTATAGCTTGATTGAAATTATAATCGTGATAATAGCCTGTCGGTTCTGTGCCGCCACCCATAACGGGGTATTTAGCCTTATCGTTCATCATTGATTTGATAATTCTATCTCCAGCTTGTAGCTTACAAATCTCTTGCAGCTCTTTAAACTCCACGCCATTAGGGCAGTGTTGTTTCAGTAAGGATTCTAGGGGGTGGGCGTTATTGTTTAAGGCTTTCATCATTGCTCCTTGTTGCTCATATCTAGTCCCTTAAAAAGCTCGAAAAATGCTTGTAGCTTTTCTAGGGCTTGCTTGCGGACTTTATGCGTCTGCTCTGCACCCTTGCCAAAGAGTGGAGAAGGTGGCAAAATCTCATCAAAAGCTCTCCCATAGTCCCTTAGCTCACCTCGCTCAAAGCTATCTTGCATAAATTCTTTAGTCTTTTTGGGGTCTAAATTTAGGGCGTTTATGATGTCTTGCAAGGCGTTATTTTTATGCGTTTTGATGTAGGTGCTAAAGTCTTTTTCCACATTGCTTTGCGTGTGTAAAGAGTCTATGAGGCGTAAAAAAAGCTCCTTTTTACTCCGTAGGCTTAGGCTAGAATCTAGTAGCTTTAGTATAGGCTCGTAGTTGGTGGCTTGGTCTTTGTGATATTTGGCGATAAGCTCTAGGATATATTCTATGCTTACTTCTACTTGAGCTAGAAGCTCGACTTCAAATTCTACTTCATCTAGGGTGCTTTCTTTGTCATCTTTGTCTTTGCGTAGCTCTTCATAGGTGCTTATGTAGTGGCTTTGATAATCTTGCTTATCGCGTTCATTTAGTGGATCGCTAAAATTATCAAAAATTTCAAGGATATTACGCAGCTTTAAAAGCTCTCCAAAGAGGGCTAAAAAGTGCTTTTTCTGGCTTGTCTTTAGCGTGGCTTGGCGGAAGCTTTCAAGCGGAAATTTGTCTGTAAGCTCTTTTGTAAGCTCGTTGTAGCCTTTATGTTTTTGTCCGTTTTCATCGGTGTAGCCTTGTAGGTATTCTTCTAGGCTTCTTAGAAAGACTATGCCTTTGGCATTTTCATCGCTAAAGAGAGCTAGGGCGTCATCTGTGGCTTTGCTTAGGTCTCTAAAGGCTATGATATTGCCAAAGCTTTTGACGGAATTTAGGATTCTATTGGTGCGTGAGTAGGCTTGTAAAAGCCCGTGATAGCGTAAGGACTTATCGACATAAAGGGTATTTAGCGTGGTGGCGTCAAAGCCTGTTAGAAACATATTGACTACGATAGCTAGGTCTAGCTCTCTATTTTTAAGCTTTAGGGAGAAGTCTTTGTAGTAGTTTTGAAAATTATCCGCGGAGCTATCAAATCTGCACGCAAATATTGCGTTATAGTCGCTTATCGCCGCGTCTAAAAAGTCTCTTTGAGACTTAGGCAGGGCGGTGGTGTCCTCGCTGTTTTCTTCTTCTAGCTCATCGTTTGGGGCATAGCTGTAAATGATGCCTATTTTTAGGGCTTCATTTT
This sequence comes from Campylobacter upsaliensis, assembly GCF_900637395.1. Taxonomy (NCBI): domain Bacteria; kingdom Pseudomonadati; phylum Campylobacterota; class Epsilonproteobacteria; order Campylobacterales; family Campylobacteraceae; genus Campylobacter; species Campylobacter upsaliensis. The sequence goes on along the minus strand of NZ_LR134372.1, from coordinate 1,598,578 downwards.
GGCTTAGGTGGGCTTGCTGTCTTTTAAACTCTTCATAATATCGCATAGCCATAGGGATAGACTGGGTGGCAAAAAGAGCGTTAAAGCCTAGCGTGTGCTTGCCATTTAGATTGTAAGACTTTGCGTTGCGTTTGGTGTGAGTGGTGAAATGCTCTAAGATATAGCGAGTGATATGCTCTATACGGGTGGGATTTAGCAAAATCTCATCTGTGATTTGCGTGATATCTTTGGTCGTGGTGTGGTAATCTACGCGAAATGGCAGGACATTATGGTCGCGTATGGCGTGGATAATGGTATAGCGATGTAAGCACTCGCCAAAGACTCGCTGTGTCGTCTCATAGCCTAGAGCGTTTGCGGCGAAAATGGGCGTGCCTGTAAAGCCAAAAAGATAGAGCTTTTTAAAGGCTTTGGTGATGTCTTTTTGCATTTGCCCAAATTGACTTCTATGGCACTCATCAAAAATCATCACAATATGTTCGTTAAAGATTGTATGGTCTTTTTCTGCTTGGGTGATGAAGCGGGAGAGCTTTTGGATAGTGGTGATGATGATTTTGTGGTTTTTATCTGTGCTGTTAAGGCGTGATTGCAGCTCTTTGGTGCTTTTGCTCCCTGTGGCAGCACCCTTTTGGAATCTATCGTATTCTCGCATAGTTTGATAGTCTAGGTCTTTTCTATCCACGACAAAAAGCACTTTAGCGATTTCTGGGATTTTGCTTACTAGCTGGGCGGTTTTAAAGCTTGTGAGCGTTTTGCCACTGCCTGTGGTGTGCCAAATATAGCCGCCACTTTTTTGTCCGTTTGATTTTTCGTAGAATTTGTTGTGGTAGCTTATGGCGATTTGTTGCAAGATCTTTTCACACGCGGCGATTTGATAAGGTCGCAGGACTAGGAGCTTTCTATCCACATCTAGCACGCAGTAATGGCATAAGATTTGCAAAAGTGTATGCCTAGCAAAAAAGGTCTTTGCAAAGTCTATTAAATCATCTATGATGGTGTTTTTCTCATCGCTAAAATAGCTTGTGAATTCAAAGGTGTTGGAAGTTTTAGTCGTTTTTATGCCTTGCTTTGTTTTGATATGTAAATCGCGTGTAGTGTTAGAATAATACTTGCTTTGCGTGCCGTTGCTGATGACAAAAATCTGCACAAACTCAAAGAGCCCACTCCCGCTAAAAAAGCTCTCCCGCCCGTAGCGATTGATCTGCCTAAAAGCTTCTTTAAGGCTTATGCCGCGCCGCTTTAGCTCGATATGCACTAAGGGCAGTCCATTGACTAGGATAGTTACATCATAGCGGTGGGAGCGCGTGGGGCTTTGGGCTTGAAACTGATTGATAACTTGCAGGGAGTTTTTATGTATGTCGGCTTTGTCGATTAGCTTAAAGTTGATAGTGCTGCCATTATCACGCTCTAGGGGCTGGATATAGTCCTCTTGGATTAGCTGGCTTTTTTCTACAATAGAGGCATTTGCCCTAGCTAGCACTTGCTTGAAAAATCTCTGCCACTCTGTGTCGCTTAGGGTGGTGGAGTTTAGCGTCTCTAGCTTTGTGCGCAGATTGGATTCTAGGGATTTTTCATCACTGATAGGGGCGTATTCATAGCCTTGGGCTTGGAGTGTGGCGATAAGCTCTTTTTCTAGCTGGGATTCGCTTTGGTAGCTAGAATCCACTTTTTTGCTTGGGGTAAATTCTACGGCTATGGTGGAGGCGGTGCTTTGGGCTAGGAGTTTTAGGCTTCGCATTAGTTAGCACCTTCTAGGGAGCTGATGATAGAATCTATCTGCACTCTTAGGGCGGCTTGCTTCTCTACGATTTGGGCGATTTGTGCATTGAGAGCGGTGATGTCTATGACTTCTCTTGTGTCCTTTGGCGTGATGTAAGTAGAGGTGCTTAGATTATAGTCGTTTGCTCGTATTTCTTCAAGGCTTACTAAACGCGAGAAATGCTCTATATCTTGGCGTGTGGCATAGGCATTTACTATGGTGTCTATATGGCTTGGCTCTAGGATATTTTTCTTTGTAATTTTGATAAATTGCTCACTTGCATCGATGAAAAAGGTCGCTACGCTTTGCTTATTTTTCTTTAGCACGATGATAGAAGTGGCAATATTTGTGCCAAAAAAGAGATTTTCCGGAAGTTGGATAATGGTGTCTATGAAGTTATTATCTATCAAATATTTGCGAATTTGCTTTTCTTTGCCTCCGCGATAAAGTACGCCCGGGAATTCTACTATGGCACAAGTGCCGCTAGGAGAGAGCCAAGAGAGCATATGCATAGTGAAAGCCAAATCAGCGTAAGATTTAGGGGCTAGCATACCAGCAGGGGCGAAGCGAGGGTCATTGATAAGTTTAGGGTCATCATCGCCTATCCATTTGGTAGAATATGGAGGATTTGATACAATGGCATCAAAAGGCTCATCATCTGCGTGCTTTGGCTCTAGGAGTATATCGCCTAGGGCTATGTCAAAATTCTCAAAGCCTATATCGTGCAAAAGCATATTGATACGGCAGAGATTATAACTTGTGGGGTTGATCTCCTGCCCAAAAAAGCCTTGCTTAATGTTGTCAATGCCTAGCACTTTGGCAAATTGCAAGAGCAGCGAGCCACTCCCACAAGCTGGGTCATAGACTTTATTGACACTTTGCTTACCATAGCTTACAAGCCTTGCTAGGAGGTGGCTCACTTCTTGCGGGGTGAAAAACTCACCCCCACTTTTGCCTGCTTTATCCGCATACATACGCATAAGGTATTCATACGCATCGCCAAAGGTATCGATAGCATTATCACTATAATGCAAATCAAGCGTGGCTATTTCTTGCATTACTTGATAGAGTTTTTCGTTGCGTTTGAGTAGGGTCTCACCTAGTTTGTTGCTAGAATTGACATCAATATCGCTAAAGAGTCCTTTAAATTTAGCTTCACTTTGTGTGCCTATGGTGGAGGCTTCTATCTGTGCGAAAACATTGCTTAGGGTTTGATTTAGGTTTGTGGTGTCGTGGGCGTGGGCTTTTAAAACATTGCAAAATAGCTGGCTTGGGTAGATGAAAAAGCCCTTTGCATCAATGATAGCTTCGCGACTCTTTTCATTTTCATCTATATCTTTATCACTTAAATTTTCGTAGCTGTTGGGGTTCTCCCTCTCCCCTCCTCCCGTATGCGAGGTGGCAGGGTCTATGCCTTGCTTGGCATTGATATATGCTGCTAGATTTTCACTAATGAAGCGGTAAAATAGCATACCTAGCACATACATTTTAAAGTCCCAGCCATCAATATTTCCGCGTAGCTTATTGGCGACTTTCCAAATGGTAGAGTGCAAGGCATCTCTTTGAGATTGTCTTGTTAGGGGTGCTTGTGGCATTGTTTTTCCTTAAAATTTGTTTGATTTGTTTCTATGGTGTTGTGTAAGTTTATTAAATTTTGATTAACATTAAGCTTTTTGTTTTTGCTAGAATTTGCGGATGAATTTAAGGAGAAAAAATGAGAAAAATTTTACTAGTTTTTTTAGCTATTTTTAGTGTGGTATGGGCGGAGGACCCTGTTATTGATGTTGTTAATCAAGGCGTTGTTTTACCCAAAATCATCGTTAAAGATAATTCTAATTTAAGCGATGCAAATTTAAAGCGTAGTTTTTATAATATGATAGTCAATGATCTTAAAGTTAGTTCCAATTTTGAAGTGGTCGATGAGGGAAGCGAAAATTCTAACTATACTTTTGAATATGCTCTTGCAAAAAATGGCGAAAATTTAAGCCTTAATATCAAAATCAAAGCAGGTGGAGTGGAAAAAGCTAATCAAGACTACACGCTAAACAAAGTCGAGCAATATCCCTTTTTAGCACATAAGGGCGTTAAGGATTCTGTGCAATTTTTGGGCTTGGCACCTGTGGAGTGGATGGACCATAAAATTCTTATCGCTAGGACAAATTCGTCAAAACGCAGTCAAATTATAATGGCAGATTATACGCTTACTTATCAAAGAGTGATAGTTGATGGAGGCTTAAATTTGTTTCCTAAATGGGCAAACGAGGAACAAACGATGTTTTACTACACCGCTTATGACCACGATAAACCTACTCTTTTTCGCTTTGATTTGACAAATAATAAAGCGAGTAAAATTCTCTCAAGTGGTGGTATGGTCGTAGCTAGTGATGTTAATAAAAAGGGCGATAAAATTTTAGTTACTATGGCACCGCAGGACCAGCCTGATGTGTATTTATATGATTTAAATAGTAAAAATTTAAGCAAACTTACAAATTATTCAGGCATTGATGTCAATGCAAATTTCATAGGTGAAGATGAGTCGAAAGTCGTTTTTGTTTCAGATAGGCTAGGCTATCCTAATATTTTTATACAAAATTTAGGTAGCACTTCAGCCGAACAAGCCGTTTTTCACGGAAGAAACAATTCTGCGGTTTCGACTTATAAGGACTTTTTGGTTTATTCCAGTCGCGAGCCAAAACAAGCGGGTGTCTTTAATATTTATTTAATGTCTATTAAGAGTGATTATATTAGACAGCTTAGTGCAAATGGTAAAAATTTATTTCCGCGTTTTTCTAGTGATGGCGGTAGTATAGTGTTTATCAAGCATTTGGGTAATCAAAGTGCCTTAGGTGTGATTCGTGTCAATGCAAATAAAACTTTTTATTTTCCATTGAAAGTAGGTAAAATTCAATCGATTGATTGGTAATTTTTTTAAATATTAATTAAAATTAACAATTTTTTAGTTATAATAACTACAATTTAACAAACTTTGAAAGGTCTTAAATGAAGAAAATTCTTTTTACTTCAATTGCAGCTTTTGCGATTGTGATTAGTGGTTGTAGTACTAAAAGTACTAGTGTAAGTGGTGGCACAGATGTTGATGGCTCTCGTGGCTCAGGTGGTAGCGATGGTTGGGACATCGATTCGAAAATCTCTCAACTTAACGATACTTTAGGTAAGGTTTATTTTGACTTTGATAAATTCAATATTAGAAGTGATATGCAGTCTGTCGTTAGCACAAATGCAAATATTTTCAACACTGAAGTAAGTGGCACGAGCATTACTGTTGAAGGAAACTGCGATGAGTGGGGAACTGATGAGTATAATCAAGCTTTAGGACTTAAAAGAGCTAAGGCTGTTAAAGATGCACTTATCTCTCAAGGTGTAAATTCTGATAGAATTTCTGTAAAAAGCTATGGAGAAACTAATCCTGTTTGCACAGAGAAAACTAAAACTTGCGATGCACAAAACCGCCGTGCAGAGTTTAAACTAGCAAGATAATGAAAAAAATAACTTTAGTAGCTCTCTTGGGGGCTACATTTCTTTACGCGGAAACTTCTGCTTTTGGTGCAGGAAATTTGACAAGCAATTCGGCTTATGGGCTGACTTCAAATGAAAAATTATTTAAAGATAAACTTGATAGTTTAAGTAATGAATATTCTTCACTTAGTGCTAAAATCAATGAAACAAATGAGAGATTAGAGGGTTTGCAAAGTATGCTTGAGGGCATTAATTCTCAGTATGCTAAGTCAAATTCGCGCCTAAATCAGCTTGAGGCAAATAGCGAAAGTGTAGAAAATAATCTTAGCTTAGAGCTTAAAAGTCTTAAAGCCTATGTTGAGGAAAGTAGAAAAATACAAGATGCAAATCATAAGCAAGTTAAGAAGATTTTAACAGAGCTTAGTTCTTTGGTTGATTCTATCAATAACAATTATGTTTCTAAAAATGACTTTAATGATACAAACCGCACAAAAACGACTTCTAGCACAATAATAAATGATAGTAATCTTACTAGCGAAGAAAATGCTAGTATCGCTGTAACTTCACAAACGCAACAAGTTAAAATTGATGATAGTTGGAAAAAAGAAAAGCATAATGAAATTTTGAAATTGGCAATTAAAGATTTAAATGAAAATCTTTTTGAAAATTCTAGAGAAAAATTAAATTATCTTATAGAAAAACATTATAAGCCTGCAAGGGCGAATTTTTGGCTTGGAGAGATAGAGTATAAACAGCAAAATTATAATAATGCTATTGTTTATTACAAAAAAAGCTCAAGCATAAGCACTAAGGGAGACTATTTTCCTAAATTATTGTATCATACGGCAATTTCTTTGGATAAAGTGGGCGATACAAAAAGTGCCAATGGCTTTTACAAGGCTTTAAAAACAAATTATCCTAACACTCCAGAAGCAAAAGCTTCGCCAAATCGCAAATAAAACAAATTAAAGGAGAAAAAATGGTTATAGAAAAAAATAGTGTAGTATCGATGTTTTATGAATTAAAGGATGCGAATACTAATGAAATTTTAGAGTCTAATATTAACGCCCAGCCTATTGCATTTATAGTTGGAAAAGGGCAAATTTTAGATAGTTTAGAAGAAGAAGTGATGAAGCTTGAATGCCCTTCAAATGCCGATGTGCTTATCAAAAAAGACAAGGCTTTGGGCGATTATGATGAAAGTGCGGTGCAAACCTTACCTAAGGAGCAATTTGCTGGTATCGATTTAAAAGTCGGTATGGAGCTTTTTGGCGAAGGTGAAGATGGGCAAACCGTGCGTGTAAGCGTAAAAGAGATAAATGATAATGAAGTAACAATAGATTACAATCACCCTTATGCAGGTAGGGATTTGCTTTTTTCTCTTAATATAGTCGATGCTAGAGAAGCTAGTGAAGACGAAATTTTAACAGGAATCATAGCTGGAAGTGGCGGCTGCTGCGGAAGCGGACACGGACATCATTATCACGGAGGCGGAGGCGGCTGCTGCGGAGGCGGCGGCGGAGGTTGTGGTTGCCACGGATGAGTTGCGCATTAATATTCCCCGGTCAAGGCTCTCAAAGCCTTGGTATGGGAAAGGACTTTTACGAAAATTCTCCAAAAGCGAAAGCTCTTTTAGATGAAGCTAGTGAATATAGCAAGATTGATTTTAAACGCCTACTTTTTACACAAAATGATGACTTAGCTAGGAGTGAATTTACACAGCCTGCGATTGTTTTAAGCTCATTAATGGCTTATGCTGCTTTGTTAGAAAAAAAGCCAGATTTTAGGCATAATTTTGCCTTGGGACATTCTTTGGGTGAATTTAGTGCTTTGGCGATTAATGGGGCTTTTGATTTTTTAGAGGCTATTGTTTTAGTCAATAAACGCGGAATTTATATGCAAGAAGATTGCGTTAAAATTGAAGCTGGTATGATGGTAATTTTGGGTTTAAGCGATGAAGTAGTGCAAGGTCTTTGCGAGTTAGCAAAGGCAGAGGGTAAAAGCATTTTTGCGGCAAATTATAATTGCGATGGGCAAATTGTCGTGGCAGGTTTAAAAGCACATTTGTTAGAATATGAAGCGAAATTTAAAGAAGCTGGTGCTAAAAGAGCTATGCTTTTAAATATGAGTGTGGCTAGTCATTGTCCGCTTTTAAATGAAGCGTCAATTAAGCTTAGCAAAGAGTTAGAAGGCGTTTTGAAGCCTAGTTTTTTACCTGTGATTTCAAATGTCAATGCTAAATCTTATGAAAGCAAAAGCGAAGCCTTAAATTTACTAAAAGCTCAGCTAATCTCTCCTGTGCTTTATAAACAAAGCATTTTAAATATACAAGATGAGGTCGATTATTTTGTCGAATTTGGAGCGAGTGTTTTAAAAGGTCTTAATAAAAAAATCACCACAAAAGAAACTTACGCTTTAACAAATTTAAATGAAGTTGATGAATTTTTAAAGGTTATACAATGAAAATAGCAATACTTGGTGCGATGCAAGAAGAAATCGCCCCTCTACTTGAAATTTTAAAAGACTATACAAGTGAAGAATATGCTAATAACACTTATTATTTTGCAAACTACAAGGGACACGAGCTTATTTTAGCTTATTCTAAAATCGGCAAGGTCAATTCTACTTTAAGTGCTAGCGTGATGATAGAGCGATATGGTGCGAAAACTTTGCTTTTTACGGGTGTAGCGGGTGCTTTTAATCCAAATTTAGAAATAGGTGATTTGCTTTATGCTAAAAGTTTGGTGCAATATGATTTAGACATTACAGCCTTTGGACATCCTTTAGGTTTTGTGCCGGGTAATGAAATTTTTATTAAAACAGATGAGCGTTTAAATACTCTCGCACTTGAAGTGGCTAAGGAGCTTAATATCAAGCTTAATGCAGGGATTATTGCAACGGGCGATGAATTTATTTGCGATGAGACAAAAAAGGCGAAAATTAGAGAAATTTTTAATGCCGATGCTTGTGAGATGGAAGGTGCTAGCGTGGCTTTAGTGTGTCAGGCTTTGAAAGTGCCTTGCTTTATTTTAAGGGCGATGAGTGATAAGGCTGGAGAAAAGGCAGAATTTGATTTTGATGAATTTGTAGTAAAGTCTGCTAAAATTTCTGCTAATTTTGTCCTTAAAATGTGCGATAAATTATGATAAATCTTAGCAAAAAACTTATAAGACAAGTTGCTCAGGCTAATGCGAAATTCAAACTCATAGAAGATAATGACAAGGTGCTTTTAGGACTTAGTGGAGGTAAGGACTCCCTAGCCTTAGCACATCTTTTAAAGCGTATGCAAGCCCACGCACCTTTTAAATTTGAGCTTGAGGCGGCGACTTTGAGTTATGGTATGGGGGAGGATTATTCCAAACTTCACGCACATTGCGAAGAACACGGAATTAAGCATAGTGTGATTGAGAGTAATATCTATGAAATTTCTGGCGATACGATTAGAGAAAATTCGAGTTTTTGTAGTTATTTTTCGCGTATGAGGCGTGGAGCTTTATATACTTATGCACTTGAAAAAGGTTTTAATAAGCTTGCAATTGCTCATCATTTAGACGATGCAGCAGAGAGCTTTTTTATGAATTTTATCCACAATGGTGCTTTAAGAACTCTTGCGCCCATTTATAAAAGCAAAAGAGGCATTACTATCATACGCCCTTTGATTTTCGTCCGCGAAAGGCAATTAAGAGACAATGCCACAATCAACGAGCTTGAAGTGATAGGCAATGAATTTTGTCCCGGTATGAAATTAAGCGAGAAAAATGTCAAATTTCCTCATGCAAGAGAAGAGGCAAAAGCTTTATTAAAAGAGCTTGAAAGTAAGCATCCTAAGCTTTTTACTAGTCTTAAAAGTGCGTTTTCGAATTTACACAGTGAGACTTTTTGGGAGAAAGGGGAATAGATGAAAAAAGCTTTTGTTTTGGTGGATTATCAAAATGATTTTATTGATGGGAGTTTAGGTTTTGAAAAGGCTCCTAGCATAAAGAGTGAAATTATAAGGCTCTTAAGTGAATTTGAGGGGGATTTACTCATCACTTTTGATACGCACGAAGAGGATTATTTAAAGACGAGAGAGGGGCAGAATTTACCCATTAAACACTGCATTAAAAACACTTTTGGTTGGGAAATGCCTAGCGAATTTGTTCCATTTTTATCGAAAGCGAAAAAAATCTTTCATAAAGATAGCTTTGGTAGCTTAGAACTTGCAAATTTCTTAGCAAAAAGCCCTTATGAAGAAATCCATTTTTGCGGACTTGTGTCACATATTTGTGTGTTTTTTAATATCATTTTAACCTTTTGCGCGAAGCCAAATGCTACCTTAATCTTACATAAAAATGCCACAACTAGCTTTGATGAAAGCTTAGAAAATCACGCTTTTGAACTTCTAAAAGCTTATGGCGTGAAGCTTGTGGAAAGTTAATTTTTTATAAGAAAAAATTGTTATAATACCTATTTTAATTAAAAGGATAGCGTGATGTTAAAAGAGCTTTTAGAAATCAAAAAAGAAATGGAACCTATTATCAAAGAAGCTAATGTCAAGCTTAATGTTTTGGCGCGTGAAGTTATCGTGCGTAAAAAAGAATATGAAATTTATGGTCCTATGGTCGATAGGGTTTATTTGGATAATGCTATTTATGTGAAAGTGATGTCAAGTGGGCGTGATGCTAAAAGTGATAATGTGCCGATTAAAAATGGCTTTTATATGGTTTTTGTCGCCCCTGAAAAAGAAAGCACTAAGGATATTAAAAACAAGCTAAAGCTTGCTTATGAGGGTGTTGATAATAAATTCATTTCAACACTCATTAGACAATGTCAAAGATTTAGAGAAATCATTTCTAAAATGCAAGCCACTCTTGGCAAAGCCTCGCAAATGAATGTTGTCGTGGAGACAAATTTAGGCGAAGCTTCGGCGGCTTTGAAATTTAACATTACCATTAAATACACAAAAGATAATCAAAAACTAACGCGTGAAAATAGCAAATCCGCAGGAAGTTTTAGAGATACAAAAACTTATATCAACCTCGTTGTTGAAAAAAGCACGGATTCTCGCATATGTGAAAAGCTGCTCGATGATGTGGAGAAATACTTCATCGGCGGTGGGTGATTAGGGCTTTAAACCTTTCGTTTCTTTTTTGACTACTTCGGCTAACATTTGGGGCATTTCATTTAAGATTTCTTGAAGATTTTCCCTCGTGTTGTGATCTTTTAACGCAAGTTTAAGATGGATATTTTTAGACTTTATCAAACCTTTGGAGCTTGAAATAAGCTTAAAATTGATATTTGCGTGAGCACTTACACTTTGCGTGATGAAGTAATTTGTAAGCTCAATGTAAAATTCATTAAGATTAATCACAATGAGATAATCCATAAATTGCGTATAAAGCTTATTTTTATCCTTTTCTTGTTTTAGAAAGGGAGCGACATTAACTAATTTTGCATTTTTAGGACTGAAATCTTGCAAAGTTTTTTGACTTTGATAAATTCCATTTGCAGTGGAATTTAGGAAATTAAGCTTTAAATTGCGTAAAGTTTTTTGCGTAAAAGTGCGTGAAAAATCTCTAGCATTAACCTTATGATTGTTTAAAAAATAATGAAATTTTTCATTAAAACTAAAAACTATACCATAATCAAGCACTTTATCTCTGCTAACCTGAAGTTCTTTTTTAGGCTTTAGCGTAGAGCTATCAAAAACAGCTTTTTGTTCATCAATGTGCTGTTTTGTAGTGTCTTGATTGAGGTCGATTAGCTCAAAGCTTTCTTCTTTTTCCATTTTGATAATTTGTTTTTGTGAAAATTCTGCTTGCAAAAGATTAGCAAAAATAAAAAGAATTAAAAATAAACGCATAGCTTTCCTTTGAGATTTTTGCAAAATTATAGCGAATTAATCGCCAAAATCTTGCAAAAAAGCCTTATTTGATACCGCGATGAAATAATCCGCCCTTAAATCTTTTTCATTGTAAGAAAGTAAAGTTTTATCAAATTTTCCCATAAAGCCACCATTTTGATTAAGTAAAAAATCTCCAGCAGCTATGTCCCAGATGTTTAGTTTTTCTTTGCGTCTATAAATTCCAGCCCTTCCTTCTAAAAGAGCGGTAAATTTAAGCCCAGAGCTTATATTTAAGGCTTTTAATTGATATTTTTTAGCAAATTCTTCATCTTCTTTACAAAGATGATTAATGCTTAAAAGTGCGGTATATTGATTTTTTTTAAAAAAAGTTTCATCGTTTTGAAGAAGACTTGCATTTTTATAAACTTTACTTTCTTTGTGTGCGTAAAAAACTTCATTTTTTTCAGGACTTTTGATAAGGGCTAAAATAGGGCGTTTTTGATGAATTAAGCTTATCATAATGCAGTATTCATCTTGTCCTTTTATAAAGCCTTTTGTGCCATCAAGAGGGTCGATGAGCCAAAAATACTCTAATTCTCGCCTTTCTTCATAACTTAAGATTTTTTCTTCAGAAAGAATTTTTAAATCCGTTTTTGCAAGAGCTTCGCTTAAAATTTCATTGGAGGCAAGGTCGGCTGAAGTAAGAGCCGTGCCGTCTTCTTTGGATAGAATTTTAAGATTTTCTTTTTCTTTTAGTATAGCTTTAGATGCTTTTTCTGCAGCGTCTAGAGCCAAATTTAAATAAGAGTCTAAATTCATTTTTCTACTTCACCTAGATAAAGTTGTCTTGGGCGGACTATTTTGAGGCTTTCTTGTTCTTTTTGCTCGATCCATTGTGCGATCCATCCGGGCGTTCTACCGATAACAAAAAGTGTGGCAAACATTTCATTTGGAATCCCTAACGCCTTTAAGATCAAGCCGCTGTGAAAATCAACATTGGGATAAAGATTTCTTTGCACGAAATAATCATCTTGTAGAGCGATTTCTTCGATTTTAGTGGCGACTTTAATGAGATTAGTATCAATGTCAAGCTCGTCAATAAGCTGGTCTCTAAGCTTTTTAAGCACCTTAGCGCGCGGGTCAAAATTCTTATAAACCCTATGTCCAAAACCCATAAGTCTAAAAGGATCATTTTTATCCTTAGCTTTTTTGATAAATTCATCAACCCTATCAGGTGTGCCTATCATTTCAAGCATACGAATGACGCCCTCATTGGCTCCGCCGTGTGCGTGTCCCCAAAGCGCACCAATGCCCGCACTAATACAAGCATAAGGGTGAGCGTGCGTTGAGCCAACTGCACGAACTGTCGATGTTGAGGCATTTTGCTCGTGATCTGCGTGAAGCATAAACACTGTATCTAAAGCTTTAATTTCAATCGGTCTTAATTTCACATGGTCGTAAGGATAGGTGCGAAGCATATATAAGAAATTTTCGGTAAAGCCCCTATCTAAATTGGGATAAGCCATAGGAAAGCCATTTTTGTAACGATAAGCAGTGGCGACTATGGTAGGAATCTTAGCAACAATGCGTGCTGCCATTTCCATATATTCTTCTTTAACATTCATATTTAAATGATCAGGATAAAAGGCTGAAAGTGAAGAAACTGCCCCTTGTAAAACCGCCATAGGATGGGCATTATCTGGGAAAGCGTCAAAGAGTTTATGCATCCCCTCGTGGATAAAAGAGCGTTTTTTAAGTTCGTAGCGGAACGACTCCAACCTACCCTCATCGGGTAATTCTTTATAGAGCAAAAGATGAACCACATCTAAAAAAACTTTATTTTCCGCAAGCCACTCAATAGGATAACCGCGATGTTTCAAAATGCCCTTTTCGCCGTCAATGTAGGTGATTTGCGATTTGCAGGTAGCAGTAGAGGTCAAGCCTTCATCGTAGCAAAACATACCTGTTTGCTTATAAAAGCTTGACATATCGACAACGCTAGGTCCTAAAGTCGCATTGTAAATAGGAAATTCACAGCTTTTGCCATTTCTATTATCTATTAGAGTTATGGTGTTTGACATTAATTATCCTTTCATTTTAGTTTATTTATTATTGTAACAAATAAGCAAAATTTAGAGCTTTTTAAAAAATAATTTACAAAATATTTATTTTTATGTGAGTAAGAAAGTAACATATTTTTAAGGCTATTTGCAAGAATTTGCAAGAATTTTAATCATACTCATCACCAAAACAGCCTCTAAAAATGCTGTTAAAATCAAAGCTGAATAAAGATTTGCCGTGATGAGTTTAGCCGAATAAGAAAGCGTAGCCGTAGCGATGAGTAAGGTTAGTGGCATAGAGTGGCTTAGAGCAAAAAGAAGCATATTTTTAAAACCCATTTTTTTATAAAAAGTAAGAGCACTTACCACCCTTAAAATAATCATTGAAAACATTAATAAAAATGCTTGCAAAACGATTTCATAATTTAAAAGTAAAGAAAGATTGAAGGTTGTGCCGATGTAAAGAAAAAAAATGGGGATTAAAAAACCATAACCAAAGCTTGAGAGTTTATGCTCTAAGTCTTTTTTGTGATTAAAAAAAGTCGCAATGAAAGAACCGGCGATAAAAGCTCCTAACACAATTTCTAGTCTGGTAATCATCATAGCCACCACGATAAAGATAAAAATCGCCACACAAAATCTTATATCTTTTTCGTTTTTATCCTCCCAAGGCATTAAGAGAGTTTGAAGCTGCGGATACCACCAAAAAAGCACCTTAAGAAATTTGAAACTCACAATGCAAAGAGCTAGGAAAAGATTAAGATATAAGATGCTTTTAGCGACATCAAGCGCACTTGTGCCTTCGTTTAAAAAAGCACCCACTAAGGTCAAAAGCACTATGGATACAACCTCAGCTAAAGTTGCCACTAGCATAGAGACATTAAGCCAGTAGCACTCCTTGCCAAAATCTTTATAAAGTATGGATAAAAGTCCCACACTCATCACAGGGATAATTAAAATAAAAATATAATGCAGCCCAAAAATCCACACCAGCAAAGAAGAAAGTGTATAAAGTAAAAGAATATAAATAAGGCTTTTTTGTGCTAGTTTTTTATCCATACTAAATAAATGATGTAAATTCACTTCCATACCAGCGATAAACATAAGATAAGCAAAGCCTATATTTGCTAAAAGCTTAAAATTTTCACTCTCTAAGGCAAATCCAAAATACGCCACCAAAGCCCCGAGCATAATTTCAGTCGCTGAAAGGCTAAGGCGTAGAATTTTTGCTATATGTGGCGATAAAAGCAAACAAATAGCGATAATAATAAGAATTTTAAGATCGATAAGATTTTGCGGGTCAATGACACTCGGATGCAAAGCTAAATCCCATTTCTCTAAGCTTTAAAATATCTTTACTTGGCTCTTCTCCTTTGGTTGTAAGATAATCTCCCACCACAATAGCCCCGGCTCCTGCTTCAAAAATTTCATATTGCCTATCTTTAAGCACCACTTCACGCCCTCCAGCGACCATTAAAACGGAATTTGGTAGATCCTTTTTACTATCTTTGATGATTTGCAAAGCTTCATCAGCACTTAATTTTGGCACTTTCAAATTCAAATTTTCATTAGCGATGAAAAAATTAATCGGGCTTGAAAAAGGCTCAAGCTCCTTTAAGGACTTTCTAAAGCTTATTCTATCTGCCTCACTCTCACCCATACCATAAATTCCCCCACAGCAAAGCATAAGCCCAGCTTCTTTGGCATTTAAATTTGTCTCAAAACGACTCTCCCAAGTGTGTGTTGTGCAAATTTGTGGGAAAAATTCGCGTGAGCTTTCAAGATTGTGATTGTAAGAAAAAATTCCAGCTTTTTTAAGCTCTTTTAACTGTTCCACACTAGCCTTGCCATTACAGGCGATTAGAAGTAAATTTGGCTCTTCTTTTTTTACGGCGTGAGCTGCTTCGCAAACATATTCTAATTTTTCATCATCAAGCCCTAGCCCAGCAGTAACAAGACAAAATCCTAAGGCTTCGTTTTTCTTAGCCATTTTAGCTTCATAAACGATTTGAGCGATTTCTTTGCGGCGATATTTTTGAATTTTTGTTTTGACAAAGGCACTTTGGGTGCAGTATTTGCAGTCTTCAGAGCAATTTCCACTCGCGATATTACAAATAGCACAAAGCATAATTTGCATAATTTCTCCTTTTTGCGCGTATTGTAGCAAATTTTTTTAAAGGATTATGACTTCATTTTCAAGCAAAATTCCAAATTCCTCAAAGACTCTTTTTCTTGCAAACTCGATAAGAAAAAGTGCGTCTTCAAAGCTGGCGTTTTTTTGATTGATGAGAAAATTTGCGTGCTTTTCGCTTAATTTTGCGTCATTTTTTCTAAAGCCTTTAAGTCCCACTGCTTCAATTAAACGCCCCGCATAATCATCTTTAGGATTTTTAAAGATAGAGCCAAAACTAGCACCGCTTGGCTGATTAGACCTGGCGAGTTTTAAAGTCTTATCTTTTTCGTAATCAAAGCCAAATTCAAGCTTAAATTCCGCCCAAAAAAAGGGCATTTTAAGGGGATTAAAGCGGTAGGAAAAGTTTATTTCATCGCGTTTTATTTCCCCTTTTGCTGTCATAATTTTGCTTAAATTTGTGCTAATATTACAATCTTTAAGTCCCGCATTCATTTTTAAAAGTCCGCCAAGTTTGCCCGGGATTTTAGTAAGGAATTCAAAGCCTTTTAAATTATGCTTTTTGGCAAATTGATATATGGTGCTTGATTTAGTTGCACAGCCTATTTGAAGCGTGATAAAATCTGCGTTTTTATCGAGAATTTTGATAAAATTAAATTCCTCTCCTAAAATGCCCATTTTTTTAGGCTCTGGGCTTATTAAAATATTATTAGCTCCTCCTATTATAAAGCCGTCAAATTCACGCACATTATCTAAAACTTCGACTTCAAAAGCTTGTCCTATACGCACGGAGGAGTATTTTTTAAAATCTATAATCATTTGATAAAAGTTGGAATTTGATTGAGTATATTTGCGGTAAAATCAATCATCGTTGAGGTCATCCACGGCATTAAAAAGATGATTACAACGACGACTAAGATGATTTTAGGCACGAAAGAAAGCGTCATTTCATTAATTTGCGTGGTCGCTTGAAAGATGCTAATGATAAGCCCCGCGATAAGCCCCGCTAAAAGCATAGGTAAAGAAAGTAAAAGAGTAACCTTAAAAGTCGCTACGCCAAGTGCCACGAGAGTGCTTTCTTCCATACTTTTCCTTTATAAATTCCTAGCTTGTTCATATTCGCTAGGGATAAGATAATCGTTTGCTTTTAGAATTTTATCATAAAATTTATAATCATAGCCCAGTTTAAAGAGCATATCTAGGGCTTGAAATTGAATTTCACTCATCGAAATGGAATTATGATTTGCATAAAGATTAAGATAGGTTTCAAGTTTAGCTTCATCGACGCGGATTAAACCTCTTTCTAGTAGCATAGGGGCTAAAATGCGGCGGTTATGATGTGCTAAAAATACGGCTTTTGTAAGATCTTTTTCTATCTTAATCGCATCGCTTAAAGGCAAAGAGCGTCTTAAAGCCATACCTCCAAGTGGTAGGGGCAAATTTTCTTTAACAAGTTCTAGCCATATATCCCAAAGTTCAGCTTCCACGCATAAATTTGTATCAAATTCTAAAATGCTTTCGTGGATTAAAACCCCCGCATCAACTTCATCATTTAAAACAGCCTTTTCTATCTCTAAGAAATTTTTATAAATAATTCTTGCTTCTGGGTATTTAATGCGGAAAATAAGGGCGTTTGTCGTGTTTGCACCGCTTAGGGCGACCTTAAAATTGCGTTTTAAAATTTTATCTTTTTTCTTAATAAGCTTTGGTCCATAGCCCTCACCAAAACTTACAGCCGTGCGTAAAAGTGCATAGTCCTTAGCGATAAGCGGATAAAGTGCAAAAGAAATCGCCGTAGCGTCAAATTCGTTTTTAAGAGCGAGATCGTTAAGAGTTTGGATATCTAGGGCTTGATGATGATATTTAAAGCTTTTTACCCAGCCAAATTCAATAGCCATATACATAAAAATATCATCAGCGTCAGGAGAGTGAGCGATGTGAATTTCTTTCATAATTTTTCCTAAGTATTTTATTTGGCAATAAATTATTATTTTTATTTGGTTAGAATTCTAGCCATATTTTTTAAATTTTAAGGACAATTATGGACGATAATAAGAAAAAATCTTTAGACGCAGCCTTAAAAAGCCTTGATAAAGCCTTTGGGAAAGGGACGATTTTAAGGCTTGGGGATAAGGAGATTGAGCAAATTGATAGCATAGGCACAGGCTCTGTGGGGCTTGATTTAGCTTTGGGTATAGGAGGTGTTCCTAAGGGGCGTATTATAGAAATTTATGGACCTGAAAGCTCGGGTAAAACGACTCTCACACTTCATATCATTGCCGAGTGTCAAAAGGCTGGAGGCGTGTGTGCCTTTATCGATGCCGAACACGCTTTAGATGTGAAATATGCTAAAAATTTGGGCGTGGATACAGATAATCTTTATATTTCTCAACCTGATTTTGGTGAGCAAGCTTTGGAGATTGTGGAGACTATTGCTAGGAGTGGGGCTATTGATTTAATAGTCGTAGATAGCGTGGCAGCACTCACGCCTAAGGCGGAGATTGATGGAGATATGGGAGATCAGCATGTGGGTCTTCAAGCGCGTTTGATGAGTCAAGCCTTAAGAAAACTTACGGGTATAGTGCATAAGATGAATACTACGGTGATTTTTATCAATCAAATTCGTATGAAAATCGGTGCTATGGGTTATGGCACTCCTGAAACGACTACGGGCGGAAATGCTTTGAAATTCTACGCTTCTGTGCGTCTTGATGTGCGTAAGGTGGCGACTTTAAAGCAAAATGAAGAGCCTATTGGTAACCGCGTTAAGGTTAAGGTCGTTAAAAATAAAGTCGCACCACCTTTTAGAGTGGCGGAATTTGATGTGATGTATGGAGAGGGTTTGAGTCGTGAGGGTGAGTTGATTGACTATGGGGTCAAGCTTGACATTATCGATAAAAGTGGAGCGTGGTTCTCCTATAAAGATAAAAAACTTGGTCAAGGTAGAGAAAATTCTAAGGCATTCTTAAGGGAAAATCCAGAACTTGCCGATGAAATCACAAAAGCCATACAAAATTCTATGGGTATAGAGGGTGTGATGAGTGATAATAGCGAAGAAGAGGAGGAATAAATGTTGATTATCGAAGATGTAAGAGCCTTTGAGGTTTTGGATAGCAGGGGTAATCCTAGCGTTAAAGCGGAAGTGATTTTAAGCGATGGAAGCTCAGGCTCTGCCATAGTGCCAAGTGGAGCTAGCACAGGTTCTAAGGAGGCTTTGGAGCTTAGAGACGGAGAGGCTAGATTTGGCGGAAAGGGTGTTTTAAAGGCTGTTTCTAACATTAATGAAAATATAGCCGATGAAATTACAGGGCTTGACGCCTTTAATCAAACTCAGCTTGATACCATTTTACGCGAACTTGACGGAACGAAAAATTATTCTAAACTTGGAGCAAATGCGACTTTGGGTGTTTCTATGGCAAATGCAAGAGCGGTGGCGAATTCTTTAGGTATGCCACTTTATCGCTATTTAGGTGGAGCAAATGCTAGCGTTTTGCCTGTGCCTATGTGTAATATCATAAATGGCGGAGCACATGCGAATAATAGTGTTGATTTTCAAGAATATATGATTATGCCTTATGGTTTTACTAGCTTTAAAGAGGGTTTAAGGGCGGTTTGTGAAATTTATGCCATTTTGAAAAAAGAATTGGCAAATGGCGGACATCCGACTGCTTTAGGTGATGAGGGCGGCTTTGCACCTAATTTAGCAAACAATACAGAGCCTATTGAGTTTTTAATGACTTGCATTAAAAAGGCGGGGTATGAAAAGCAAATTAAAATCGCTCTTGATGTCGCTAGCACGGAATTTTATAAGGATGGTAAGTATCATTTAGAAGGTAGGACTTTTACGAGTGATGAGCTAATTGCGCGTTATGTGGAGCTTTGTGCGAAGTATCCTATTTGCAGTATTGAAGATGGTTTAGCGGAAAATGATTTTGAGGGGTGGATTAAACTCACAAAAGAGCTGGGAGCTAAAATTCAGCTTGTAGGAGATGATTTATTTGTAACAAATGAGGAAATTTTAAAAGAGGGTATAGAGAAAAAAATGGCAAATGCCATTTTAATCAAGCCTAATCAAATCGGCACACTCACGCAAACTATGCGAACTGTGCGTCTAGCACAAAGAAATAATTATAAGTGCATTATGTCGCATCGTTCAGGTGAGAGTGAGGATGCTTTTATCGCTGATTTTGCGGTGGCTTTAAATACGGGGCAGATTAAAACAGGTGCGCCAGCAAGGGCGGATAGAACGGCTAAGTATAATAGATTGCTTGAGATTGAGCTTGAAAATGATGAATATTTAGGAGAGGGACTCTGAGCGATTTATTAAAAGAATATGATGAAAGCACTAAGAAAAAAGGCTTTTATGCACAAATTTTTAAAATGTGCTTTCTTTCTTTAATTGTGATTGTGGGGGCGATTTATTTTGGCAATATGTTCTTTGGGCAGTATTCTTTAGATACTATGCTTTCTTTAGAATCAATGAAAAGAGAGTTAAATAGACAAATTTTACTTCTTAAAGAACAAAATGCTAAAGCGCAAAAAGAATATTTTGAATTACAAGGACTTGACCCTGATGAAAAAAAATAGATGGATTTTATTTTTCTTGATTTTTAGTTTTGCTTATGCAAATGATAATCCTTTTAGCGGTGAGCAAAATGTTAGTATCATTACCCCTTCATCTTTTACGAGAAGTGATGTGAAATTTAATTCTAATGCGAGAATTTTAAAAAGTGTTAGTTTTAATTATATCAATTTAGACGGCACAGAA
Source organism: Campylobacter upsaliensis (assembly GCF_900637395.1). Lineage (NCBI taxonomy): Bacteria > Pseudomonadati > Campylobacterota > Epsilonproteobacteria > Campylobacterales > Campylobacteraceae > Campylobacter > Campylobacter upsaliensis. The sequence goes on along the minus strand of NZ_LR134372.1, from coordinate 1,578,562 downwards.
GAAACTCTCGTGCTAGATGTGAATAAAAGCATAGATTGGCACGATACTTATACTATAATGCGTTCTAAAAGCCCTGAACCATCTAAAATCCTAGATGTTTCTGTAACAATACCTAGTAAGGGTAATGCAGACTCAAATCTTTCTATCGATGTGGAACTTCCAATTCAAAGTGGAAGCATAGATAAGCTTTTAACTTATAGTGTCTATAAAAATAAAATTCGTCTTAATGCAAATGACGAGCTTGTGTCCGATTTTTCCATAGGTAATCCTAGCAAAATCGTAATGGACTTTAAGTCAAATGTCATCAGCCCTAGCAAGGCTGTGAGGATAAAAAATTCCTTTTTTAAAAGGCTAGATTTCGGTTCTCATAAGGGCTATTATCGCTTAGTTTTATATTTAGATGGCAAGTATAATTATAAGATAGAAAAAGATGCGAGTGGCTATACAATCTTTATTTTGTAGATTTTTTATTTTTATTTTTTTGATTAATTTTGTCTTAGCCGATGAATTATTATTACTCAATAAATTTGATCAAAAAGCTTTTAAAGATGCAAATTTGAGCGAGTATTTAATGAGCGAAAAGCTTGATGGAGTGCGGGGAATTTGGGATGGAAAAGGCTTTAAAAGCCGAAAAAATTATCCCATAAAAAGCCCTGAATTTTTTAGGGCAAATTTTCCTTCTTTTGTGCTTGATGGAGAGCTTTATTTGGGTAAAAATTCTTTCGATACTCTTTCTGCTTTGCTGCGTAAAGATGATGAGAAAAACACTCTTTGGAGAGATGTTACTTATAATGTTTTTGATGTGCCAAATGCCTGTGAAGAATTTAAGCTTAATCCCTGCTCTCTCAAAAATAGGTTAAGTATTTTAGAAAAATATTTAGAAAAATATCCAAATTCTTACATTAAAATTATCCCTCATTTTGAAATTCAAAGTCAAGAACATTTAGAGCAATTTTATCAAAAGGTGCTAAAAGAAGGTGGAGAGGGGCTTGTGATTAGAAAAAATAATGCTCCTTATGAGAAAGGACGCACTAATAATGCCCTAAAACTTAAGCCTTATGAAGATGCAGAGTGTAAAGTCGTAGGATATACGCAAGGAAGGGGCAAATTTGAAGGTATGGTGGGGGCTTTGCTCTGTCAAATGCCAAATGGTAAAATTATCAAAATCGGCTCAGGCTTAAAAAACAAAGATAGGGCAAATCCTCCGCAAATAAATGCCATTATCACCTATAAATTTAGCGGATATACTAAAAATAATTTGCCGCGTTTTCCTATATTCTTACGCCTTAAAGAGCCTCCGTCCTTACAATAAGACTTTGTGGAAGTTTAAAAAGGTGGATTAATTCTTCTTCTTTTTGACGCATTTCGCCCTTGTCTTTTTCGTGGTCAAAGCCTAGTAGATGAAGCATAGCGTGGATAAAAAGTAGGGAAATTTCATCTTTTAAGCTATGATGAAATTCCTTAGCTTTTTCTTGTGCTAGAGTTTTGTTAATGACTATGCTGCCAAGCGGGAGAGCTTCATTTATAGCTTGCAGGGGAAAGGACAATACATCTGTGCTTTTGTTTTTATTTCTATGTTTTAAATTTAACTCTCTCATCTCTTCATTTTCTACGAAGATAAGCTCGACATCTTTAGGACTTAAAGTATTGGCTATGTCTTGTAAAAATTCGCAATTTTCTTCACAAAGTATCACTAAAAGCCTTTAAATTTGAATTATTTAAAAAAAGGGAAGGGGGCTTTAAGCCCCGTTAAAGATTTTTAAGCATCGTTTCATAGGCTTTTTGAGTGCCTGGACGCACCTTAGTCATTAAGCTTACGATGATAATGACAAGACTAGCACACACAAAGCCGGGCACGATTTCATAGATTGGGAAATTTAAAGCCCCTGCTAAATAATTTTTCCAAGCCACAACTACAACAGCACCTGTAACCATACCTGCGATCGCACCCATACGCGTCATTTTACTCCAAAAGAGCGAAAAGAGCATTACAGAGCCAAAGCTAGCACCAAAGCCAGCCCACGCATAAGCGACTATGCTTAAGACGCTTGAATTTTTATCTGTTGAAATAAGAAAAGCGATAAGGGCTACAAGTAAAACGCCTATTCTACCTAGTCTCATCACTATTTGCGAACTTGCATCTTGTTTGAAAATACGGCGATAAAAATCTTCTGCCAAAGTCGAGCTTGAAACAAGAAGTTGCGAACTAGCCGTGCTCATAATCGCCGCTAAAATCGCACTAAGCAAAATCCCAGCGATCCAAGGATTAAAGAGTAATTGGCTCATCACAATAAAGATTTTTTCTGGATCTTGCAAGGAGAGATTAAATTTATACACATAGGCAATGCCCAAAACTCCAATCAAGCACGCCCCAATGAGTGAAATCACCATCCAAGAAATCCCCACAAAAGTAGCAGTTGGAATCTCTTTAGTCGAGCGTATAGACATAAAACGCACCAAAATATGCGGCTGTCCAAAATACCCTAGCCCCCACGCAAGAGCTGAAATAATCGCAAGAGCCGATACGCCCTCACCCATAGATAAATTTTGAGGCTTGATTTCTTGGACGATGCTTATAGCAGCTTCATAACCACCTAAATTTGAAAGCATTACTAAAGGCACGATAATTAAAGCACTCATCATCAAAAGTCCTTGGATCATATCCGTCCAGCACACAGCTTTATAGCCGCCTAAAAAGGTATAAAGCACGATGATAATAGTCCCTGTGGTAAGGGCGTGAGTATAATCAATCCCAAAGGTGCTTTCAAAAAGTTTCGCTCCACCTACAAGCCCAGAAGAAACATAAAAAGTAAAAAACACCAAAATCACAATCGCACAAACAATGCGTAAAATGTGCTTATCATCATCAAAACGCGTTTCAAAATAATCAGGGATTGTAATGCTATTAGCAATCACGCTTGTATAAATTCTAAGTCTTTTAGCGACAAAAACCCAATTTAAAAACGCCCCTATACTAAGACCTATGGCGATATAGCTTTCTACAAAACCGCTCACATACAAAGCTCCGGGCAAACCCATCAAAAGCCAACCACTCATATCACTAGCCCCAGCACTTAGAGCTGACACCACAGGACCAAGCGACCTCCCACCTAGAAAGTAGTCTTCTGTGCTTTTGTTTTTCCTATAAAAATAAAAGCCGATAAATAGCATTAAAGCCGAGTAGGCGATAAAAGTAATGGCAATTTCTGTGTTAATTTTGACAACTTCCATTGTTTCTCCTTATTGTGAATTTTTTAAAGCACGAATGCCTAAGTTTCCATAGCGATGATAAGACACGCTTAAAGCCTTTTCATTATGATAGAACAAAAGCTCAAAACGCCCATTTAATAGCGGCTTATCACGGATAATAATCTTAGCCTCTTTAGCAGCAGCTTGATAGAGAGGGCTATTTTTATCCGCTTTAGCGTGATAACGAATGCGTTCAAATTTAGAAATTTTAGCGATAAATTGCTCCTCATTTTCTTCTACAAAATCCGCTCCCAAATCTACCGCCTTGCAAATTTTCTTAAGCTCTTTGATGATAGAGCTTTGTGCGCTATCATAGCTTACAAGAGGACTTAGCCCTAGCGTATGACACCCTATGATAACGCCTAGAATATCTTGCAAGCTATCTTGCTCACACACCCTAAAGGCTAGGTTTTTAATCCGCGTGTAAGAAAAAAGATTATCTTCTCCACGGATATTGACATAATCTTTTGCTACGCTAAATTCGTGCTTATGATGATAAGCATAAGATTGTGCTATAAGGACGGCATTTGCTAGGGTAGCTTGTGTGCTTTCATCACTTGCTTTGCTTAATTTTTCTAATGCACTTGCTAAGGGGCTATCAAGTAAATTTGTATCAGCTTTTGCTTCTATATCCATAAATTGCGTGATGTAATTATAGATTCCAACCTTTCTCCCAAAGCCTATGGCAGACTTTTTCACCCCGCCAAAGGGCTGCCTTAGCACGATAGCGCCTGTTGTGGGCTTGTTGATATAGATATTACCTGCCTCAATATGAGTGTGGAAATATTCCCACTCTCTTTCATCTAAGCTTTCAAATCCCGCTGTAAGTCCGTATCCTGTGGAATTGACGATTTCAATCGCTTCTTTTAAATCTTTAGCCCTCATTACGCTCAAAAGCGGTGCGAAAAGCTCGTTCATATGTGTGAAAGCTCCCTTTTTCACGCCGTATTTAATGCCCGGAGTCATTAAGTGAGCGTTATCATTTATAAATGTTGGTTTTAACGCCCACTCTTCCCCAGCTTCTAGCTCATTGATAGCTTTTGTCAGTTTCTCGCTAGGTTTATCACACAAAGCACCTAATTTATTTTTAAAGACAAAAGGACTTCCCACCGCCAAAGAAGCTGCCGCATCGACAAGGGCTTTTTTAAATTCTTCATCTTCATACACTTCATCTTCAAGCACAAGTAAAGAAGTCGCTGAGCATTTTTGCCCAGAATTTGAAAATGCAGAGTGGATAATGTTTTTGACCGCACTATCTCTATCGGCAAATTTAGACACAATGGTCGCATTTTTGCCTCCAGTTTCTGCACTTAAAAGTAGGGTAGGATTTGCTTTTAGCATTGCATAGGCAGTATCTTCACCGCCTGTAAGTATGGAAAATTTCACCGCTTCATCGCTTAAAATATATTTCGATATATCACTGCCCTTTGCTGGTAAGAAAATAAGCGCATCTCTTGGAATGCCCGCATCCCAAAAGCACTCACAAAGCTTATAGCCTGTCAGCATAGAAAGCGATGATGGCTTATAAAGCACGATATTACCAGCAGCTAAAGGAGCAGCTATGGTGCCCACAGAAATACCCACAGGGAAATTCCACGGCGCAATGGTAACGCCTATGCCCTTTGGCTTAAAGGTGGTGTTTGGATTTTGCTTTTTGAGTGTTTCTAGAGAGTGGGGATAAAACTCTATAAAATCAATCGCCTCGCTTACTTCCGGATCAATTTCTAAAAAAGTCTTGCCTGTCTCTAATGCTGCAAGCCCTATCAAATCCCCCCTTCTCTCACGCATAAGCTTGGCGACTTTGGCTAAAACGCCATAAATCTCATCGCTACTTTTTTGCGTAAAGTTTGAGTTTTTCGCCACTTCTAAAGCTGCTTTTAGCTCATTTTCTCCTGCTAAATACGCTGTGCCTATGGTGCGATGGGCGATTTTGTCTTTAACTTCTAAAGTGTTTAAATCCGCTTGTGTGAAGTCAAGCTCTCCAGCCACAGGATACACATCATAATTTGCTAAATTTTCATATTTCGCCTTGATATTTTGCGCCCATAAGCGATTTTGTGAGAGTATGAAGTCTGTGTCGCTTTCATTAGTAAAAGTTTTTGTCGTGTAAGAGCTTGGTATATTTTGCGTTTTGGTTCTATCTTGCTTTCTGTGTGTGGTATTATCAAGGGTTTTAATGCCTTCAAGGGCATTTAAAAATAAGCTTTTTTGCTCTTCCCATTCTTTAGAGCCAACTTTAAGATTGAAAAAATAACGCATAAAATTATCTTCGCTTGTGTTTTCATCAAGACGGCGCACAAGGTAAGCAATGGCGTTATTAAAGTGTGCTTCATCACATACAGGTGCATAGAGAATTAAATCGTGCATTTGTGAAAGCTCATAAGAGCATTGCAAACTCATACCCTCAAGCATTTCAAAGGTAAAGCTCTCACCTGCCCCAGCTTCGTTAATGCGTGTGTAAGCATAAGCGATTTCAAAAATATTATGACTTGCAATACCAACATTGATATATTTGTAATTTTCATCTTCTAATACAAGATTAAGCATTTTATTATAATTGCTATCGGTGTCGATTTTGCGGCTAAAGGTCGGTAGCTCCCAGCCTCTTTGACTAGCTATGGTTTCCTCACTTTCCATATTTGCACCCTTAACAAAACGGATTTTGATAGGTTGCATACCCTTTAAAACCCTTTCTTTTGAAAAGGCTAAGAGCTTTTTAAGATATTCATAAGAATCAGGGATATAAGCTTGTAAAACAATCCCCGCTTTAATATCAAATTTCGCCACACTCTCCATAAAGGCAGCCACGGTTAGCTCTAAGTCTCTAAATTCCTCCATATCTAAATTGATAAACTTACTCACGCCTTGCTTTTTTTGTTCTTCTAAGGCTAGGGCGTAGAGTTTATCAAGCCTTTTAACAACTTCCTCTTTAGAATAGTCAAAATCAATAATATTAATCTGTGAAAAAATCGTGGTAATTTTGATAGAAATGTAAGTGATATAGCTTGATTTTAGGGCTTCTTCATATTTTTGCATACGATACTGGCTCTCCGCTTCGCCCAAAACCTCTTCACCGATGAGATTGACATTAAGCGTGATATTTTGCTCATTTTTACGCTTGGTAATGTGCGGGGCTAGGAAATTTTCATCAGCGTCTAGCACCATAGCCTTTGTATCGTTTCTTAAATGCGAAACAAAAAATGGCACACTAAGATTAGGAGCGAGTTTGCCAAAATTTAAAAAGCTAAAAAGCAAGAATTTCTCAAAGGCAGAGAAAAAGTCCGCTATGCCAAATTTATTAAGCGTGTGTTCTATGAGTTCAAAACTTGCTTTTTTATCTTTACAACGAAAAGAGCGGTCAAGCAGCTCGATTAGCATTACTTTATTTTTGGGATTATTAAGAAGCTTTTGCATTTTAGCGTGAAATTGTCTCTCACTAGCGGAGAGATTTTGCTCGATTTTGCTTTGTAGTTCTTCTGCCAAAGCGATGGATTTTTGTATCATTTTGTAAAGTCCTTTTGTGAAATTTTTCTAAATGATACAATTAAAGATTAAATTTGTATTTTTTATTTTGTGTTTTGTGTGTAAAATTTGATGATTTTGTATATTTTAGTAACATTTATTTGATGTTTATATAAGCGTGTTAGTATTTTAAAATATTTAAAGAGAGTGAGAGTGATGAGAAATAGCCGTCTAGCAACTAGACTTAGCCATTTAGCCTATAATATTAAGGGTATTACGCGTATGATGAGTCCGCGTTTTTTACTCGCAAGGCGTGAGGATATTTTGTGTGCTTTGCAGGAGCGAAGCGATGTGGATATGATTAAAAAAAGGGTGGATTATTATTGTCAAATAAACAGCAAAATCACCCTTGATAAAGACGCAAAAAGCATTGCTAGTGTGAGATTTGCTAGAAAGGGCGTTGGTTATAAATTTGACTCTTATGAATATTTGCGTTATTTTCCGCAAGATTTCAAAGCACATTTTGAATTTGGTGATGTTTCTTATATTTGCACTAAGCCTTCTTTTACGAAATCTCGTCCTGTTGAAAGTGGTGGTGGGGGGAGTAACACGCTTTTAAAACTAGATAAAAATCGCCATTTTGTCTTCATCAAAGACCCCTATAAATTTAGCCAAAAGCAAGATAAGCTTTTTTACCGTGGGGCGATTTATCAAAAACACAGAATTGAATTTTTTCAAAAATACTTTAACCATCCCTTATGCGACTTAGGACATGTAGGAAGTAAAAGTCTCCACCACGCTTGGCAAAAAGCTAGGATAAGCATCGCTAAACATTTGCCTTATAAATTTCTTTTAGCCCTAGAGGGTAACGATGTAGCGAGTAATCTTAAATGGATAATGAGTTCAAATTCCCTAGCCATTATGCCAAAGCCTAAATTTGAAACTTGGTTTATGGAGGGAAGTTTAGAGCCAAATGTCCATTATTTACAAATTAGAGATGATTATGAAGACTTAGAAGAAAGGCTTGAATTTTGCCTTTTGCATCCCACTTTTGCACAGGATATTATTTATAATGCTCATCAATATGTCGCGCAGTTTTTTGATAAAAAACGCGAGGATTTAATCTCGCTTTTGGTTTTGGAAAAATATTTTTATTATACAAATCAGCTTAATTTTCTTAGCATTTAAGAACCTTTAAACCTCACGCCTTTATATCTACACTCTTTTTAGTTTTAGAAAGAATTTTGCCAAATTCTCCTGTTTTTATCATCACAAAACCAAAAAGAAGTTCTAATTCTTCACTTTTACCAAATTTATTTTCTAATAATTTTTTTAAAAGTTCATTTTTAGCATTGTCATCTTTATATGTTTCTTTGTTTTGACTTTCGCTTTGTATGGGGGTTTTTTTCGATGGAATTTCACTTGAGACATTTTGCTCGTTTAATAAAACTTGAGATTTTTTAGAAAAAGCAAGTTGCTTAAAATCCTCTATGCTTAAATTTTGTCTCAATATTCCAAAAAATAGCTCACTTGGGTCAAAATATTCACTATATTCATTAAGGAATTTCCACAAATTATCCACTTCGCTTTTGTCTATATTTTTATCCAAACCTTGCAATTTACCAAATAAATTAGTCTCCCCCTCTGCAATATAATGGTCGATTTTTTGATTTGATATAAAAGCCATAAAAAGTCCTGATGTGGAAATATTGCCATTTTCATCAATGTAAGCCTTTTGATTTATATCGTATGGAAGATAAGAAAATAAATTCTCGCTCAATGCTTTTGTGTCTAAGCTAAAAAAAGTCGTTGTTAAAATGGTATTGTTTTTTGGGCTGTAATTTTCATATTCTTTTTTGTCAAAAGAATAAATTTTTGTTATATTAAGAGAATTTTTATCAAATTCAAAAGCTTGAGGGATATGATTTAAATCTAAGGGGCTAAATTGCTCTTTAGAGCCGTCTATAAGCCCAGAAAAAAGTTTATAAGCGTTTTGTATAGTCTGCTTTAAATCGAGTTTTGAAAAATGTGTGCTGTTTTGATATGTTAAAAAATTTTCTATACTTTTTGAGTGGATTTTGTAAGATAGAGGCAAATTCATCGCCCTATTGAAATCACTCGTAAAAAAGCCCTCTTGGTCTATTTTATAGCCCAAAAATTCGTTATGGGATTTTTCGCGTTCAAATTTTGGAATTGACGCATAAATCCCATTGTTGATATTTGCGTAATTGTTTAAATTTAAGGTCATTTTACTATCTTAAGCCACCAAGTCTTCTTTCAAAGTCTTCTTTATAAGCTCTGCTTAATTCTTTTATAACTAAATTATTATTTAGTGCAGAATTCATATTGACCCTATGAACACCATTTTTATCAACCATAGCAACACCATAAGTGAAATATACAAAATTTCCATTTTTAGAATAGCCTATATTTCTTTTAACTGTGTAGCCCACTAAGACATTTCTTAAAGTATCATCATTGGTGACCCTGTAAATTGCAACTGCTTGACCATAAGTTGTAGTTTGATCTGGAATTGCTAAAGCAAGATATTCATTTTCAGCTATAAGAAAAGCACTTGTTCTATACCCACCCCTAACCTCTTTCATCTCATCAAGGCTAAGAATTTTTACTCCTACGCTGTTATCACTCACCGCACCATTACTTAGCTTAGCAAGAAGATCATTTGCAAAAGCAAAATTTGCTAGTAAAGCACTTAAAGCTACAATGCTAAATAGTTTTTGAAACATTTTAATTCTTTTTATTTAAGATGTATTTAGGCTTATTCTATCATTTAAAAAAATTGAAGTCAAATTCGTAATTTATTTTATTTGGCAAAGGAAGCTTAAAAGTTTTTAGAGTCTTTTTAGGGGCTATTATCAAAGCATATCCGCCCTTATCATACCTATCCCAAACGCTATAAAATTCTCTTTTGGAACTTATATATTCCCCATGACTTGGATCAAGCACTTGCAAATAATCGCCCCTATAATTGATAATCACCACAAAATGCGGAAAGCGAGGATCGTCTTCAATCTTCACAAGCATAGGGACATTGACAAGTTTTTTTAAAATTTCTTTATCGATCTTATAAGCCTTACTTTCATAGCCTAGCTTTTTAACCGCTTCATTTAGATCCGCAAAGCTTACCATATCCGTATAAAGCTCTTTTTCGCTCATCACTTGCAAAAGATCTAATTCGCTTAATTTCTTATCATCGATGAGATTAAGCAAGGTAGCTAAAGAAGCCGCTCCGCAAGATTCTTCATAATTTTGCCTTACTACTCTTTCGTTTTTAAGCTCTTGGTAAGACTTGACTGCAAATTCCGCCCACAACGCTAAGGGTATAAAAAATATAATGATAAATTTCTTTAAAACTTTTTCCATAAACTTAAGCCAAATACACTATCAGGAGCAGCCGAACTACCGCCAAAATTTGCATTAACGGATATGGCAGTATCTGCGTTAATGCTATAAGTTGAACCTAAACTAAAAGTCGGGATAGAACGCACCTCAGAATTTTGATAGCCATTGATTTTTTGTTTCATTTGAAATCTTTGCTCCGCTCCTAAATCTAAAGTGATTTTAGGGCTTAAAACGATAGATAAATCTCCACCCACATAAATGCTATGTCCATATTCTATTTTAAGGGTTTTAAATTTCCTCGCTTGATTGTATCCAAAGCCGCTATAAATGCTATATAAAACAGGATCGCTACAAACTAGCTTGTAAATTTTGCGATTTGAGATAAAATTTTTAGTATTATTGAGTGCTTTTTCTCTTTGAACGAGTGCTGTTTGAAAGGTGATTTGCGGGATAAAGTCAGCAAAACTTTCCCCAGTATAAATAAATCCTAGCCATAGATTATCAAATCCTATGCGATCTTTATGGGAATATTCATTTGTGAAAAAATTTGTATATTCCTGCCTTGCATAGCTTCCACCACCTGAAATCAGTAGGTCAAATTTAGGATGCAAAGTATAAATGAAAGTTTGCGTTAAAAAAACTTGCTTTGTATCGTTCCAAATGGTAGGATCACCCCCTATGCTGATATTAGGATAAAGCAGATAAGAATTTGCATTACCCGTGCTAAGTAAAGATAGACTTGTAATGCTTTTAAACAAACTATCGATATTTAATTCATCACTAGCAAAAAGTCAAGCATTTAAAGCTATTAAAATGAAAATCATTTTTCTCATTATCTGTCCTTTTTAAAATATTGCATAAAGGATAATCAAGCAAGGAGTGTTTTAAGTTTTTAAATAATGATAATTTATGCCTTACGAATTTGACTTCAATTTTTTTAAATGATAGAATAAGCCTAAATACATCTTAAATAAAAAGAATTAAAATGTTTCAAAAACTATTTAGCATTGTAGCTTTAAGTGCTTTACTAGCAAATTTTGCTTTTGCAAATGATCTTCTTGCTAAGCTAAGTAATGGTGCGGTGAGTGATAACAGCGTAGGAGTAAAAATTCTTAGCCTTGATGAGATGAAAGAGGTCAGGGGTGGGTATGCCGTAGCAACTATAAGAATTTCCCAAAACGAATTAGCTGCTTTAGCAGTTCCAGATTTTGAAAATGAATTAGGTTGGGAAATAAAAAATGGTCAAATTAATCTTGAACAAACTATGAAAAATGATAGAGGGTTGTGTCAAATGGGCTCTACGCAATGTTATTCTAATAGTGCGACCAAAAAACATTTATGGCAAAGTCAAAAAAGACTACAAGAATTTACCAATGCTTTAGACGGCTCAAATCCTCTTTATACGGCTTTAGGATTTAGCGTAAAAAGAAATGTGGGCTTTAATAGGGCTGGAAAATTTGTCTATTTTTCTTATGGAGTTGTTGCTGTCAATCGTTTTGATGGAAGCATACGCAATGTAACTAATAGTGCAACGCTAAACAATAACATAATTATTAATGAATTAAAAAGAAATTATAAAGATCGTTTAGAGAATGCTTTGGGAGGATTAAGATGACAATAGGGGCTTTAAATCATTTAAATTTGTCAGCTATGATGAAAACAAATAATAAGCAACAGGCTAAATTTATGGACCTTGCAGGCATACCAAATTTGGGATATGCCAAAAATGGCGAGACAACTATTTTGGGGAAATTATGGGGATACGATAAAAGCATAAGCAAAAAAGAGGTGGAGGATTTAAAAAAGTTTATTGAGACGGATTATAAAATTGGGGGATTTGATTTTGGAGGAAAAGGGCTTTTTATGTTATATGAGAGTGAATTTAATTCCCTATTTAATTCAACAATGAGCATTAATGAATTTAAAGAAAAATATCTCGAAACTAAAAAGAGATATGAAATTAGACACGGCTATCAAACTCATAACATTGTATCGATAAATATAAGAGCTTAAAGAATTTATAGTCAATAAATTGATTACTAAGGAAGTAATTATGAAAACACTATCAAATATTATCATTTTAAGTGCTTTATTAATAAATTTCAGCTTTGTAAATGATCTTTTTGCTAAGCTGAGTAATGGTGCGGTGAGTGATAACAGCGTAGGAGTAAAAATTCTTAGCCTTGATGAGATGAAAGAGGTCAGGGGTGGGTATTATATATTAGATACCAAATTTAATCAAGATAAATTAAATCTTACTTCCGAATTTTATCTTGTAGCAAATTTTCATCCGGGTGAGGTTGATTATATTAAAAACTATATTTTTAAAGATCCAAATGCCAAAAAAGGTTTATGCGGACTTAATGTAGCAAACTGCTCAAATCCTAGCGAAAGAAGACTTATAGATTATCTTGACATCACAAATCAATCTTATATTTTTTCTCCTACATTGATAGTAAAAAGACAGATTAAAAGAACTCATTTGGGACAACCTTATGTTCTTTTTTCATATCAAGTTGGTGTAATGGATACAAACGGGCAACATTATAAATTTGATCCTGCAACTTCTAGTAGATTATTAAAATATAATATGATTATCAAAGAAATGGCTCAAAAATATAAATCCCAAATCGAAAGTGCAATGGGAGGATACAATGCAAATGTTATGTAAATTAATTTAATACATTATAAAAAGATATAGGAACAAAATGATGATAAATTTTGCAAATTCTTATCCAAGTGTTAATTTTGTAAATTTGAATTTACAAGATGAAGTTAAGAATTTAAAAAATATAAAGGAAATCAACTCGCCTAGCGATAAAACTCAAGCGGTGGATAAAATTTTAGGCTATGGCGTGGATAAAGAGGGCTTTTTTACGAGTGATTTTAATGAAGCAGCTAAAATTCCAAAAGATTATAAAATTAATGCAAATTTTATAAAAGCTCTCAATAAAACTTTAACAACGACAGAACTTACCACCGAAGCTTTGTATGATTATATCAATTGGGCAAAAGAATTTGGTAATTTTTATAAAGAAAATTTACAAGCCCTCGATAAATTTGGGGAGAATTTTGACAGAGAGCAAATTGAAAACAAATTTAATGTTTCCCTTAAGGATAATTTTACCAAAAGCGATGTTCTGCTTGATCTTTTTATAAATATCAATACAATCAAATTTAAAGAGGGCAAAAGCACTCTTTTTGGTAAAACTTATGGATTTGATAGTCATATAAGCGAAAAAGAAATGAACGAATTTTATGCCTTTATGCAAAAAAATCAAATCAAAGATCCAAATAAAATAGAAAAATCCTCTTTTAAAAATATACTTTCTGATGTGTGGATGGGAGTTGATAGAGAAAGAAGTAAATTACAAACTTATGTTTCTTATGCTATAAATTTTCATTTGGATCATTCTATTGTAAATAAAGCTAAAGATTTTAAAGATGAATTTGACAAGCTCTTACGCGAAAATTTAAATTTGGAAGAATTTAAAACTCAATATTTAGATTTTAAAAAAAGGCACGATGAATTTGTAAAAGATTTTGAAATGGCTATGGATAATCATTTATTAATTAAGCCCATTGAAAAAAATAATTTCACCCCCATACAAAGCGAAAGTCAAAACAAAGAAACTTATAAAGATGACAATGCTAAAAATGAACTTTTAAAAAAATTATTAGAAAATAAATTTGGTAAAAGTGATGAGCTAGAAATTCTTTTTGGAATTAAATTTAGCGATGATAAAACAGGAGAATTTAGCAAAATGCTTTCTAAAAACACCCCAAAAAGTGTGGATATAAAGGCGTGAATTTAAATAAGCTCAAGCTCTTTTTGTCCTTTACTTTCGCAAAGGGCGATAATAGCAGCGTTTATACCCTCATCTTGTAGGGTTTTAAGTAGAGTGTCGCCATTTTTTTTGCTCACAGCGATTAAAAGTCCGCCAGAAGTTTCGGGACTGCAAAATAAAAGAGCATTTTCTTGCAAATGCGGATAGCTTTTTTTTATAAATTCATAGTTTTGGTAAGCTCCAGCCGGAATCAAGCCCATCTCAAAATACCCCCTTGCACCTCGTAATAAAGGCAAAGAATTTTCAAAAATGCGTATGGAAATTTGCGGATTAAGCATTTCTTTTAAATGTCCTAAAAGTCCAAAGCCCGTTACATCACTCATCGCACTAGCTTTAAATTTCACAGCCAAGCGACTCGCTTTTAGATTAAGAGTAAGCATACTTTCAAGCATAGAATTTAAATGCGAATTTTCCAAAAGTCCCCCTTTTAAAGCCGTGCTTAAAATCCCCACACCTAAAGGCTTGGTTAAAATGATAACATCACCTATTTGAGCCGTGTTATTAGCGATGAATTGTTTAGGATGCACCTTGCCTGTTACACTTAGTCCAAAAAACATTTCCGCACTTTCTATGGTATGTCCTCCAACGACTATGCCGCTGGCTTCTTGCACCTTATCATTTGCTCCTGCTAAAATTTCGCCTAAAAGCTCTAAGTTGTGATTTTTATTATCAAAGCCTACGATATTTAGGGCGTTTATCACTTCTGCTCCCATAGCAAAAATGTCGCTTAAAGCATTTGCCGCCGCAATCGCACCAAAGTGATATGCACTATCAATCACAGGCGTGATGAAATCAAGCGTTTGCACGAGGGCTAAATCTTCGCTTATTTGATACACGCTTGCATCTTCGTTATTGCCGATACCGCTGAGTAAGGCGGGGCTTGTTTGCATAAAGTTTAGTATTGTTTTAAGACCGCACGGGTCTAGCTTCGCTGCTCAGCCTGCCGCTTTGACAAAATGCGTTAATTTTTGATCTTTATAGTCCATTTAAGCCTTATAAAGTGATGATTTTAGCTTTTCCAAAAAGCTCATTTAAAATCGCATAAGCATTGCCTATGCTACCTATTTTAAGTTCTTTAGTTTTATCAAAAAATTCCAAACACGCCCCACAGCTTATAATTTCCACGCCTAATTTTTCAAGCTCAAGCATAGCTTCGTGGGCTTTGTGCGTTTTGTCCGTGTTGATTAAAACGCTATCATTGACGCAAATGATTTTATTAGGACGATTTTCTAAGTTTTTTAAGGTCGATAAAAAGCCAAGCAATAAATTCTCCCCAAGCTCCCCATCGCCTACTTTAGTGCTTTTTAAAAATAAAATTGTATTGTTGATTTCTTCATTGAAATTTAGCTCACAAGCACTTTTTTGCACTGTGATGCAAAATTCCTCGCCCCTTTCCTCGCAAGTGTGAGTTAAATTTAAGGAGTTTAAAAATTTTATCACATTATTTTTTGCGATGTGAGAATTTAAAAGAATTTCTAATTTTTCGCCATTTTCAAGTTTTTCTAAGGCGTTTTTTGTCTCTACCACAGGTGCTGGGCAGTCTAAATTACGACAATCGATTTTCAATGGTTCTCCTTTGCGAATTATTTTTTCTCTTCTTTGAAAAATAGCTCTTTAAAGCGTTTGTTGGCGTATTCTTCAATGTCTTTTTGTAAAATCGTATAATTTTGCATTAATTCTAAGGCTCTAGGCGTGAGTTTTGTGCCTGATTTGCTCGATCTTCCTTGCCTTGAGCTTACTAGTGTTTCTTGAGAATTAAGTTGCAAGGTTTGTAAATGTGTCCAAGCCTTTTTATAATTGATCCCCATAAGCTTAGAGGCGTGAAGTAAGCTTCCCGTTTGTGCGATGAGTTCTAAAAGCTCGGTTTTACCCTTGCCAAAGAGCAAGTCTCCGTCCGCATTTTCTATCCAAGTTTTTGTTTTAACGACAAATTTTTTACCCTTTTTTTCCTTAAAGCAGCCTAATTTGCAATATTTTACATCGATTTTATAGGCTTTAAGGCTTGAACGCACATTTTTAAGCCCAAAGCCCCGTTTTGCTACTTCTCTAGCGTCTTGACAAAAAATGCGTTTTCTCTCATCCAAAAAAGGCTCAAGAGCTTTTAAAGTTTCGATTTTACCTTTTTCAAAGTCCAAATGTCCAAACTGCCCAAGCTCACAATTATCAATGCGAATTCCATTTTTATTAGCGATTTTGCCGATTTCCTCAACTTTTTTATTAAATTTTTTAGCGATTTTAAAAGCGGTCCCGCAGTCTAATTTTTCATTGCTATTTAAAAGTTCTTTCATATATTCTACAATTTCACGCATTAATTCTATCTTCTCCGCTGTAAATGTTGATTTTATCTCCTCTTGCAAAGCCACAAAGAGTAAGATTAAATTTTCTCGCTATCATCACGCCAAGGCAAGTGGGTGCGGTGCGTGAAATAAGGGCTGGGATTTTATGCATAACAGCTTTAGCGACCATTTCAGAGCTTAATCTCCCACTTACCATTAAAAAGCAATTTTGCAAATCTACCCCCGCAAGTCTTGCCTTGCCTAAAGCCTTATCTATGGTATTATGCTGGGCGATGTCCTCGCCGATGAAAAAGGTATTTTCATCGACAAAAAGCTTTGCAGTATGCACACAGCCTGTTTTTTCGTAAAGTTCGCATTGTGTATAAAATTCACTCATTTGTTTTAAAATTTGATCTTTGCTAAATTGGGCTTTAGAATTGATTTGACTCGCTTGTATGGCTTCTGGGTCAATGTTTGCCGTGTGAGCGCGTCCGCAGCCACTAATGACAACGCCCTCAGCATTAAGCTTGGCTAAATTCGCCTCATCGATTTTAGCCTCTATCCTTACACTCATATCATCTTGTTCTATGCTTTTAATGTCCTTTACGCTAGCGATGATATTTTCGCTCATCAAGTAGCCCACCGCTAAGGCTTTTTCATCTGTGGGAGTCGCCATTAAAGCACCGATTTTCTCATCATTGACAAAAAGTTCAAGCTTAATTTCACGCACTAAAGTATCTTCGCAAACTAAACGCTCATCGCCCTTGAATTTAACAATTTCTGTCGTAAATAAAGCTTCCATAATTTTTTCTTTCATAATAAATTAATGAGATATTATATTAGTTTTTTTTTAATCAATCTACACCTTACGACAATTTGCCGTGAGGGTAGATTAGTAAGCATAACGCAAACCCAAGCTAAAGATATGAACTTTATTTTGTTTAAGATTTTCTAAGGATAAATCGTATTGTGTGTCGAGTTTTAAGCGTGGTGAAAGATGATAAATTGTGCTAAAATTTGCATAAGTTAAATGCTTATTTTGTTTCGCACCTTTGATGTAAGCCTTAGCGCCGTTTTTCCACGCCGCATCAAAGTCAAAATCACTAGGATTTAAGGCAAAACTATGGCGTAACTCTCCCTCAAATTCAATTTGTTCAAAAACTAAAGAAGTCCTCAAGCCACCGAGTAATTTATATAAATGATAGTTCTTTTCCTCCGCTACAAAACCAAGTGCGGTATCCTCGTTAAAAGCTCCCCTTGTGATATTTTCATTAGCAAACGCAACAAAAGGCGTAAAAATCGCACTATGATGAGAGAAATCCTTCCCCGCTTCTAAGTAAAAATTATAAAGTTTATCATCGTGCTGGCTATGAGAGGGGGCGTTGTTAATCAGTCTTTGAGTTTCATTTTTCACAAAGCCAAGTCCCAAAGCACTCGCTAAATAAAAATCATCAAATTCATAACTTCCATAAAGATTAAAATAGTGATTTTTTATCTCGCTTTCTCCTGCTATTTTGTCAAATTTTGCTGTTGTTTTCGCATCGAGGATATTAAAGCCTAACATAAAATCATCAATATGATGGTCATGCCCTATAAGCACGGAGTTAAGTTTAGCATTACCTCCCGCATAAACATCGCTTGAAATGTCAAATTTACTATGTAAAGCAAGGGCGTAAATTCCGCTGTTATCTTGTCTTCTTAGATAATTGATTCTTTGGGCGGTTTTATAGGCTAAGAGTTCGTTTTGCTTGGCTAGGAAGTGATTATTTGTCGCGTGAATTTCGCCTGTGAGCGAGTCGATAATGCGATTTAAAGAATTCACATTAGCATTAAGCACACTCAAAGACGCTTCATAAATGGGGCTTTGTTCCTTGTCATTTTCTAAACTCTTTAAAAGATTTTCAAAATTATCCGCCGTTTTTAAGGTTCTTTCATCATCGTAATTTAGGGCTTTTACGACACTAGGGGTGCTGTTTCTGGTGTAGGATACCTTGAATTCTTTATTATTATAAAGTGCTTCTTTGATGTTGATGAAGGCATTGCTTCCTGAAGTGATTTGATAATTGCCGTTAAAATTAGCGATTTCATTGGCACTTATAAGCGTGTGGTAGCTGTTTTGATATGTGGAGACAATGCTATTTGTTTGCGTTGCGTTGGTGATGAGGATACTATCTTTCATATCGATTTTATTCGAGGCTTCTAATTTACTTGCCAAATCGATGATGATTTTAGCCTGTGAGCTTCCCTGATAGTTTTCGATTTTAGCGCCTTTGCCTGTGATTTCAAAAATTCCGCCTTGATTATCAATGGTTTTTGCATTTATCATATTGCTTGAGCTAGCGGCGGTGAGTGTGCCTTGTGTTTGGATATTGATTTTATTACCTGTAATGCCCCCATTTGTGAGCTTTAAGGCACCATTTTCTATTTTTGTCTCTCCTGTGTAGCTATTATTTCCGCTTAAAATAAGCGTCCCTGTGCCTTTTTTATGAAGTCCTGCATCGCCTTTGATGTCATTACTCCAAGTAAGCTTATTTTGATTAGTATAATTTCTGTAATCTAAATGAACCTCCACCATATCTTTACCATCTAAAAGAAGTTTTTTGTCAAAACGCGCCGGTCCTTTTAAGGCTCTATTTACATTAAGCTTACCCCAGCCTATGGTAGCGTTTGGTTCTTCGGTAGGTTGGTTTGAGTTTTCTTTATCAGCCGTGCTAAGTATGGTTTGAACGACTAAGTGATTATCCATCCACGGATATTGCTCCCACACTTTAGCCACTGCTGCTGTTACCACCGGAGCGGCAAAGGAGGTTCCAGAGCCATTTCCTTGTTGAAAAGTATGCTCTCCTAGTGCGGCTATGCCCCAGTTTTTCGCTCTTTCGCCTATTTTATTAGCATAGCGGTTATCAAATTGATTATTTTGATTAAGGCTTGTTACAGCTATCCAGCCTTTTTTAGCTTCATTGTGTTTTACGGGGAGGGAGGATTGGTCATTTGCCATTTCTTTTTTTTCATTTCCTGCTGACCATACGAAGATATTATCTTGCTCTTTTACTCTTTTAGCTAAATTGTCATAAAAATTATGATTGATTTGATTTAAATCAGCAGTCGGGTTTGTGCCAAAAGAATTATTGTAAATTTTTGTGTTTTGCTTTTCAAGCGTGATGTAGGCTGAACTTAACTTACTTGAATTAAGCGTAGTTTTATCTGCTTCACCCGCATCATAGCCAAAAAGCTTTGAGGTATTATTATATCTAGCGACTACGGAAGCTACTTTTGAGCCGTGTCCCTCAGCACCTGTGGTATTTGCAATGACTTGATTAGTCATCGTCATATTTTTAGCCTCAGTTTTGTCATATGTGGCAAAAACTCCATCAGTTATGCCGATGTGAGAAATTTTATTTTCATCGTTGTAATTATCTGTTTGTGGTGTTTGAACGCTGCTAAATTGCGTTGGTTGATGAGCTTTTGAAAAGAGAGTTGGTGCTACTTGGGGAGGGCGAAGTGAAGGTGGCTTTAAGGCTGTGCCTACCGAGCCACCCCCCCCCCCCCCACAACCATAAAATAAAAAAATAATACTTAAAAATAGAGTTTTTATAACTTTTTTCATCGATAAATCCCAAAAATAAAATGCGATGATTGTATAATAAATAGTATAAAATAAGTCTTAATTTATTTTTTATTGCTATTTACGACACGACCTGTCGTTAGTGTGTTTTATAATCTCCTTATTAATTTTAAGTCAAAGGAGAAAAAATGTTACCTTTAATTATAGGAGCAGGTGTTCTTGCTTATGCTGGAGTCAAATTTAAAAAGCATTATGACAAAACTAAGGAAGAAAATAGCTGGTGGGTTGAGAATTCAAAAGATGTTGTGTCGCAAATGGTGAGCGATAAGATGGACTCTTTTTATAATAAAATCGAAGATTTTGAGGATAGAGCGGAAAAGATTTTTGATAAGGTGGAAGCTTTTTTAGGCGAAGATTCTAAGGCGGACGGAGATTGCGAAGAGCAATTTAAGGAAGATGAGAGGACGAAGGAAGCTTTTGCTAAATTCAATGCGTTTTTTGAAGAAAATGAAGATTTAGAGAAAACTGAAAAAGATTCTGTTGAAACTGAACTTTCTAAAACAAATGAAGAGCTTAATGAGACTTTGAAAGATAAGGAGTAAAAATGCTTAAAAAAGTTATAGTGGGCGGTATCGCCCTCGCTGCTACAGGATATGGGCTAAAAAAGTTTTATGAATATTTTGCGAGTGATACAAGTAGCGATGATACATTAGGAAGTGCCGAAGAAGAAGCTAGAAGGTTTAATTTTATCCAAGAGCTTCTTTTAAGGGTGAATCATTTTGAAGGAGAAGTTATCAACTTTGTCTTTCAGGCTGAGGATTTTATAAGTCTTGGAATAAGGTTTAAGATGACAATGTTGATGAATTGCTTGGATTATTTACAAGATGAGTTTATGCATCTGGCTTCTCAAAAAAATAATTTTGAGGATTTTAATCCTAGAGAAAAAGAACTTTTTATATGGTTTAATGGGCTTAATAGCATTATGGTTTCTCTTTTGGAGGGAGTGAAGGAAAGTGGAGTTTATCCAAAAAGCGTTGATGATAAGCTTAATAAATATTTAAGGCAAATGAATCTTTATTTTTCAAAAGAAAAACCCTTTATAATGAAGCTTTTTGATGATAAAGCCTAGACCAAGTTTTCAAAAATGTTTAAAATGTGGGGAGAAATTTTTAGCTCGTCCTAAAAGCGATGCCTTAAGTCCGCTAGATTTTATCTGCTCTCGTTGTAAGGGCGAAAGAAGTGGGCTTTTGGAATTTTTATCTCGTATTTTTAGAGGTCGATGATGTTGTGGGTCGCTCTTGCGTTAGTTTTGATGGGGTTTGCTAGTGTTGTAGTTCATTTTGGTTGCCTCCTTATCATTTTTATTGTTCTTGTGGGGATTGGGATATTTAATTATCTCTACTCACAGCCCTTTCCCTATAATTTAGTGCTTTGTGTTTTATATTTACTCTTTTTATTGTGGGGGTGGAAACACATTTTAAGAGATAGATATTGAATTTTGGCACTTTACTTGACAAGGGGGGGGGGGGGGGGTGATATAATAAAAAACATTTTTTATCTAAAAATATTAAGGTATGGTGAAGTTTATGATAAAAGATTTTAATCTTGAGGTAACCCCAGAGGAACCTCTAAAAGATATAATAAAATTTAATTCAAAAGAAGTGCTTGAGCAGTATAAAAAAGATGTCTCTATTTATAAATCTTTTGAAAGTATTTTAAGAGCATATATTGATGCTTTGATTGATAAGGCTGTTAAAGAAGGTAAGCTAGATAAAAATGTCGCTGAAACGCAATCTCGCACTAAAACTCCTGAAAGTTTTGAGGGGAAAATTAACAGAGATGACAAGAGGCTTAAATACAGCAATCCTTTAAAAGAAGTTACCGATTTGGTTGGTGTTAAGATTTTACTCACTTCGATTAAAGATAGTCAAATTGTCTATGAAATACTTAGAGCAGAACTTAGAGAGCAAATTGATGAGGAAAATAGTATCGATAAAACGCAAGAGCTTAGAGAGCAAAGGAAGTTTGGTTATCTCGGTAAACATTTAGTGATTAGTTACTCCCCAAAAATGTTAAATATCGTGTCAAAACAAGATTTAGACATAAATGAAGAAAAATTGGAGGGTTTGAAAGCTGAAATTCAAATTAAGACTTTATTACAACATGTTTGGGCTGAAGTGGAGCATAAGGCAAGGTATAAGGCTGGAGAGGAGCTTTCAGCTGATAAGAAACGCTATTTTGACCGCTTGGCGGCTTTGATTGAAGTGGCTGATGATTTATTTAAAGACCTCATTGATGAAAGTGAAAGGATAAATCAGGAAGCACAAGCTATCATTACCCAAGAACAAGAAAAAAGCCAATTTTTTGAGAAAAATGAAAATCAGTCTTTAGAAAAAAAAGAAAAAATTAAGTCTGCAAGCCTAGATAGCACGACTGTGCTATTGTTTTTAAAAAATGAAAGGGTTAAGGAAAAATTTAAAAAATTAGAAAATATCGATTTGATGATTTTATGTGATGAAGAACCCATTTCTGTCAGTGCTAAATTTATACAATTATTACATTGTGTCAAGCTTGATTATACGAAAGACCTTAATTTGCTTTTAGAGGATAAAAGTCTTAGAGAAATTTTACATCGTTATGCGGCTTATAGGGACAAATATAAGACAGGTAAAAGCATACTTCAAAAACTTAATGTATTACAAATTTTAATTTATGCTAAGGCAAATAAGGAACAAAAAGAGGAGATTAAGAGCAAAAAATTGATTCACGAGCGTATGATGCAGATTTTAGATAGTGAGGATACGAAATAAGATGAAGGCAGTAAAAAAAAAGAAGGTAGTAAAAAAAAAGAAGGCTTATATTAAATTATGTAAATGGATTTTTAAAATTTTTAAAAAATACAAAATTAAAGGAGTGAAAATTATGGTAGAGAACATGAAAGAAGATAGCATTAAAAAGCTTATAGTTAGTGTAGAATCTAGCGATGGGCAAAAAAGTTGCGTAACTTTTGTTAGGGAAAAGGATAGTAAGGAGCTTATTAGGGCTTTAGAAGGACTTAAAGAGATCTTGGAATCAGTTCAAGGCGACAAAAAAAAGCTTGAAAAGGAATTAGATGAAACTAAGGATAACAAAAAAGAGCTTGAAATTAATCTAAGAAGACTCCAAGAAGAAAATCAAGCACTAAAGGTGGGAAATGAAGCATTAGAGCAAAAAAATAACAAGACAAGCCAGACATTAGAAAATTTAAAAAGAGAATTAGATGAAACTAAGGATAACAAAAAAGAGCTTGAAATTAATCTAAGAAGACTCCAAGAAGAAAATCTTGCACTAAAGGTGGGAAATGAAGCATTAGAGCAAAAAAATAACAAGACAAGCCAGACATTAGAAAATTTAAAAAATGAGGTAAATATAGAACTTTATGAGTTTTATAAGAGCTTATCTTCTCAATTTCGCAGTAACTTTACATACATTAAAGATGATAATTTGATACATTTTAACGCTACTAGCACAAATAGGACTATTTTAAAAAGTCTTTATGGCTTCATAGAAAATGAAAAATGTGAAGATTCATCTATAATAGAATTATTCAACAAACTTTTTCCCTTACACGAAGAATTGTATGGGTTTAAACGCTTAGAGGTAAAAGAGGGTGATAATTTTAATAATAAGGAGCATACTAACATCAAAGATAGCAAAGGACAAGGGTCAATAAAAAAGGTTTGCCTAGTAGGCTTTAAAGATGGGAATGATACTAGTCGTTCCTTAGTAGAATTATAATAGAAAGGAAAATGATGAGTCAGCAAGTCAAAACCATAGATACCATTGTGTTAAATACAAATGAATATGAAAGGTTAGCGCAAGAATTTAATGTTATTAGGAAGGATTTACCAGCAGAGTTACAGCATGTTACTAAAGAGGATTTACCAGCAGCCTTACGGCAAAAAATAATAGAAAATTTTTTGCTTAAAGTAGATTATTATGCTGTGAATTTAAGTGCTTATGATAAAACCTTACTTTACGATATTAATAAAGGGCATTGGGATATTTATAGAGCTACAAAAGGGACTAAACAGACGGAAAGTATCAAATTAGAAAAGCCTCTTAATGCAAGGTCCCCATTATTAGATGTTAAAGAACAGGGTGTTGTTGCCATTGATTTTGGGACTAAAAGCACTGTTGCGGGGTTGATTGATGAGACATCGCATAAGAGACTTTTTCGTATAGGTTCTGGGGATACTAAGTCAGAGCAAGAAAAAGACGATTATGAAAATCCTACTATCGTAGAATTTGTGAATATAGAAAGGTTTAAAAATGCTTATGATTCTTGTAAGTCAAGACCACTTACTTTTTGGGAAGATATACGCATTTCTCACGCTGCAAACGAGAATCTTAAAAAGGCTGATAATGAGGGATTTTACCGCTTTTTTAGCAATTTAAAGCAATGGGCTGGCACAACTGATAATAAATTTCGTATCAAAGATAACTCGCAATCTTACACCCTAAAAGATTTTGTGAAATGTGAAGAGGGCGATTTAAATCCTATTGAAATTTATGCTTATTATATAGGTAGATATATTAATAATATGATGCGTGGGATTTATTTGAATTATGTATTATCATTTCCAGTGAAATATCCTCAAGCGGTAAGGGAGAAAATCCGTCAAAGTTTTGAAAGGGGCATTGCTAAAGCTATCCCTGATGCGGTATTTAGATCAGAATATTCAAAGCAATTTAAAGTTCAACTTAGTGTTAGTGAGCCCGCAGCTTATGCTATCAGTGCTTTACAGGCGTATGGCTTTTATGATGAAGCATTTGTAGATAAGAAAACTTTTTATGGGGTATTTGATTTTGGTGGTGGAACGACAGATTTTGATTTTGGAGTTTGGCGTGGTAGTGAAAAGAGTCGTTACGACTTTGATATAGAGCATTTTGGTGCGGGTGGGGACCCTTATCTTGGGGGAGAGTATTTGCTCGAATTTTTGGCTTATGAAATTTTTAAGGCAAACAAGAATGCTATGCGTTCAAAGGGTTGTTCTTTTACAAAGCCAATTACAGAGCGGGGCTTTGGTGGAGATGAAAGTTTAGTTCAAAATTCACAAGAAGCAAGGAAAAATACCACCGCTCTTGTGGAGGAAATTAGACCTTTTTGGGAAAATATCGACCTTTTTAGAAAAGAAGAGGAAATAGTCGATGAGAAAATTAGTGCGTTAAAAAGCGGTAAATTACAAGTGAGTCTCATAGATAATGACGGAAAAATGATAGCTCTGGAGCTTGAGTGTAATGTTAAGGATTTGGAGGCTAAATTGGTTGAGCGTATTGATAAGGGAGTTGAAAATTTTTATCATACCTATAAGATTGCTGTTGAAAAGATGAAAGGCATTAACAAACTTCATATCTTTTTGGGAGGAAATTCTTCGCGTTCCCCTTTAGTTAAGGAAGCTTTTGAAAGAATGATGCAAAAAGCTAAAAGAGAAAATGAGAGTTTAGATTTTGAGCTTTATCCAGCACTTGGGACTCCAGAAGCTGAAGAAAAGCGTAGAGAATTGAATTTAGAAGAGGATACAAATGATGACTTATCCACCAAAATCACTTGTAAAACGGGTGTTGTGTTTGGCTTACTTGACGGAAGAAAGGGAGGCAGTATCAATGTCATTTCTGAAGTAGGCATCGATGATGAGGCTAAATTTAATTTCTATCTTGGTGTAGTGAGAATGAAGAAATTTGTGATTAAGCTTGATAAAGACAATTTAGATACAGTAAGTGGGGAATGGCATACCTTTGCCAAATGCGACAATGATACGAAAGAGTATCCAATTTACTATACTCCATATGCGAGTGCTACTTCTGGTTCATTAGGTGTTGAGGAGGTAAAGTCTTATAATATTAGTCTTGATAATTGTTATGAGAATGCGGAACTTCGCATAAAAATCACAGGTCCAAATACTTTTAGGTATGGTGTATGGGATAAAGAAGCTGGTCTTTGCTATGAGAGTGAAGAAATTTTACTATCAAATTAAAATAAGGAGAAAAAATGAGTTTTTTGGGTGTAATTGGTGCGGTAAGTAGTGTGGTAAGTAGTGTATGTAGTACTTTGGGGTCTTTTGGTAGCTCTTTATTTAAGACAATAGGGGCTTTCTTGCCTTATCTAAAGTCAATTGTAGATGTGGTATCTGCGGTGGTAAATTCGTTAGGCATCTTTAAGAAGGAATATACGCCTGAGGATTACGGTGCTGCACTAAGACAGGCTGAAAAAAAGCCTGAGGATTTTGATAGCACTAATGCTTATATTGATTATCTTAGTGCTGAAATGAAAGCGGGAAGAATTGATTTAAATAAAGAAAAAAGCGATATAGATAAGTGGGCGGATATAGCTTTGGGCGTTGGTTTAGGTATTAAGAGCCTTAATGAAAAATTCAAACTTCAAACAAGTGCTGAGTTTTGGAAAGGTATGGGAGAGAAATTTAATGAGGATAAAATAGACGAAAAGGATGTTGGAAGCATACTTAAAAATTCCAGTCAAAACAATATCAATTCTGAGGATTTAGTGCGTTATATGGAAAATCAACCCTTAGTGAATGGAACAAAGCCATCGGATATTTCACAAACCTTGAAGATCGCATTGAAGGAAAGTAAGCCAGAGCTTACAGAGCAAGAGCAAAAGGATAAATTTAACGCACTTCTTAGAAATGATTGAGTATTTTAGGTTTTATCTAAGGGTGAAGAAATTTTACTATCAAATTAAAAATAAGGAGAAAAAATGGGTTTTTGGAGTTTCGTTGGTACAGCAATTAGTGCAGGAATTAGTGTGGTAAGTAGTGTATGTAGTACTTTGGGGTCTTTCGGTAGCTCTTTATTTAAGACAATAGAGGCTTTCTCGCCTTATCTAAAGTCAATTGTAGATGTGGTATCTGCGGTGGTAAATTCGTTAGGCATCTTTGAAAAGGAATATACGCCTGAGGATTACGGTGCCGCACTAAGACAGGCTGAAAAAAAGCCTGAGGATTTTGATAGCACTAATGCTTATATTGACTATCTTAGTGCTGAAATGAAAGCGGGAAGAATTGATTTAAATAAAGAAAAAAGCGATATAGATAAGTGGGCGGATACAGCTTTGGGCGTTGGTTTAGGTATTAAGAGCCTTAATGAAAAATTCAAACTTCAAACAAGTACTGAGTTTTGGAAAGGTATGGGAGAGAAATTTAATGAGGGTAAAATAGACGAAAAGGATGTTGAAAGCATACTTAAAAATTCCAGTCAAAACAATATCAATTCTGAGGATTTAGTGCGTTATATGCAAAATCAACCCTTAGCGAATGGAACAAAGCCATCGGATATTTCACAAACCTTGAAGGAGGCATTGAAGGAAAGTAAGCCAGAGCTTACAGAGCAAGAGCAAAAGGATAAATTTAACGCACTTCTTAGAAATGATTGAGTATTTTAGGTTTTATCTAAGGGTGAAGAAATTTTACTATCAAATTAAAATAAGGAGAAAAAATGGGTCTTTGGAGTGGAATTGGTTTAGGTATTGCGAACCTTAATAATCAAACAAGTACTGAGTTTTGGAAAGGTATGGGGAAGAAATTTAATGAGGGTAAAATAGACGAAAAGGATGTTGAAAGCATACTTAAAAATTCCAGTCAAAACAATATCAATTCTGAGGATTTTAGTGAAATCAGTGCCCTTATTAAAAAAATGGAAGCTGCTAAAGCAAATGCGAATTCTAATAATGGTGCGGATTTTTCAAGTCTTAAAGAAAAATATAAACTTCACTCAAGCGATGAATTCTTTTCTTTTGCCAACAAAAAAGTTAAGGGAGTGAATAAGAGCAAAAAAAATAAAGAATCAAGCAGAAGATAGTGTTAAAGGATGCGATAAACTTCATTATAAATAGCAAAAAAAGCACTTGTTTGGGTTTTGAAAGGAAGAAAAGTGGATAAAGAAAAAAGAGTGATTTGTAATTTATTTTTGATTAAAGACCATAAAATTACAATTTGTAAATTTTATAATAGTGAGCTTTTGGCTTTGAAAAATGAGGGAGCGACCTCTTTTGAAATTTGGGACGATTTTTGGAAGTGGTGGGAGGAAAAAGAGGAATATATGCAAGGAGATGAACTTGACTTTGCTTTTATTTGGGACGAGCAAAATCCAATCATTTTTCAAAGCTCTTTCTTCACAGAGTATTTGCAAGATAGCATTTGGAATAAAAGTATCGTTGAGAAGGTTTTGAGTAAATTTCAATGTGATTTTAAGATAAAAACCGAAGATGGTGCCATAATAGGGAGTAAAAAAAAGAAACTTTGTTTATCTTCAAACATCACACTTCAAAATAAAATCAATACCCACTCTATTGTTTTAGATGGAGATGGCGAAGAGCTTGAAGAGGAGACTGAAACATATAAATTTTTTAGAGAAAAAAGAGAAAGAGAATATAAGGAAAGGTTGGAAAAATTAAAATGATAGAAGTAAAAAATTTTTTAAGTAAGCAAAATAATTACTATCTTAATAGTAAGGACAATATTAGCACCTTAAAAACGCAGGATATAGACCCAAGCGATATGGTGCTTTATAAGGTTGAAAGTGTAACTTTTAAAAAAGATGCACCTCGCAGAGAGGCTTTGGAAAATGTTTTAAGTGCTTTGAGGATAGAGGGGATTAATTTTATTTATCTCATTTTAGGGAATAATGAGGGAGTAGAGTTTTACTATGGTATAGCAAGAAATCATTCAAAACAAGCTCCAAAATTAAACATCGATGAAATAGGTAAATTTATACTTGAACCTAGCATAAAAGGAAATTTTCGTGGGAGTAAGATAGAGGCGATTAAAAAAGAAAAAAAACGCGCCGTGCTTCAGAAAATTCAAAATAATTCTTTTCAAAGTGTCATAGAGGGTGTTCCAGGTATATTAAAAGATGAAAATGAGTTTCAAGGCGTTGATCGTCTTGCTGATGTTATGGGTGTTGATAGTGAATTTGGCTTTATGATTATCGCTTCTTTAGTAAATGATAATGAAATTTTAGGGATAGAAAATAATATTTTTGAGCTTTATTCTTCACTTTCTCCAATGGCAAAACGCAGCGAACAAGAATCAACATCAAACGCTAGGAGTGAAGGAGAAAGTAAAACAGAAGGCACAAATTATAGTGAGACTAAGGGCGAAAATTCAGGAGAAAGTAAGAGTGAAACCATTGCCCAAAATGAAAGTGAAGCACAGAGCGAGAACAGTAATAGGAGTAAGAGTACATCTCAAGGCACAAGTCGTTCAGAGGGTGATAGGTATGATAGCTCAGGCACTAATAAGGGAAGTTCGCAAAGTCAATCGCAAGGTTCAAGCACAACACGCACCGTAGGTGGAAGTAAAAGTCAAGCTATTACTAAAAATGAAGGAGAGAGCACGAGTGTAACTGATGGAACTAATAAGTCCCTTACAACAAGCACTAATGAAAGCACTACAACTTCTAATGCTCTCACTTTTGAATTTATCGATAAGCAAAGTCAAGATTGGCTTAAATATATCGATGAAATTTTGATTCCTAGAATCGACTATGGGAAAGGTAAGGGAATGTTTGTGAGTAGTATGTTTTGTTTTTCTAATTCTCAAGCCGTTTTAGAGAAACTTGAAAATACAATCATCTCTCTTTTTAGTGGAGAAAATGGTAATAAAATTCCTTTACGCGCTTTTTTGCTTAATGATGGGAAGAGATTGCACGCTTTTAGAAACTTGCAACTTCCTAAAATAAAAATTGAAAATTGTGACCCTAAAATTAATTCTTTGCTTTCTCAAAGTTATACCAGTTTGGGAAATTGGATTAGTTCTAAGGAGCTAAGTTTAATTTCAGGTTTGCCTAAAAAAGATGTAATGGGTTTAGAACTTCGAGAAGAGGTAGAATTTGGCTTAAATTTTCAAAGTCCTGAGTCGGAAAATGAGCTTGTTTTGGGAAAACTAATGCAGAGTGGAAATATTACTAATAAAAATGTAAGTATCGATAAATTAAGTTTGGATAAACATATTTTCATCACGGGTGTTACAGGAAGTGGTAAAACAACGACTTGCCAAAATTTGTTGATTAATTCTAATAAGCCGTTTTTAGTGATAGAACCAGCAAAAACAGAATATAGAATTTTGAAAAAGAAATATGATGACCTGCTGATTTTTACATTAGGAAAGGATACGGTAGCACCTTTTAGACTTAATCCTTTTGAATTTTTTCCTCACGAAAGCATCACTTCGCGGGTAGATATGATAAAAGCAAGTATAGAAGCGGCATTTGATATGGAAGCGGCAATCCCTCAAATTATAGAAAGTGCGATATATGAATGCTATAAGGATAAGGGTTGGAATATTGCTACTAATAAAAATGAAATTTATGGAGAAATTGCTTTTGATGATGGAATTTATTCTTTTCCAACTTTAGAAGATTTAAATAATAAAATTGAAAATGTTGTTTTAAAGCAAGGATTTGATGAAAGACTAAAAAACGATTATATAGGTTCTATAAAGGCTAGATTAAACGGACTTTTGGTAGGTTCTAAGGGCTTTATGTTAAATACAAAAAGGTCTATTGATTTTAGACAATTACTCGATAAACGGGTTGTTTTGGAGATAGAAGAAATTCGAAATGGTAGCGAAAAGTCTTTAATTATGGGCTTTATCTTGAGTAATATTTTAGAAGCCATTAAGGCTAATTTCTTTTCTAGTGAAAGAAAGCACGATATTAAGCATATCATTCTTATTGAGGAGGCTCATAGGCTTTTAAGCAAATATCAAGCCGGAGATAGTCTTAATAAAAAGCAGGGAGTAGAGGTTTTTGCTGATATGTTAGCTGAAATCCGTAAGTATGGGGAATGCTTGATGATTGCTGACCAAATTCCAAACAAACTTACTCCAGAAGTGCTAAAAAACACAAATACTAAGATTGTCCATAGAATTTTTGCTGCAGATGATAAAGAAACTATCGCAAATACAATGGCGCTAGAAGAAGAGCAAGCGCAATATCTTGGAAAGCTTGAAACGGGCGTTGCTGTTGTTTTTTCTGGAGGTTTTAATAAGGCGGTAATGTGTAAAATAGAGCAAAGTTCAAATACAAGTTCTAATGATTTTATTGAAGAAAATGACCTACAAAGAAGTGTCTATGAGTTTTATGCAAAACACTTTAAAAGTGGCGTTATATTAGGATCTTCTTGGCTTGATAAGGTTGATGTAGAAGATATTAAAAGCCTTTTGGATATACAAAGACGCGGTGGTGTAATGAAAGAGATTAAAAGACACTATGAAAATAAGCAAAAAATAGCACCTAAATTATTGTTAAGTTTAAAAGAATGTGAAAAACAATTTTCTAGGAAATTTTTGGCTAAATATTTTCTTTTGGAAAACAATTTAAATTTTGAAAAAGAAAATATCGCTTTAGAATTTATTAATAAATATTTAGAGGAAAGATTGACTGAAGATGATGTTATATATTTTAAAGATGAACTTTTTTTGGGATAAACGATGATAAAGCCTAGACCAAGTTTTCAAAAATGTTTAAAATGTGGGGAGAAATTTTTAGCTCGTCCTAAAAGCGATGCCTTAAATCCGCTAGATTTTATCTGCTCTCGTTGTAAGGGCGAAAGAAGTGGGCTTTTGGAATTTTTATCTCGCATTTTTAAGTTTAAGAATTAGGAAATAAACAAAATGTTCTCTAAAATTTTTTCATCATTTAAACTTGCTGGTGTGTTTAAGGGCTTAATCCTTAAACGCCTTACAAATCCTTTACAAAGTTCTCGTATTGTAAATCTACTAATGGATATAAAAAATATTTTTCAAAGCAGTAAGGGTAACGCCGATGCCCTTTGTTTGGCTTTGGATTTATTGGTTGATTTTAAAAATAAATATCCTGAGGATTTTGATGAAATTTTTGAGATTGTCAAAGAGCTTTTGCAAGATTACAAGCAAAATTCTGATGACATTAAGCAAAACATCAAAGAGCTTTTCAAATAAGGCAATTTTATTGAAAGATACGCTAAAATATGTGCGTAAATTCTTCAAAGAAAGCTAAAATATGAATCATCTTTTAATTCTTTACAATCCTTATTACCAAAGCGATGTTATCGAGCAGCATTTGAGTATTTTACAGAAAAAATCTCAAGTTGCCTTTGGTAAAATTAAATCTAAGCTAAATGACCAAGAAAGGCAAGATTCCCTAGAAAATATCTATCAAACTACCACTAAGGATAATTTTTTACAACTTTTTCTAAGCGATTATGCGAATTTATTTGTTGCTAAGGTGATAAAAGTTTGTAAAAATGCCGATGAAAGTTTAATTCCTGCTTACTACAAAGAAAAGAATTTGGAAGTGGAGGATTTTTTTATCATTAGTGATTTAAGGGAGTTGGTGAGGGAGGATTTTAGCCTTTTAAGAGATAGATTTTTAGCCAATTTTATCACGCCTAATCATCATACTTACGCCATTTATGGTAATAATTACAGCTATCCTTTGTGCGTAAGAATGAAGGAAGAGTGTTGTTATTTTATAGACGATGAGAGGCATTATTTAAGCGTATATAAAGATGAAAAATATTTGACTATGCAAGAAAATTTCATACGCTTTATTTTTGGTAAAAGACTTTTTTATCTTCTCCACCCTAATAGTGTAAGCAATCTTATCAACGCAGAATTAGAGCTTATGCATAGCGAAAATGACCCGCTTAATGACTTCACAAGCATTATTGTTAAATATTCTAAAACCTTAGAATATGAGCTTTATAGTTTTGCAAAAAAGCTTTTTTTAAAGCTTTGTGAACAAAATTCTAGCCTTTATGATTTAAAATATAATGTGCAGGGTAAAGATTATATACTCGAAGATTTTTTTACTCAAAAACCTAATCTTGGAAGCATTAAATTTCTACTCAAGCACCCAAAAATCCAAGTTTATTTAGATAGAGAACTTATTAGATTTATTAACTATCGTTTTTCAAAAAGCTTAAGTCTTATCCAAAAGATACGCAATGAAGCTGTTCACGCCAAAAATCCAAGCTTAAGCGAACTTAAGAGTCTAAGGAGTGAGATTTTGGGGATAGAAAATACGAGTTTGCTTAAAGACCTTTTGATTCTTAAGGAAAATTTGTGAAAGAATACGACAAATTAGGCACACGCTTGGTGCAAATCTTGCTAAAATTTAATAATGGTGAAAGCGTGAGCGTGGAGGAGTTAGCGCAGGAATTTAATGTGGATACGAGAACTATACAAAGAGACTTAAATCAAAGACTTTCCTTTATGCCTATTAAAAGAGAAAATGGTAAATATACTTTAGAAAGTTTTGCTTTGGGGCAACTTAGTTTTAAAGATATACAAAATTTCGCCGCCATAAGCGGTATAAGTGACCTTTATCCTAGGCTTGATAAAAATTTTATTAGCGATATTTTAAGCCAAAAAATTAATACAATTTTGAAGATAAAAAATGAGGGTTTTCAAAGGGTGGATTATGAGCTTTTTGAGAATCTTAGCGTTGCTATATTAAATCATAATGTTTTAAATTTTGACTATAAAAATAAACAACGCAGTGTAAAACCCTATAAATTAGTAAATTATAAGGGTATTTGGTATCTTTTAGCCGATGAAAATGGCAAATTAAAGCATTTTAATTTTAGTAAAATTTTGAAACTTGATGTAATGAACGAGAAATTTATTCCCAATGAAGCCTTTAAAAAGCAAATTCAAAATGACCAAAATGTCTGGTTGGGTGAGGGTAGGGAGGTGCTTTTGCGACTAGATAAAAAGGCGAAAGAGTATTTTTTTAGAAAAGAAATATTGACTAATTATAAAATTATTGATGAAGATGAGACGAGTTATACTTTAAGCACACAAGTTTCTTATGAAGATGAGTTTTTAAATTTCATCAAACAATGGATTCCTTATGTTAAAATCATTGCCCCACTTGAGTTAAAAAACAAAGTGAAAGATATTTTGAGAAAATATCTCGAGGAGGGATAATAAATCACCTCCTAATTTATTGATTGTAAGAAAAGCTAGGTTCGATTTGTTTCTTTTTAGAAAGCTCTTTATACCAGTAACTATGCAGGATATAAACCTCTTCTTCCTCTTTATAGCCACTTATCATAGAGTGAATACTGCCCTTAATCGCAAACACAGCCATATAAATATGCACGCCAAAAAACACAGCACACACTATACCTAAAAGATTATGTATAATCGCACTAAGCCTTAAAAGCTCGATATGGCTAAGCCCGAAAATACTTTGCACAGGAGTAGAATTAAAGTCTAAGAAATACATAAACCCTCCTGTTAGTATCATTAAAAAGCCTCCAAAAACAGCGATGTAATACCACGATTTTTGTCCAAAGTTAAATTTTCCTGCTGGCACGGGCTTTTTTTCCTTACTTAAATAACCACCTACTATCATCAGCCATTTAATGTCATAACTTGCAGGAAGCATTCTTTTAATCCACCAAAAAAACATAGGGATAATAGAAACGATAAATAAGATAGTCGCAATGGCGTGTAAATTTTTACACACTCGCACAAAAAGCCCCCCACCAAAAGTCGTTCCAAACATCATAATAAAACCTGTCGGCACTAAAATCACCCAAGAAAGTGCAGCGATAAAGTGAAAAAGTCTTTCAAAAAGCGAAAAGGCGTAAATTTTCTTTCCTGCGTGAGAGAATTGCTTAGGACCTATAACCATATAATGCAAAGCAAAAGCCGCCAAAACGGCAATCACACTAAGCAAAGCTACGGTAGCGATATACTCGCCTTGCAAAGTCGTCCAAAGCTTACCAAAAGTATCATAATTTGCTATATTTGTAATGCGATTATAATCCCAAATTTGCGTATCTTGCCCCATTCTTTCTTCACCATAGGCAAATAAATTTGCAAAAGAAAGAACGAGTAAAAAAAGCTTTTTCATAAACGCTCCTTTCCTGTATAGGCTATTCTCCACTCCATACTTTCGCTTGGAGCTTTAATGCCATATTTTCTACTTTCTAAGCGATGTGCGTAAATTTCTTCTATCTTAGAGCTTTCTCCAACTAACAAAGCCTTAGTTGAACACATCGCCGCACATACAGGCACTTTACCCTCGGCGATTCTATTTTGTCCGTAAAGCTCTCTTTCCTTTTGCGAATTTGTCGTTTCAGGACCTCCCGCACACATCGTGCATTTATCCATAATGCCCTTATCTCCAAAGACACTACTTTGTGGAAATTGCGGCGCTCCAAAAGGACAAGCATAAAGGCAGTATCCACACCCTATACAAATTTCTTTATCGTGCAAAACCACCCCATCGCCTCTAATATAAAAACAATCCACAGGACACACAATCGCACAAGGCGCATCATCGCAATGCATACAAGAGATAGAAGTCGAAACTTCTTTCCCCTCCTCGCCCTCATTAAGCGTTATCACGCGACGACGGCGTATATTAATAGGCAGCTCGTGTGCTTCATCACAAGCGACAGAGCAGCCATTACAATCGATACATCTTTCATTATCGCAAAAGAATTTCAAACGCTCTTTTTCTAAATTTGCAAAATTAATCTTACTCATCTTTTACACCCCATCCTTTGAAATTCGGCACAAGCCACCCTTAGTTTCTGGAATTTGACACATAATGTCATAACCATAATTTGTTACCGTATTTGCACTTTCTCCACTTGCATAAGGCTTCGTTCCTTCAGGGAAATTATGCGTTAAATCCACACCCTGCATGACTCCTGTAAAGTGGAAAGGTAGGAAAATCATATCCTTAGCTACACCGTTATTAATTTTAACTCTAACCTTAATCTTCGTGCCTTCAGGCGAATGCACCCATATCATATCGCCTTTTTTGATATTTTCTTGTTTGGCTAATGCTTCATTAATCTCACAAAACATCTCAGGCGTCAGGCGAGTAAGATACATAGAAGCCCTATTTTCCATACCTGCACCATTTAAATTCACAAGACGCGCGGTAACAAGATTAAGCGGAAATTCTTTGGAATAATCCTTAGCCTGCTGCACGGAAATAAATTTCGTATCCACTCTATAAAGAGCTTTTTGGTCTTCAAAGCTAGGATATTTTTGCACCAAATCATTTCTTGGAGAGTGAAGTGGCTCTCTGTGAAGCGGAATTTGATCTTTAAATGTCCATACCACAGCTCTAGCCTTAGCGTTACCATAAGGCACTATGCCTTTTTGCATACATTTTGTGGCGATGATATTACTCGCGTCTAAAGCCCAAGTTGGACCCATTTTAGCCTTTTCTTCTTCACTTAAAGTAATGCCTAAAACCTTTTCTATATTATCCTTAGTAATTTGCGGATAGCCTGTATTAATAGGCGAATTTAACGGAGCGTTTTTAGCCAAAAGACTTTCGCCCTCATACTCAAGCCCAAAATTATTTCTAAAGCCCATACCGCCTTTAGCCACTTCAATGTCAGTATTATAAAGCACAGGAGAGCCCGGGTGCTTTTCACTCCAACAAGGCCAAGGAAGTCCAAAATACTCGCCTTTTACCTCACCTTCTTTACCCTCGAGTGTGATTTCATCAAATTTATCCCAGTTTAGCGTATGCTTTTTAAGTCTTTCTGCACTCCAGCCATTAAGCCCTATGCTACGAATTGCCCCGGCAAATTCTTTTGTCGCGTTTTCAGGCCAAACAATTTTGCCATTTTCATCGCGTAAGGTTTTAGTGAAATCCTCATAAAAGCCGAGTTTTTTAGCAAGTTCAAATAAAATTTCTTGATCTTCCTTACTTTCATAAAGTGGCTCTACGACCTTAAATCTCCACTGCCCACTGCGATTAGTGGCGGTTACACTCCCACTTGTTTCAAACTGCGTTGCAGCAGGAAGAAGATAAATTCCATCTTTTCTCTCACTTATAATACCCGCTTCATTGACGAAAGGATCGGCTAAAACTAAAAGCTCCAAAGCCTCTAAACCCTCTTTGACTTTAGCCTGCTGGGCGGTTGAGGTAATACCATTACCCATTACAATTAAAGCTTTTAAAGCCGTTCCCGCATTGTCTATTTTATCATTATCATCTTTGCCATTTAAAGCCGCCGCCCACCATCTAGCAAGGCTTAAGCCCGTTTTGTGCATCCACTCTTTACTGACGAAATTTCCTAAAAGCCACTCATAATCCACGCCCCAAATTTGCGCGTAATATCTCCAACTCGCTTCATTTAAAGGATAATAGCCGGGTAAATTTTCACTCAAACAAGCCACATCGGACGCACCTTGCACATTATCGTGTCCTCTTAAAATATTCACTCCACCGCCAAATTTACCGATATTACCAAGCACCATTTGCACAATAGGTGCTAAACGCGTATTTGAAGTTCCTACGGTGTGCTGGGTAAGCCCCATAGCCCAAATGAGCGTTGTAGGCTTATTTTTAGCGACTTCAAAGGTAATTTCTCTTAATTTAGCCTCTGGTATGCCCGTAACATTTTCAACCTCTTTAGCGTCCCATTTTGCCGCTTCTTCTCTAATTTTATCGATCCCAAAAACCCTTTCGTCAAGGTATTTTGTATCTTCCAAACCCTCATCAAAGATAATTTTAAGCATACCATACATAAAAGCTATATCAGTGCCGGGACGAATTTGTGCGTAAATGTCCGCTTTTGCTGCACTTTTTGTAAAACGAGGATCGACTACGATAAGCTTCGCACCTTTTTCTTTAGCTTTTAAAAAATGTCTAAAGCCCACAGGGTGATTTACAGCCGGATTTGCTCCTATAATGAAAATACATTTTGACTTTTGTATATCGCCAAGATGATTTGTCATCGCGCCATAACCAAATGTATTCGCCACACCGGCGACTGTTGCGCTATGTCAAATTCTAGCTTGGTGGTCTATATTATTTGTCCCAAAAAAGGCGGCAAATTTGCGTATATAATAGGCTTGTTCATTGCTTAATTTAGCAGAGCCTATAAACATCACGCTTTCAGGATTTTCCTTACGATAGCCAGCTAATTTTTCTCCTATTTCGCTTAAAGCTTGCTCGTAACTTATGCGTTTCCATTCGCCATTTTCTTTTTTCATAGGGTATTTTAAACGCACATGAGAACGCACCATATCGATCATATCAGAACCCTTACAGCAATGTCCTCCAAAGCTCACAGGGTGATCTTGGGCGATTTCTTGTCTAAGCCAAACGCCATTTTGCACTTCAGCAATGATACCGCAGCCCACAGAACAGGCAGTGCAAACACTTCTTACCTTTTTGCTTCCTTCAAAAGCCTCACTTAGCTCACTTTCCTTAGCCTCTCTTAACACCTCACTACGCCCCAAAAGCGGAGTTGCAAGGCTTGAAAGTGCTGCCATTTTTAAAAATGAACGACGATTTAATTTCATTATTCAGCCTTTATGTAGTATTTTTCCCAGTTAGCACTTCTTTGATAAAGCACTTCCTTTTTTTTACTCTTTCCGCGAACAAGTTTATTTTCAGCTTTTTCTTCGCCAAAAGCCACATTTGTCGCACCTAAAACACCCACTCCAGCTAAAGCTAGGGCAGAGTTTTTAAGAAATTTCCTGCGTTTTTCCAAGCTTTCTCCTTTTATTGGTTTCTCTCCTTAAAAATTCGGATCTAGAAAGGTCATTTTGTACCTTTTTATTTTGTGTTTTTATAGGCTTTTCAAGCTCAAAACAAAATCTTTCAAATTCTATAAAAGCCGTGCCTATTAAAGCGATTTCTTTAAATAATAAGGCAGCCTCATTTGCCAAGATAAGATTTAAAAACTCATCAATGTTAGGATTAATGAGTTTTTCAAAAAGCTCTTTTGCCAAATCATCACTTTTTTCTCTTAAAAATTCACTCATTAAAAGAAAGCAAAAGCCGACACTATCTTCACCTTCTTTAAAAAAAGCTTCATTTCTTCTTAGCTTACTTTTGATAAGAATTTGACGCACTAAAAGCAAGGCATTTGAATTTTCAAAACCTTCCTCTATGTAGGAAAAAGTCGTAGGAATAGCACTTTTTAAAGCCAAAAATAAAAGATCATATTCTTTAATGAGTTTTTGCATATCTTGTGGAGTTTTTAAACTTTCAAGCAAAAAAGCAAAATTTGTCTTTAAGGTATCATCGAAAATACACTCGTTCATTGCATTTAGATACTGGGTCAAATTTGCTAATCTATTTTGAGAAAAAGAAAAGCTAAAAACCTCGCCTAAGCATTGATAATAAAGACTTCTAGCAGATCTTAAATTTTCTAAATTCACCACTACTCCCCAACTTTTTAAGACTCGTTTCTAGGGCAAATAATATTATGCAAAAATTGCCTATTACGCACTCTAAGTCCCTTTAAAACTTGCTTGTATCATAATACTATTTAATTTAAAAAAAACTGAAATTTATAAATTTTTTTCACATTTTCACTACACGATAAAAGAAGTTAAAAATACGAAATTATAGTATTTTAAAACATTTTTGAAATATGATTAAATGTAAAAATTTTTTATATTTTTTAAAAAAAATTTAACAAAAATGCAAAAATTATTTTATGTTTTATTGACATAATAAGTCAATTTCTTTTCGCATAATCCTCATAAGAAAATTTTCTAATCATCTCAAGCTTTTTTTTCTTAGTATAAAGCATTAAATTCGGTAAAATGACGCCATTAAAAGTCGTGTTTTTAACTATGGAATAATGAATTTGGTCTAAAAAGACGATTTTATCACCCCTTTTAAGCGGACTTTTAAAGGCATATTCCCCCATTACATCACCTGCTAAACAAGTATTTCCCGCTAACAAATATGCCACCTCATCTTCTTTTAAGCTTGAAATTTGCTCTCCTTCCCTCGTGCTTAAAATCCTAGCATTTAAAACCTCGCTTGTGTAGGGCATAATGATAGTATCAGGCATATGTGCCTCACTTGAAGTGTCTAAAATAGCTATGTGCTTTTCATTTTCAACTATGTCGATAACAGAAGCGACCAAAACGCCTGTTTGCCAGCCCACAGCCTCACCCGGCTCTAAATACACTTGCACCCCAAATTTATCGCTAAATTTCTTACAAAGAACGATGAGTTTCTCCACATCATAGCCCTTTTTTGTGATGTGATGTCCCCCACCAAAATTCACCCATTTCATCCCAGCTATCCACTTGCCAAATTTAGCCTCAAAAGCTTTTAAAACTGCCTCTAAAGCCTCCGCACTTTCTTCACACAAAGCGTGAAAATGCAAACCACTCACTCCACTTAAATCTGTATTTTCTAAATCTTTACTTAAAATTCCAAGTCTAGAATACCGCCCACAAGGATTATAAAGCTCTTTTGGAGCTAAGGAATACTCGGGATTACAACGCAACCCTAAAGATTTAGCCTTAGCCTTTTCTTTAAAATGATGAAATTGATGTAAAGAATTAAAAACGATATGATGAGAAAGCTCTGCAATTTCATCAAATTCCTCATCTTTAAAAGCAGGCGAAAAAGTATGAATTTCTTTATCCATAAATTCTTTAGCAAATTTCGCCTCCCAAAGTCCGCTACAAGTGCAGCCGTGCAGATATTCTCCTACGATTTTCATTGCACCCGAAAAGGCAAAACCTTTTAAGGCTAAAAGCACTTTTGCCCCACTTTTTTCACTCACTTTGGCTAAAAGTTCGCAATTTTTTCTTAATTTATCCTCTTCTAAAATGTAAGCTGGTGTTTGAATTGTTTCATAAAACATTATTTTTCCTTAATTAAATTGCCAAATCATAACAAAATTAACACAATAATTCACAATAAACATTTACAAAAAATTTTAAAAAAATGGTTACAATTATCAGAAATTTAATAGACATAAGGAAAATTTATGAATAGAAGAAATTTTTTAAAATTTAACGCACTAAGCCTGGCAAGTTTAGGCATAGCCTACGCTAATCCTATGCAAAGCCACCACGCACATCATAGCGTTAATCATACGAATTTAAATACTTCTTTTATCAATTTTGCTCCCAAAAATTTAAAGCTTTTAGATCCTAATATTTTTCCACAAGGAGAAATGCTAAAAGCCTTACCTCTACTTCAAAATGAAAGCAAAAAGAGAAATTTTTTCCGTGCAAAAATTGACATTGAAGAAAGTGAAATTGAACTCATTAAAGGTAAAAAAACTAAATTTTATACTTACAATGGCTCAATTCCAGCCCCAAAAATAGAAGTTTTTGAAGAAGATGTTGTTGAAATTATCGTTAAAAATAAACTTAAAGAGCCTACGACCATACATTGGCACGGAGTTTTAGTCCCACCTGAGCAAGATGGAAATCCTCACGATCCCATTTTAGCTGGAGAAGAAAGGCTATATCGTTTTACAATCCCTAAAGACAGCGCAGGGACTTACTGGTATCATCCGCATCCGCATTTTATTAGCTCTAAGCAAGTTTTTATGGGCTTGGCTGGGGCTTTTGTAGTGAAGGCTAAAAAAGATGCTTTAAGTCATTTTGAAGAAAAAGATTTGATGATAAGCGATTTGCGACTTGATGAAAATGCTCAAATTCCAAATAATAATCTTACTGATTGGCTTAATGGTAGGGAGGGGGAATTTGTGCTTATTAATGGGCAGTTTAAGCCTAAAATCACCCTTAGCACAAAGGAGCGCATCCGCATTTACAATGCTACAGCGGCAAGGTATTTAAATTTACGCATACAAGGGGCTAAATTTATCCTTGTCGGCACTGATGGGGGGTTGATAGAAAAGCCACTTTTTAAAGATGAGCTTTTTTTAAGCCCCGCTTCAAGGGCGGAATTTTTAATCTCTGTGCCAGAGGGTGGCGAATTTAAGCTAGAAAGTCTTTATTATGATAGGGATAAAATGATGGTAAAAGAAGAGCCTAGCACACTTTTTCTAGCTGATATTAGTATAAAAAAAGAAAATATAGAACTTCCAAAAGCTTTAAAACAATTCAAGCCTTTAGAAGAGCCTAAGGAATTTAAAGAAGTGATTATGAGTGAAGATCATA
Organism: Campylobacter upsaliensis; assembly: GCF_900637395.1. NCBI lineage: Bacteria > Pseudomonadati > Campylobacterota > Epsilonproteobacteria > Campylobacterales > Campylobacteraceae > Campylobacter > Campylobacter upsaliensis. Next base: position 1,536,882 of record NZ_LR134372.1, on the reverse strand, counting down.
CGCAAATGCACGGCTTGATGAAAAAAGGCGAAGAGGACTTAAAAAAGGCTTTAGCTTCGATGTTTTTACTCAATAATAAAATTTATGATTTAAAACGCATTGATTTAAGCTCTAAAGTGGGGGTTGTTGAAGATTGGATTATTATTAATAAATCTCATATGGATCATCCTTTTCACATACACGGGACGCAGTTTGAGCTTATTTCATCAAAATTAAATGGCAAGATTAAAAAAGCCGAATTTAGAGCCTTAAGAGATACGATTAATGTCCGTCCCAATGAAGAATTAAGACTTAGAATGAAACAAGATTTTAAGGGGCTTAGAATGTATCATTGTCATATTTTAGAACACGAGGATTTAGGTATGATGGGAAATTTGGAGGTTGAAGATAATGGTAACGATTGAATTTTTAGGACCTATCAATAAGCCAAATTTAAAGCTTGAAATCTCTTCTTTAAAAGAGCTTAAAGAAATTTTAAAGCAAGATGAAAGCCTGAAAGAGTGGCTTGAGCTTTGTGCGATTTGTTTAAATGGCGTTATGGTTTTTGATGAAAATGTCAGTTTAAAATCAGGGGATACAATCGCCCTTTTACCGCCTGTTTGTGGAGGCTAGATGTTTGAAATTCACAAAGGGGCTTTAGATATAAGTCTCATTTATACAAAATGGTATGAAAGCCTTAGAGATAAAAACTGCGGGGCATTTTTGAGCTTTTGCGGCATAGTAAGAGAAGAGCAAAGCGATGAAACTAAGGGTATAGTAGAGGCTCTTAGCTTTGAAATTTATGAGCCGCTTTTAAAGGCATGGTTTAAGGGCTGGGAAGAAAATTACAAAAATGAGGGAGTCAAGTTTTTTTTCGCGCATTCTTTAGGAGAGGTAAAAATTCATCAAAGTTCTTATTTGGCAGGGGTTTTGAGTAAAAATAGAACACTTGGTTTAAAGCTTTTAAACGATTTTGTGGAAGATTTTAAAAAAAGTGCGCCCATTTGGAAATATGATGTGATAAAGGGTGAAAAAATTTACGCGAAAAAACGCTCTTATAAACTTAAGGGCGCTGGAATTTTAGCTTAAGGATAAACAATGTTAATGTCTTATGAAACAAGTTTAGAGCTTTTAAAAGCACATATTAAGCCCTATGAAAAGGTGGAGAAAGTCGCCCTAACGCAGTGTCTAGGACGCATTTTAGCTCAAGATATCAAAGCCCTTAAAAACTACCCCGAATTCCCCATCTCTGCTATGGACGGCTACGCACTCAAATTTGACGAGCAAAACAAGCCATTGAGAGTTTTAGGCGTTACTCCAGCAGGGAAAATGCCTGAATTTAAGGTCGAAAGTGGCACTTGTGTGAAAACTTTCACAGGATCTTTGATGAGTGAGGGTAGTGATACTTTGGTGCCTGTGGAAAATGTGGAATTAAAGGAGGGGCAAATCTACATTAAAGAAGCGGTTAAAAAGGGGTTTGCGGTAAGAAAAGTAGGGGAGAGCTATCAAAAAGATGAGCTTTTGTTAGCAAGAGGAACGAAACTCGATTATAGTGAGATAGCGCTTTTAGCTGAACTTGGCTTTTTTCACATTAGCGTTTTTTTGCGTCCTGTGGTGGGAGTTTTAAGTAGTGGAAGTGAGATTAAGGACTTGGGTGAGGCTTTGGAAAATCCTGCGCAAATTCGCTCATCAAATCACATCGCCTTAGCGAATTTAGCACAAAAATTAGGCTGTGAAGCTAGAGTCTTCCCCCTTTTAAAAGATGAAGAAAAACTCACGCAAAGCACCTTAGAAAATGCCCTTAAAACTTGCGATATTTTAATCACAACAGGGGGCGTTTCTATGGGAGATTTTGACTTTTTAAAAAAAGCGGTAAGAGCGTATAAAATCATCATTGATAAAGTTGATATCAAGCCCGGTCGCCACATTAAAATCGCTCAATTTGAGGAGAAATTTATCCTTGCACTGCCCGGCTTTCCATACTCTGCTATGGTGATGTTTAATTTATATGCAAGAGAAATTTTAAACGCTTGGCTTTTGCAAAAAAAGGATTATATTTTACACGCTTTTTTGGAGCAAGATTATGTTAAAAAAAGCCCTTATTTAGAATTTGTCGCGTGCAATGTCGAATTTAAAGAGGGTAAAATTTATGTCAATTTAAAGGGTAAAAAAGACGGCTCAAGTGCAATTATCAATAATCTTAACAACAAAGCCGCCTTAATGATAGTCCCAAAAGAGTGCGAAAAAGTGCAAAAAGGAACCTTAGTAGATATAATCTTAATGCCCTAGTGCAAATTTTTGCAAATAATAATTTTTATTAACTAGCCTTAAGAAATTTTTTGTATCATTTGGCATAAATAAAAATTTAAAGGAAAAATGATGTTAGATTTAGCGATTATAGGTGGTGGTCCTGCGGGACTTAGTGCGGGACTTTACGCGACAAGAGGCGGTCTTAAAAATGTTGTGATGTTTGAAAAGGGTATGCCAGGAGGGCAGATCACTTCAAGCTCTGAAATTGAAAATTACCCCGGAGTCGCCCAAGTAATGGATGGAATTTCCTTTATGGCTCCTTGGGGTGAGCAATGTATGCGTTTTGGCTTAAAGCACGAAATGGTCGGCGTTGAAAAGATTAGTAAAAATGAAGACGCCACTTTTACAATCATTCTTGAGGGAGGAAAGAGTGAAGTGGCTAAAGCGGTAATTGTTTGCACGGGTTCAGCACCTAGAAAAGCAGGGTTTAAAGGCGAAGATGAGTTTTTTGGGCGTGGGGTTAGCACTTGTGCGACTTGCGATGGCTTTTTTTATAAAAATAAAGAAGTCGCCGTTTTAGGTGGTGGCGATACAGCACTTGAGGAGGCTTTATATCTCGCAAATATCTGCTCTAAAATTTATCTAATCCACCGCCGCGATACATTTAGAGCTGCTCCTAGCACGGTAGAAAAGGTTAAGAAAAATGAAAAAATCGAACTTATCACAAATGCAAGTATTAACGAAGTCTATGGCGATGCAAGTGGAGTTTTAGGCGTGAAACTTGAGCTAAAAAATGGCGAGAGAGATTTAAAGGTGCCGGGAATCTTTACTTTCGTAGGGCTTGATGTGCGTAATGAAATTTTAAAACAAGATGATGGCTCATTTTTGTGTAAAATGGAGCAGGGTGGGCAAGTCAGCGTTAATCTCAAAATGCAAACAAATATCCCCGGACTTTTTGCAGCAGGAGATTTAAGACAAGATGCTCCCAAACAAGTTATTTGTGCGGCTGGAGACGGAGCTGTGGCAGCACTTTCAGCTCTAGCTTACATAGAAAGTTTGCATTAAAAGGGGCGTAAAGCCCTTTTTAAGCGATATTAAATTCCTTTTTTAATTCTTCACAAAGTGTGAGAAAATTAACTCCCTCTATGCTTTTATTTTGAGAGAAAAATTTAAACATTTCATTAAAGCCGCTTAAAAGCTCCTTGGATTTCACTCCATAACTTATAGAAAGTCCAGCCTCAATAAAGGCGGCGAATTTATCGCAGTATTTAAGTGCCTTGCCGTCAATAGCACCAAATTCATTTTCATTACAGATATTTAAACTCCCACTGCAAAGCTCGATCTTGCCATTTTTAAAGGTGCGATTTTCAAATTCATTTTTGACCCATTTATCCTCACCATTTCTTCCCTCTCTAATGCCTAAAATATAAGCAAATTCAGCTCTTAAGTGTTCGGGGACAAAGGGTAGAATTTTATCATTAATAAGCTGCATTTCATAATCGTTTATAATGGTATGAAGTCCGCTTATGCCGTATTTTACAGGGCTTATAATATCACGCGTTAAGCTTTCTGGTAGGTCGTGAAATAAGGCACAATAAAAATTATTTTCTAATCTTTTATCACAAGCTTTAATGCTAAGGGAATAAAAATATCCCAAAATCGCCACAACAAGCATATGTCCTAGCACGGCAGTTTCAGGGATACGAGGTGTTTGCGCCCAACGCTTTTGAAAACGAAGCCTCCCACTTAAATCCACAAGTTTTGCTATTTTTTGATTTAAGGCAATTTTCCTAGCACCGATAAGCTCATAATAGTCCTCCAGCTCCTCTTCGACCTTATTTTTAATCTCCTCAATATCATTTAAAAAAGAAGAAGTTTGATAAACAATATTAAATTCCCAACGCGTGGCAAAATAAGAAGCTGCTTTTAAAATAAGCCTTTCTTTTGGATAATCGTTACCTTTAATATAATTTTCAAAGCGTTTAAGAAATTCACCATTTTCAATATTTTCTATCATAGGTTCTAAAATGCTAAAAACCCAATGATTCACCTCATCTTTTTTTTGACGCACGATTTGATGATACACATCAGGGCGTATGTCAGTAACCACAACGCGGCTCAAAAATTCAAAAATTCCTCCCTCTATAATCACTCTCATATCGACATCTTTTTCCATTTTAGCGATAAAATAAGCGATAATGAATTTATGCGCTTGCTTGTCAAGCTCGACTAAATTTGCCATTCTAGGATAATCGTTCCAGCGACTTATAGAAGCGGCTTTAAAGATATGCTCTATTAATTTAATATTAATCATTTTTTATCCTTTCATTGAAGGCATTATTATAAATTTTTATGATTTTTTTTGCAAGATATTAAATTTTAAAATGATTTTGCCGATATGCTAGAAAAATTTATAAAGAGAAAAAATGAAAAAGGCTTTATGTATCATAAGTGGCGGTATGGATAGTGCTTTGTGTGCGTATTTGGCAAAGAAGGAAGGCTTTGAAATTATCGCTTTGCATTTTGACTATAATCAGCGCACCAAAAGAAAAGAAAAAGAGTGTTTTCATCAAATTTGTGAGCATTTGGGCGTTTTAAAACACTATGTTTTAAATGCAAGTTTTCTTAAAGACATAGGCGGAAATGCTTTGGTTGATGAAAGTCTTGCTGTGCCTAAAAATTCCTTACACGAAAGCACTTTGCCTATAACTTATGTGCCTTTTAGAAACGGCATATTTTTAAGCATAGCGGCTTCTTTAGCAGAAAAAGAGGGCTGCGAGGCTCTTTATATAGGGGTGGTCGAGGAGGATAGTAGCGGTTATCCTGATTGTAGTGAGAATTTTATCAAAAAGGCGGAAAATTTTATCAATGAAGGCACGAGTGAGGGATTTAAACTAAGCATTAAAACGCCTTTGGTGCATTTAAATAAAGCTGAAATTGTAAGTCTTGCTTTAAAAGAAAATGTGCCTTTAGAGCTAACTTGGTCTTGTTATGAGAGTGAGGATAAGGCTTGCGGTGCTTGCGATAGCTGTTTATTAAGGCTAAAGGGCTTTGAAAAAGCGGGAATTAAGGATAAGATAGAATATGAAAACCTCTCCCCAGATGACTGCGGCACACATTAAATTCAAGTGCTCTGCTGTGTTCCCACCCTGAAGCTTTGCTTAAAGAAAACATTGCACAGGTCTGAGAAAAGGCGATGAAATTATAATGATTTTGCCTTAAAAAGCGTTGAGTTATTAAAAATTTAATTTTGTTTTTTTTTTTTTGATAAAATATATTAAAAAATATATAAAATCGATTAATATTGAATAGAAGGATTAAAATGAATAAAAAAATTGAATGGAATAAAGAATTTAGCATTAACAACTACACGCTAGATAAGCAACACGAGCTTATATTTGACATCACAAATCATGCCAATGAACTTGCTAAAGAGGTTTTAGAGCATTATGATGACTCCTTACAAGAAGAGCTTAAAAAAATAATTATAAGGCTTTTTGATTATATCAAAATTCATTTTAAAGATGAGGAAGCCTATATGAAAGAGATCGATTATCCATTGCTAGAAGAACATAAGGAAGCGCATAGAGTTTTAGTGGAAAAAACCAAAGAGCTTTTAAATCACTCCAAAAACCCTCAAACATTTGCCAAAGAGCTTGCTAGTTTGACAAGAGATTGGATTTCTAAACATTTTTGCGTTGATGATAAGTGGATTGATGCTTACAAATATAGAGCAATTCATCTTAACGAAGTGCATTTTAGCTTAAAAACTTACAAAACTATACAAACTTTAAGAAATCCCGCTATAGACCAAGAAGAATGCTTTAAATATCTTTGTATGTGCGAGGATAAAATTCATCAAATGCCAAAAAGCATACATGAGGAGCTTTTAAAAGAAGAGAGTGTTTTAAAATGTGAAGTTTGTGAGCAAATTTTAGTATTGTGGGAAGAAGGGGAAATTAAGGATCTTTCATATTTAGAAAAAGAATTTATAAAAATAGGAAAAAATGATGTTTGAAAATAAAGCCTTACAAACAAAAAATCCTTTTAAAGTTTTGCAGTCTGAGCAAAAAGAGTGTGATTTTGACTTAGATTTTCGCATTTTAGACTTTAACACTTTTGGCATCAAACAAAATCCACCAAGAAGCAAAAATTATCCTAGAACTGATCTTGAAGTGTTTTATTCTGATGATTTTTTTGTGAAAAATTATGATACCATTCATCAAGAATTCAAGATAGAAATTTTTCCTAAAACAAGCAACAATCCTTTTAAATTTACTTTAGGAACTAATGCAAATTTAACTCTTATAAAAGCTCGTTTAAATTATGAAAAAATAGATTCTAATGTAAATGTCAATCATCATTTAAAACAGGCTTTATATAAAACTTTAATTAAACACAAAATTCTTATTTTGCGTTTGGATAGGGATTTAGAAAGAAATTTAGATGAGTGTATTGCTTTGCTTAAAGAAGATAAGGCTGATGGTTTTGAATTTATAGTTGCAAGAGGCGTGAGCGAAATCCCTCATCAAAATGCGAAACTTATTTTTCACAGAAACACAAAGGTTGAAATGAGTGAGGGTAGAACATATGATGAAAGACAATATTCTCAACCTGTGCAAAAAGATGAGCTTTTATTTGAATATATGTATAGAAAACTAGGGAAAATTGGGCGAAATCTAAGAGGAGAATTACTAAAAATAGAACCTTTGGAAGAAGAACTTAATGCGATCAAATTAAAAGATGATAGCATTTACACCAAAGAATTAGAAGATAGAATACAATATTTTAGTGCAAATTATGGTTTTTTGACTAAGGATATTGAGGGCTTTAGTGTAAATAATTCCTTAAAAGTATCGAAAGTAGATTTAAAAAATACAGGTTCAATTAAAACAGATTTAGATGAGGAAATTAATATCGAAGTTTCAAATAAAAATTTCAATGATGATGCTGTAAAATCAGGAATAGTCAATATAAAAGCCGCTAATGTCAATATCGAAGGACATGTGGGTGCGACAGAACTAAAAGCCGCCAAACTTCAAATTTCAGGTGCTACACACGCAAAATCAAAAATTTACGCACAAAGTGCTTTTATAGCAAATCATAAAGGATTTTTTGAGGGAGATGTCGTTTTTATCAATAATTTAGAACGAGGTGAGATTAAGGCAAAAAATGTTTATGTAAAGCGTTGTATCGCTTCCAAAATAGAAGCGGATAATATTTTTATTGAAGATTTATTTATGGATAATAAGCTCTATCCTAAGAAAAATTTAATTATTCTTAAAAATATCAAGGCAAATAATCGCATAAAAGTCTCTCCAGAAGTTTGTTTTACAATAAATAAATGTGAAGACGAAACAAAAGAACTTAAAGCTTTATTTGCTAAAATCAATATCAAATTAACAACCCTATTAAAACAAAAGCAAAATTTTTACACTTATCTTGTAACAAATCAAGCAAAAGTTATCAAGTTGAAGAAAAACAAATATGCCAATCAAGTAGATACTAAAATTATAGAGATTTATGAAGATATTTTACAAAGATACCAAGTAAGTGTTGTAAAATATAAAAAACTTGTCGCTTTAAAATATGAAACAAAAAGACGACTTGAAAGTCTTGAAAATATGATATTTAAAGTCAAAATTTATATCCAAGCTGAAATAAAAGAAGAAGATAATATTTTAGAATTTGATGGCGTGAAAAATGTCTATTTAGAACTTAAAAAACAAGGGCTTTATAGATTGAAAGAAAAAGGAATTGAATGTGAGGAAAAATATGATGAAAGTGAAATAGAAACACTTAAAGCACCTTTTTTGGAATTTTTACAAGAAGATTCATAAGCCCTGCTTAACAAGCTCATAAAGCTTGTGAATTTCCTCGTCATTAAAAATGGAGCAGTTTTTCTTCTCATAAAAAATTTCAAGCTTTTGATGGGGAAATTCATAAGAAAAAGCACAAAAATCGTGCGAAGGTAAAAAGGCTCTTAAAAGCGTGATATTGCCTTTAATTTTTTCATCACAAGCAAAGCAAATGAAGTCTTTATGCAGCCTCCCCTCAAATTCTAAAATTCTCACATAAGCATCTAGAATGACTCTTTTTGGATTTTGCTTTAAAAAGCGTTTGGCACATTCATCAAGCAAGTCAAAATAAAAGCTATCAAGCTCACTTACCTCTTTTAAATGCCCATATAAAAGGCGTATAAATTCCTGCCAAAAAAGCATTTTCTCTCTATCTAAAATCCACGAAAAACCTAAATGAAGCACATCTTTAAGACGAGGCAAAAAGCTAGAATTTTCCTCAAGAGCAAAATCTATCTTATATCCACTTAATATACTAGAATGCCTTAAGCCGTAAAATCTATAAGTCTTTAAAAGTGTCTTAGGGCTTAAAATATAGACGATCAAATCCTCGTCTCTAACCCTTTGTGTGTGCAAAATGAAGCCTTGCAAATGAAGCCTTTAAAAATGGTGGCTCCGATTGGAATCGAACCAACGACCACTACCATGTCAAGGTAGTGCTCTACCAACTGAGCTACGGAACCACTGGTGGAGCATAGCGGGCTCGAACCGCTGACCCCGACGCTGCCAGCGTCGTGCTCTCCCAGCTGAGCTAATGCCCCACAAAAAACGCTAATTATGCCGAATTTTTGCTTAAATTTTGTTTTAAAAAATCTTCAATTTCACTTTGCTTACTCGTTTTTAAAATGCGAATTTGCTTAAAAAGTAAGCCAAGATTAATAAAGGCTAAAACAAGCAAAATTAAATTCGCACTGAGTAAAATAAGATAAAGCAAAGCAAAGGCGTTAATCGCTGCAAAAAAGGCAAAAAGTAGAGCAAAAATTCCCAAAAAACATAAAAAAATGCAATGTTTTATTTTAGCCTCTTTAAAATTATCTTCTTTTTGGGTGAGATTATGAAAAAGTATGATTTTACCCTCTAAATGACAGAGCAAAAGTGTGTCATTTTCCTTAAAATGATAATGCTTAAGGCTTTTATACTGCAAACTTAGGGCGTTTGGATTAAGAGTGTCTTGCTTAAAATGAAGCGTATAAAGGGTGTGATTTTTCTCAAAACTTTGAATTTTTAAGCATTTTAAATCACTCCTTGCATAATTATAAAAGCTCGTAAATTCCATAACTATCCTCCTTAAAATTTCCTTTAAAAAGCGGTCTTAATTCTAAATCAAGTTTGACATTTTCTTCTTGATTAAATTTAGCATTGTGAAAGATTAAAAACATATCCATTTGATTCTTAAAGCTTTTTAAAAACTCCGCCCCACCCTCATACATTAAAAATTTCGCATTAGAAGGAATTTGCGTGAAAATTTGGCGATTTTTGACATTAAAAGCGGGGATAGTTTTATCAAAACTTTCTAAATTTTGACGACTTAAAATGCAAAGATTTGGTGCTTTACCTCCACAAAGTCTAGAGTCTAAAATGGGGCGATCTTTTCTTAAAGTCCCTCCACCAACGACTAAAAGATCGATAATGGAGCGAATTTGATGCGCATAAGTGCGGCTTGTTTCATTGCTAATAAATTTGCCTAAAGCGCTGCCATTAAGACTTAGGGCGAGTTTAAAAAGCTTGAAAGTGCCCTTTTGCCATTTTAAAAAAGGCTTTAAAAGCTCCCTACCCTCTTTTTCTAAAATTCCCATTTCCACTAAAATACCATTTTGCCTTAAAAACTCCGCCCCACCGCTTGCGATTTGATTTTCATCTTTAACACTTACAAAAACTTTTTTAAATTTAAGCGTGCTAAAAAGCTTCGCACAAGGTGGAGTTTTACCCTGATGTGCGCAAGGCTCTAAAGTTACAAAAGCGGTAGCGTTTTGTAGGAGTTTTTGATGATTTGTAAGGATAAAATCATGCAGGGCATTTGGCTCTTTTGGGAAATTAAATTCGGGCTTTAAAACCTTTAAGGCTTCTTTAATAGCGTTTAATTCAGCGTGAGCTTCGCCTTGTTTTTCGTGGGCTTTAATGCTTAAAATTTGATTATTTTTATCAAGGATAACGCAACCAACTGCTGGATTAGGGTAAGTTAAAAATTGATATTTCCAAGCCTCTTTTAGGGCTAAATTCATATAAAATTCTTTCATTTAAAGTCTCTTTAAAAAAAGTAAAAATCTCTCCAAACTCAAAAGTTTAGGACGATAATCGTGAAATAAAATGGAGTAAGTGTCAAGATTAATTTGATATTTGTGGCATAAGCTTTCATAAAGCTTGAGTAAAGATTTTCCATAAGGACTTAAATTTTCCTCTTCAAAATAGCGTTTTTGCTCTAAAATTTGGGCGTTTTGTCCATAGCGTCTAAAATAAGCACGAAGCCTATTTCTACTATGATGTATGTGAAAAATCACCCTTTTTTCAAAAAAATATGGCAAAGAAAAAAAGGCAAGATATTTACGAAAGCCACTTGAAAGCAAGGGGGCTTTATAAAAAACATTGTCCATTAAATCCTTACTCGGTGTCAAAGCCTTTTTAAATAAAGCAAGACGCAGCATAAAGTCAAAGTCCTCTCCCCCACGCCCCCTAAAATTCTCATCAAAGCCCCCAATAGCAATATAATCAGCCCTTTTCATAAAAATGCAAGCACTAGGCAGGGCAAGGCTAGTAAATAAGTCCTTTTTATAAGTGATAAAAGCGTCAAAAAGCTCTTCACGACTCTTTTTCAAAACAACTCTTGAGCCTTTAGATGAAAGATAAAGACAAGGCAAAAACATAAATTCACTTTGACCACTTTGAAGCTCCTTAATACAAGCTAAATTGACCTGCTCATCAAGTAAGCAATCTACATCCATTAAATAAATATATTCACAAGAGCTAAGTTTAAAGGCTTCATTTCTTAGCAAGGCTTGGCAGATAAGCTCTTTATAAAAGGGTTTGGAGGCTAATTTGGCATTTTTTTTAGTAGCGATGAGTTTTTTAAGCTTTTTATCAAAAAATCCCCCTCTATCATTATGCCCAAAAATGAGTTCTGTATCCTCATTAGCCCTTTGTAAGATGAGCCTTACTTTTTTAAGAATATCAAGGGGGCGAAGTTTTAAATCCACAGGGATAATAATGCTATATTTCATATTTTTCCTTTAAACGCAATTATAACAAAACTTAAATTTACTAAATAGATAGCTTTAAAAGTTATAATATAAAGAATTTGTTAAAAGGGTGTGGGTGTTTAGTAATCATCGTCTTTTTTTTCTCGGTTTTACTTTATGGAAGCGTTCTTTTGTGAAGGCATTTTTTAAGGCTAAAAGTATGCATTTTTTAAATTCTTTAAAGGAGCTTGAGAAATTTAGACTAAATGATGATGATGTGTTTTTAATCTGGGGCAAACGCCTAGAAAAAGAGGATTTAAAAACGCAAATTGCGAAACAAAACGCAAATTTAAAACCAAAAATTTGTTTTGTTGAAGATGGCTTTATCCGTTCGGTGTCTTTAGGCTCTGACCTTACGCGTCCTTTTTCTTTAGTAGTCGATAGCAAGGGGCTTTACATCGATGCTTCAAAACCAAGCGATTTAGAAGAAATTTTACAAAATCACAACTTTGATGAAGAGCTTTTAAAAAGGGCAAAAAGCTTAATTGAAAAATTAAAGCTTTATAAAATTTCTAAATATAATACCCTCAAACACGACAATTTACACTTTAAAGCTAAGACCGGGCAAAAAATTATCTTAATCCCCGCTCAAGTCGAAGATGACGCCTCTATGCTCTTGGGAGGTGGAGGGCTTGATACCTTGCAATTTATCCAAAAAGTGAGAGAGGAAAATCCTAACGCCCATCTAGTTTTTAAACCTCACCCTGATGTTTTAAGCGGAAATCGCAAAGGCTTGAAAGATGAAAAAATCATTTTGCAAATTTGTGATGAAATGTTGCGTCATTCTAGTATCCATAGTGCCATAGAAGCAAGTGATGAAGTGCATACCATTACCTCAACTGCTGGTTTTGACGCACTTTTAAGGAGAAAAAAGGTTGTCGTTTATGGCACACCTTTTTATGCAGGCTGGGGACTAAGTGAAGATAGGGTCGAAATTAAACGCCGAAGTAGAAAATTAAGCCTTGAAGAGCTTGTGGCTGGAGTTTTGATTCTTTATCCGCTTTATTTACATCCTAAAACTAAGAATTTATGTGAGGTTGAGACGAGTTTAGACATCATCACACAAATGCAAAGGGCATATTTTTCGAAATTCTACATTAAGTGGGGGATAGATTCTAGGAATTATGCTTTAAGGAAATTAAGACGCACTTGGGAAACAATGAGAGGATTTAAAAAATGAGGGGGGGGGGGGGGGTAAAAGTATGCAATTTGATCTTTTGTTAAAAAAAGAATTTAGTGGTAAAAATGTCGCACTTTTACAAGGTCCTGTGGGAAATTTCTTCTCGCGTTTGGGAGCAAAGCTTAAAAAAATGGACGCGAAAATTGTAAAAATCAATTTTAACGGCGGAGACTTTTTCTTTTATCCTAAGGGACGAATTTATAGAGGTAGCAAAGAAAATTTAGCCGCTTTTTATGAGGATTTTTTCACGCAAAATCAAATTGAGGTCGTTTTGATATATAATGACTGCCGTTTTGTCAATCATACAGGCTTGGAAATCGCCAAAAAGCTGGGCATTGCGGTGTGGGTTTTTGAGGAGGGGTATTTAAGACCTTATTGTATCACCTTAGAAAAAGATGGGGTTAATGCAAACTCGACTATGCCACGCGATAAAAATTTCTATTTAAGCTTAAATTTAAAAGATGTCGGCACTGAGATAAAAAAAATACCAGGTGGCTTTAAATTTATGGGTTTTTATAGCTTTTTATACTGGTTTTTTGCCTTTATTTTAGCTCCATTTTTTAATAATTCTTTGCATCACCGCCCTTTAAATCCTTTAGAAATGTTTGCTTGGTTTAAGGCTTTGTTTTTAAAATACAAGTATAAAATCAGTGAAAAAAGGCTCAATTCTAAAATTTATAAACTAGAAAAAAAATATTTTTTAGCCATTTTACAAGTCTATAATGACACACAAATTTTACATCACTACAAAAAAGATATTGAGCATTTTATCGAAGAAACTATCCTTTCTTTTGCTAATCACGCAAGAGCTAAATCTTACCTCGTCTTTAAACATCACCCTATGGATAGAGGATATAGAAATTACGCCGCTTTGATAGAGAAATTAAGCGAGAAATACCATGTCGAAGGACGCATTTTATATGTGCATGATAGCTATTTGCCACTTTTACTTCAAAATGCTCTAGGCTGCATTACCATAAATTCCACAGTAGGACTTAGTGCGATTATGGAGGGCTGTCCTACTAAGGTGTGTGGGGAGGCTTTTTATGATTTTGAGGGGTTGACTTATCCTAAGAAACTTCATTTTTTCTGGCGTGAAGCCCACGCTTATAAGCCAAATTCCTTACTTGTTTCACAATTTAAAAAATATCTCCTTCAAACAAATCAAATCAATGGCAATTTTTACAAAAATTCCTCTTTAATGAGATAAAATTAGCCTTTTGTTAAATCATTTTCTTGCGTTATAATTTCAAAAATTAAATTTGAGTTTTTAAAATGATAAAAAGAGATGTGTTTTATATAGCAGGGTATGACCCTAAGGGATATCGGTATTATTATTTATTATTTAAAAGAAATTTAGAGGAGTATCAAAAACGCTTTAAGATTAAAGCCAAGCTTTCTAAAAGCCATACTGATGAGGACTTTCCCTTTTGGAGCGTGGAGGCGGAAAATGTCTCGTGTCGCTATACTTTTTTAGCGTGGAATGATATCGTTAAAAAGAATTGGTCGCAAAATTATAAAGACGCACTTTATGATTGTTACAGCTTTTTTAGAATTTATACCATTACGGGACTTTTTATTAAATTTGGTAAAGAAAGCATTTATCAATTAATCACGGGCTATTACCCCTTTTTTTATGTGCTTTTTTCTTTGCTATTTTCTTTAGGGCTTGGTTTTTTCGCTTTTTATTTGCTTTATTTTTATGTGCCTTTATTTTTGGCTATTGGGGTGGGAATTTTACTCGCTTTTTATCTTAATCGTTTTTTATTTTATTATGGGAAAAAATTAGCCGTTTTTTGGATTGCTAGAATTTGCTCTTTTTGTGCAAATTGGCAAGAGAGAAAAAAGGGGGCTTTGGAAGAAAAAATGGAGCTTTTTTCTCAAAAAATTTATCATACTCTTAAAGAAAATAAAGAGCAAAATTATGAGCTTATTTTACTAACGCATAGTGTGGGATGTGTGCTTTGCATTGAGGTTTTAGCTAGAATTTTAATCCTTTGTAAAGAAAATGGGGTCGATTTTTCTAAGCTTAAAATTCTCACGCTTGGCGAGTGTATCCCCTTAGTGAGCTATCAAAAAAAATCCACAGATTTTAGAAAAAAGCTCGAATTTGTCGCTGGGTTTGACTTAAAATGGTATGATTATACTTCGATAATTGATGGGGCGTGTTTTCCGCAGGTAGATTTTATAAGAACAAGCGGAGTTTATGCGAAAGAGCATTTTGGACCAAAGCTTTTAAATCCGCGCTTTCACACCCTTTACGAATCGCAAAATTATCAAAAAATCAAGCGTGATAAAAATAAGGCGCATTTTTTGTATTTAATGAGTGTAGAAAATGATGGGGGTTATGATTTTTTCAACTTCATCATTTTAGATCGATTTTTAGAAGAAAAGATTAAGGATTAAAATGAGTGAGTGTCCCTTTTTTCCAAAACCTTATAAAAACAAGGCTTCGACTTTACTAACCTTTTTGCTTAAAAGACGCTCTTGGCTAGACGGACTTTATGAAAGAAGTTATCAAATGCAAACAGGCTATGTGAAAATGCCAAATTTCGATCTTTATGTGATTAATGATACCAAAGAAGTTAAAAGAATGATGGTCGATGAAGTGAGGGAATTTCCTAAAAGTGAGCTTTTACATAGGCTTTTAAGTCCCTTGCTAGGAGAGAGCATTTTCACAACAAATGGTGAGGTGTGGCATAAGCAAAGAGAGCTTTTAAAACCTAGCTTTGAGCTGACTCGAATTTCTAAGGTTTTTAATTTGATGAGCGAAGCGGTGGCGGATTTAATGAGGCGTTTTGAAAAATACCCCGATAATTCTTACATAGAAGTCGATGAAATGATGACTTTCGTAACTGCTGATGTGATTTTTAGAACGATTATGTCCTCTAAACTTGATGAAGTGCAAGGTAGGCAAATTTTAGAAGCCTTTGCGACCTTTCAAGAAGAAAGCGTTAGAACGGCGATGCGGGGGATGTTTTATTTTCCAAAATGGCTTTCTTATCTGCTAGGAGATAGAAAAAGAGCTAAGGCAGGAGAGCTGATAAGAAAGGCTTTAAGTGATATTATAAAACCGCGTTATGAAGCAAATTTAGAAAAAAGCGATTATGAGGATATACTTTCTTCTTTACTTTTAGTTATCGATGCAAAGACAAATCAAAGATTTTCTTTTGAGGAAATTTTAGACCAAGTGGCAATGCTATTTTTAGCAGGACACGAAACGACCGCTAGCTCTCTTACTTGGACTTTATATCTTTTAAGCTTGTATCCTGAGGAGCAAGAAAGAGCTTATAATGAAATTTGCGAAATTTTGCAAGATAGCAAGGAGATAAAAATCGCCCATCTTAGACAATTTAAATTTCTCACCAATGTCTTTAAAGAGTCTTTAAGGCTTTACCCACCTGTAGGCTTTTTTGCAAGAGAAGCTAAAAAAGATACACAGGTAAGAGATAAGCTCATCAAGCAAGGCTCTGGCGTTGTGATAGCACCTTGGCTGATTCATCGCCACGAGCTTTTTTGGCAAAATCCTCACGGCTTTGATCCTTCGCGTTTTGAAAGAGAGTATAAAAAAGAGGCGTATTTACCTTTTGGTATGGGAGAGAGGATTTGCATAGGACAGGGCTTTGCTATGCAAGAAGCAATTCTTATTTTAGCAAATATTTTAAAAACTTATAAGCTTGAGCTTAAAGAAGGCTTTGTGCCAGATGTCGTTGGGCGACTTACAATTCGCTCCCTTAATGGAATGTGGATTAAATTTAGCAAACGATGAAAAAATTAGAACCTAGAATTCGTGCAAAAGTGCGGAAAAATATCAAAGGAAGCCTTAAGGAAAAATTAGCGGGGACGATTTTACTCTGTGCCATTGTGCCTTTGGCAGTGCTTGGCTATTTGTTCATTGTGATTGTAGGGACTTTTTTTAGCACAGCTAGAGCAAGACAGGGAGTTAGGGCTTTGGATCATTTTGTCAATGCAAGTTTATTTAACGGCTATGCTTGGGAGAGCGTATCCTCTCACGCTTGGCGAGAGAGAAATCGTAAAAAGTGGGCGAAAATAGTCATTAAAATCACCGATTTTTTTCAAAAAGATCATTGCAAAAGGGCAAACCGCAGAGAACAACCTGTGGTCGATTTCATCCTTTCAAGAAAGCTTGACCAACAAACCATAGGAAAATAATTACTTTACAATCACAACAGCCATAGCCACGCCCTTATCGTGCGTGATACTTACCTTAGCTTTTTTGATGTGAAATTTGCGTTTAGTTTTTTTACAAAATTTGATTTTAGGGGCATTTTTTTTGCTTTTTGAAATTGTCATATCTAAAAAGCCACAATGCTTAGAAATCCCAACCCCAAGAGCCTTACTTGCCGCTTCTTTCGCCGCCCAAAAGCCAGCTAAGGTAGCTGAATTTTTGATGAGTTTTTGCTCCTCAGGGCTTAGGAATTTATCTAAAAAAATTTTGCCGTGTTTGTTGTAAATTTTTTCTACTCTTTCTATGGAAATTAAATCACAACCCACACGCATTAAGAAACGACAAAATCCGTAAAATAGACATTTTTAATAAAGCCGTCCGTTAAAATTTCATTGATTTTACCGACAAGCTCGTCTTTTAGTCTTTCTTTACCCTTACTCGTGCTAATTTCTTCAAAAGTCTTAGCCGTCAAAGTGCGTATAATCACATCACGGATAATGGCGACCTTTTTATCAAGCTCTGTTT
Source organism: Campylobacter upsaliensis (assembly GCF_900637395.1). Lineage (NCBI taxonomy): Bacteria > Pseudomonadati > Campylobacterota > Epsilonproteobacteria > Campylobacterales > Campylobacteraceae > Campylobacter > Campylobacter upsaliensis. Next base: position 1,519,668 of record NZ_LR134372.1, on the reverse strand, counting down.
TTAAAAGCTCACTATTTTGCTCTAGCTCTATGGTGCATTTTACATAACGCGAACCACTATCACTCAATAAATTTAAGGTAAAAGGCTCAAGCGGATACATAGGACCGATATTAGCATAATCACTTCCTCTTTGCGTTGGTGCTTGAGAGGTTTTTGCTGCTGGTTTGGCTTCTTCTTTTGGTGCTTCGGTTACTGCACCCTCATCGCTCGAAGTGGAGGTAAGAAGATAGGCGATAAAGCCCATAATAGTAAGAAGTAAAACGAAAAGCACAACAATGATGATAATAACAAGAGAACTTCCTTTTTTCTTTTTCTCTTCCGAATTTTCTACTTCTTCTTCCATAAAGCTTCCTTATTAGTAAATTTGATGTAAAATTGTAGCAGATTTTTTTAAAATACAATTTAAATTTAAGAGAAATTTATGCTAGATGTGATTTTTAGAGAATATGACATAAGAGGACTTTATGATAAAGAGCTAAATGAAAAGAGCGTTAAAGCCATAGGCTTTTGTTTGGGTGAAGTGATGCTTCAAAAGGGTTGTAAAAATGTCAGCGTAGGAAAAGATGCAAGATATAGTGGCGATGAGCTTTTTGCTTATCTTGTAAGTGGCTTAAACAAAGCGGGGATTAAAGTCTATGATATAGGGCTTGTGCCAACTCCGCTTGGCTATTTTTCACTTTATGAGGGCTTACAATTTGACGCAAATATTATGATTACAGGCTCACATAATCCAAAAGATTACAATGGCTTTAAAATCACCATAGGCAAGGAAAGCTTTTTTGGGGCGGAGCTTAAGGAATTTTCTAAGGAGGTTTATAGGCACTTAGATGATGAAATTCCTCAAGACTTAAGGGCTGAAAAATACGACATTTTAAGCTTGTATGTGGAATTTATGAAAAAGCAATTTGGGCATTTGGCAAATTTTAATTATGAATTTGCTTTAGATTGTGCTAATGGTGCTGTGGGCGTGGTGCTTGAGCCTTTGATGAGGGCTTTAAATTTGAAAGCACATTTTCTTTTTAAAGAGCCTGATGGCACTTTTCCTAATCACTCTCCAGACCCAACAGAAAATGAGAATTTAATCCCTCTTAAAAAATTTTTGGAACAAAATCAAAACATACAAATGGCTTTTGCTTTTGATGGGGACGCAGATAGAGTTGTCGCGTTAAGCAAAACACACACTTTTTGCGGTGATGAGCTTTGCTATTTATTTGCTAAAGATATTGAAAATCCTAGAATTTTAGGTGAGGTCAAATGCTCTAAAAATCTTTTTGATGCAGTGAAGCAATTTGGGACGATTTTTATGGGGAAAACAGGGCATTCTAATATTAAAAAAATGATGAAAGAACTTAACATCGACCTAGCAGCTGAAGTGAGTGGGCATATTTTCTTTAAACATCGTTATTTTGGCTATGATGATGGAATTTATGCGTTTTTAAGAGCTTTAGAACTCATCTTTAAAGGCTATAATTTAGAAAGTTTAATTAACGCTTTGCCAAAGCTTTATACGACACCAGAGCTTAAAATTCCCGTAAGCGAAGAGGAGAAATTTAAACTTGTAGAGGCTTTTAAAGAGGCAGTTAGAAAAGGGGCTTTAAAGGGAGTTAAAGAGCTTTGTGAGATTGACGGGGCTAGAATGGACTTTGAGGACGGCTGGGCTTTACTGCGTGCTTCAAACACTAGTCCCTATCTCATCACGCGTTTTGAAGCAAATACACCTTTAAGGGCTAAGGAGCTTGAGGAAGCTGTAATGGAACTTTTTAAACAAGTTAAAAGTGTATCATAAGGAAACATTGATGACACAAAAAGATTTATTTTACATTTCCCGCAAGAATTACAAGGAAATTTATGCTTTATCTTGCGATGATTATGCTGGAGCTTTGTTAGCTTGTGAGGAGGGCAATTATGAAAAAGCACAAGTAATTTTAGAAGATATGAAAGAGCAAAGTTCTTATGTTTTACTTCTATTATTACGCGTATATGGCAATCTTCAAGATGCTACCCCCCCCCCAGAAAAAATACAAAATATTGTTGATAAACTTTTAACAAGAGAGCACGATTATACTTTTACTTTCGAGCTAACTCTTATTCTTGTGTCTTATAGTTTTTATGATGAAGCTGAAATTTTATTTGAAAAACTTTTAAAACAAGAGCCTTATTCTAAAGAACTTTGGCTTAATTACGCTCTTGCGCACAAATATACCAATGATGAAAAATCCCTTGCCATAGTGGAGAAAGCTTATCATCATTTTTTAGAATATAAACAAGAATTAGAGAAGGAAAAAAATCCAAGCAAGGAAAAAGAAGAATTGCTTAATGCACTTGATGATTTTCTTTATATGCGTTTGGTTGTTGAATTGGCATATTTAAATTTTAGACTTTATCGCTATGATAATGCTCTTAATGTATTTAAAAAAGTAGAAAATTATAATGCTAAAAATCCTCAATTTTTCCTCTTTTATGCTTTAACTTTAGAATATACAGGCTATTATGATAAGGCTTATAAATGCTATAAAAGAGCTATTTCTTTGAATGCTGATATATATACTAGTTTTGAATTTTCTAAATTTTGTTTGCGTTTGGGACGCTTTGAAGAGGGCTTTTTATATTATGAAACACGCTTACACGCAGCTTCTAAATTCACTTTTTCTCAAAGGCATTATGATGCTGCTTATGCGGCTTTTTATGAAAATAAAAATTTTTTACACGGCAAAAAAGTGCTTGTGTATTGCGAGCAAGGTTATGGAGATACAATAATGTTTTCTCGCATTTTACGCAGTCTTTCTAAGGTGGCAAAGGAAGTGATTTTTTGCCCTCAAAGTGCGTTATTTAGTCTTTTTAATACACATATTCAAACGCTTCAAAAACAAAATAAAATTCAAAGTAATCTTAAAGTATTCGCACAAATTCCGCAAGATTTTGATTATGCGGTGCCGATTTGCTCCCTTTATTTTTTCTTAGGTGTTTATAATGCGAAAACCATAGCAAAATTACCCTCGCCTCTCATTAGCGTGGAGAAAAAGACACGGATGCAAAGAGCGAAGGTAGGAATTTGCTTTCGCACAAGCACTATTCCCCATACACAAAGTTTATTTTATCGCAATATTGATTTGGAATTTTTACTTGAGGCTTTTGATGGACTTGATGTGGAGCTTGTGAATTTCACTCTTTATCAAAAAGGCGAATTAGAACTTCCTGCTAATATTAAAGATGTATCTTTTGAGCTTAATGATTGGTTAGCTACAAGCGAGGCTTTGCGTGAGGTGGATTTGCTTGTAAGCATTGATAGTGCGATAGCACATTTGAGTTTAGCTTTAGGAATTCCCACTTTAGTGCTTTTGGGAGACCGCTTTGATTGGCGTTGGGGGAAAATTGAAAGCCCTAAAAGCATTTTTTGGCAGAAAGCGCATTTTTGTAGGGTTAATCAAGAAGGACCTAGCGGCATTAAAAAGCAAATTTGTAAGATTTTAAATTACAAAGTCCCTTAAAAGCTCTTCTAGCTTATAAATTCCGCGATGTTCTTGGCTTAGGAGGTGGATTAAAATATCACCCAAATCAATCACGCTCCATTGCTCACTGCTTTCTATGTTTAAAAATTCCTCCCCTTTGGCTTTCAGTTTAGTTTTAAGTTCATCGATTAAAGAAAGGGCGTGTCTTTCGCCCAAAGTCGTAGCGATGATGACAAAGCTTACAAAATACTCTCCCCCTCTCATATCAAAAATTTCAATATCTTCAGCCTTTTTTTCATCTAAAATTTGTGTGATTGCGGTGATTCTTTCTTGCATTTTCGTCCTTTATTTTAAAATTATAGCTGTTTTTGGTAGTATTTTTTCACCTCTTCTTGAATTTCATCACTTACTTTATCTAAATTTAAATGCTTTCTTATAAAAGATGAGGAGATATTAATGTGCGTATTTAAATCTTTAAAATTCTTTGGAATTACTATTTTATCACGCTTTGCTATAACAAATTCTACCTTTTTTTTAAGCTCTTCAAAAGAGTGCCAAGAAGATAAAGTTTGAAGATGATCAGCTCCCACTAAAAGATAAAATTTGCTAGGCTTATAAATTTGATAAAGAAAATTAACACTCTCTATACTCGGCACGGGACGATTTTGCTTGATTTCAAAATCACAAATTTCGACTTTTTCTAATTTCCCCCAAAGTTTTTTAACCCACTCTAACCTTTTTTGTGCAGGAACACTCACACTTTCTTTAAAGGGGCTAATGAAAGCTGGCATAATGATGAGTTTGTCGATTTCTAGTGTATTTAAAGCCTCTTTTATAACGCTTTCGTGTCCTTGATGTGGTGGGTCGAAACTCCCTCCAAAAAGTGCGATTTTCATTTAAATTTTTTAACCTTTTTTTTGTAGAATTCTAGCATTTTATTTTGCAAAAGGAAATTAAATGGCTATAAAAGTTGCGATTAATGGTTTTGGGCGTATAGGGCGATGTGTAGCGAGAATCATCACAAAGCGTGATGATTTAGAGCTTGTAGCTATCAATGATACGACAGAGCTTGAACTGACAAAATACCTCTTAAAATATGACTCTGTTCACGGCGAATTTGATGCGAGCGTGGAGCTTGAAAATGGCGATTTACTCATTAATAGCAAAAAAGTTAAAATGTTTCATACGCGTGATATTAATGAGCTTGACTTTGCAAAATATGGCGCAGAGCTCGTTTTTGAATGCACAGGTGCGCATTTAACGCAAGAAAAATGTCAAGCCTTTTTAAATAAGGGCATTAAAAAGGTGCTAATGTCCGCTCCCGCAAAGGATAATACCCCAACCTTTGTAATGGGTGTGAATTCTCATCTTTACAAAGGCGAGGCTATTATTTCTAACGCTTCTTGCACGACTAATTGCTTAGGTCCTGTTTGTAGAGTTTTACAAGATAATTTTGGCATAGAAAAAGGCTTAATGACGACTATACACGCTTATACAAATGGGCAAAGCATTATCGATGCTAAGGCTAAGGATAAACGCCGTAGCCGAGCTGCTGCACAAAATATTATCCCAACTTCAACAGGAGCGGCAAAAGCTATGAAGCTTGTAATGCCAGAGCTTGATGGCAAACTTCACGGACAAAGTATGCGTGTGCCTGTGATTGATGTTTCAAGCGTGGATTTAACCGCACTTTTAAGCAAAAAAGTAAGTAAAGAAGAGCTCAATGAAGCCTTTAGAAAGGCAAGCAAGACAAATTTAAAAGGAATTTTAGCCGTTGATGATGAAGAAAGAGTTTCGAGCGATTTCATCACATCGCCTTTTGGTGCTGTGGTGGCAAGTGATTTAACTCAAGTGATTAGCGAGGATTTTGTTAAAATTGTCGCTTGGTATGACAATGAATGGGGCTATTCTAGTCGCCTTGTCGATATGGCTGTTTATGTAATGGGAGCTTAAGATGAAGAGCGAAATTATCTCCATTAAAGATATAGACTTAGCTAAAAAAAAGGTTTTTATAAGATGTGATTTTAATGTCCCTCAAGATGATTTTTTAAATATCACAGATGATAGACGCATAAGATCGGCTATCCCTACGATAAGATATTGTTTAGATAATGGTTGTAGCGTGATTTTAGCCTCTCATCTTGGACGCCCAAAAGAAATTAGTTCAAAATACTCCCTAGAACCTGTAGCAAAGAGACTTTCAAGACTTATGAGTAAAGAAGTGCTTTTAGCTAAAGATGTCATTGGTGAAGACGCAAAGAAAAAGGCGGAAAATTTAGAGGCAGGTGAAATTTTAATGCTTGAGAATTTGCGTTTTGAAAAGGGCGAAACGAAAAACGATGAAAATTTAGCTAAAGAACTTGCCTCTATGGCGGAAATTTATATTAACGACGCCTTTGGCGTGTGTCATAGAGCGCATGCGAGTGTGGAGGCGATTACAAGATTTTTTGATGTGAAAGCAGCAGGCTTTTTGTTACAAAAAGAGATTAAATTCGCTGATAATCTTTTACGCCACCCCGCTCGTCCTTTTGTCGCAGTAGTAGGCGGCTCAAAAGTAAGCGGAAAGCTACAAGCCCTTATCAATCTCCTGCCAAAAGTCGATAAACTCATCATAGGCGGAGGTATGGCTTTCACCTTTTTAAAAGCTTTAGGCTATGATATAGGAAATTCACTTTTAGAAGAAGAATTACTCGAAGATGCAAGGGCGATTATGAAAAAGGGTAAAGAACTTGGTGTGAAAATTTACCTACCAGTTGATGTGGCTGTGGCAAGGACTTGTTCGAGCGAAGCTTTTATGTCTTATGTGCCAACGCAAGAAATTCCAAGTGGCTTTATGGGACTTGACATAGGACCTGCTAGTGGGAAACTTTTTAGAGAAGCTTTAGCCGATGCACAAACGATCTGGTGGAATGGACCTATGGGCGTTTTTGAGATAGAAAAATTTGCTAAAGGTTCTTTAAAAATGGCACATTTCATAGGCGATAGCCACGCTACGACCATCATAGGAGGAGGTGATACGGCTGATGTAGTCGCAAGAAGTGGCGAGGCTGATGAGATGACCTTTATTTCCACAGGAGGTGGGGCAAGTTTAGAGCTAATCGAGGGTAAAGAACTTCCGGGCGTGAAACCTTTACGAGGTGAGTGATGATTTACGCAGCGAATTTAAAATGCAATCACACAAGAGCCTCTTTTGAGCTTTATCTTAAGGCTTTAAATGAGGCTTTAAAAACACAAAATGAAAATGTTTTTGTCTTTCCTCCTAGCGTAGCCTTTTCACAAAAAGAAAGTTTTTTCACGCAAGGGACGCAAAATTTCTACCCTTGCGTTAATGGTGCTTTTACAGGGGAGCTAGGCAAGGAACATTTAGATGAATTTGGTATCAAATGCGTCTTAATAGGACATAGTGAGCGTAGAATTTTTGAAAATGAAGCTTTGATAAAGGCGAAATTTGACTTTGCCAAAGAGCAAGGATGGCAAATTTTTCTTTGCATAGGAGAGGATTTAAAAACAAAGCAAGAGGGCAAAACAAAAGATTTTTTAAAAAAACAGCTTGAAAATTTGGACTTAAATTATGAAAAACTCATCATTGCTTATGAGCCGATTTATTCCATAGGCACAGGTATAAGTGCTAAAAATGAAGACATAGAAGCCATTTTGGCATTTTTACGCACACTTACAAAAGCGCCCTTACTTTATGGGGGAAGTGTTAATGAGACAAATATTAAAGAACTCACACAAATTAAGCATTGCGGAGGAGTTTTAGTAGGCTCTTATGCTTTAAAAGTAGAAAATTTCATCACATTAATAAAGGGGTCAAAATGATTATGCAAGGCAAAAAAGGCTTAATAGTCGGCGTAGCAAATAATAAATCCATAGCTTATGGCATAGCTAAGGCTTGTGCTATGCAAGGGGCGACTTTAGCTTTTACCTTTTTAAATGAAGCTTTGAAAAAACGCGTTGAGCCTATCGCTGCGGAATTTAACTCAAATGCAGTTTATGAACTTGATGTGAACAATGAAGAGCATTTAGACAAAATCGCCTCCTTGATTAAGAAAGATTTGGGTGAGATCGATTTTATCGTGCATGCTGTGGCTTTCGCACCTAAAGAAGCTTTAGAAAATTCCTTTTTACAAACAAGCAAAGAAGCTTTTGATATAGCGATGCAAACCTCCGTTTATTCTCTACTTTCACTCACAAGGGCTGCTTTACCCGTGCTAAAGAATAATGGCTCAATTTTAACCTTAAGCTATTTAGGTGGGGTGAAATATGTCCCGCATTATAATGTTATGGGCGTGGCTAAAGCGGCTTTGGAAAGCTCTGTGAGATATTTGGCTAGGGACTTAGGAGAGCGTGGAATTCGCGTTAATGCCATTTCCGCAGGTCCTATTAAAACTCTAGCGGCAAGTGGGATAGGCGATTTTAGAATGATTTTAAGATATAATGAAATCAACGCCCCCCTAAAACGCAATGTCAGCATAGAAGATGTAGGAAATTCAGCGATGTATTTATTAAGCGATTTAGCAAAAGGGGTTACGGGTGAAATTCACTATGTCGATGCGGGTTATAATATTATGGGTATGGGCGATGTAACCAAAGATGATGAGGGTCAAACCATACTTTGCTGGGATAAGCACAATGGACAATGACGCCCTTAAAGCGTGTTTAGAAAAACGCCTTGTAAATTTAAAAGGCAAAGAAAAAAGAATTGTTAATGAAGCAAGTGTGGCGACTATGCTTAAACATCTTGGTATCTCTAATGAGCTTTTAAGTCTTGCTTGTGAGTATTTTTCCCTAGCACCTAAGCTTAATGTCATTTGGCTTCATTTAGCAGAATGTACAGGTTGTAGTGAGAGCCTACTAAGAAGCGAAAAGCCTGATTTAGCCGAATTTATATTTGACTTTTTTTCTTTAAATTATCACGAAACCTTAATGAGTGCTAATGGCACTAAGGCTGAAGAATGCCTAGAAAAAGCAATGGAAGAGGAATTTGCTCTTATCGTTGAGGGGGCGGTCGCACCCATAGATACCTTTTATCTTAGCATAGGAGCAGAGGGTAAAAGTGGCTATGAGCTTTTGCAAAGTGTCGCAGATAAAGCTCAAATTATCTTCGCCGCTGGGACTTGTTCTTCTTATGGTGGGATACAAGCTGCTAAGCCTAATCCTACAAAAACTTGCGGAATTTCGCAGGTTTTAAGTCAAAAAGTCGTTCAAATTCCGGGCTGTCCGCCAAGTGATGTGAATATTATCGCTACTTTAGCTTTTTATGCTCTTTTTGGCACTTCTCCCGAGCTTGATGATAAAAATCGCCCTAAATGGTCGTATGGCAAGTGTTTGCACGATATGTGCGAAAGAAAGGCGAAATTTGAAAGTGGAATTTTTGCTCAAAATTTTGATGATGAGGCGGCTAAAAATGGAGCGTGCTTGTTTAAACTAGGCTGTAAGGGACCCTACACTTACAATAACTGCCCTAAAGTGAAATTTAATGCTAAAACTTCTTGGCCTGTGGCGGCAGGGCACGGATGCATCGCTTGTAGCGAAGAGAATTTTTGGGATGATTTTGGCTTTTATGAAAAACCTATGGCAAACGCCTTTGCCTATTCAAAAATCTTTAGAAAACAAGAATTTCTTTTAGAAAACAAAAATCTCAATTTAAACACTTTAAAAAATGATGTAAAAAACGATGAGCTAATTTTATATCTTAAAGAAACGATGCAAATTCTCATCAAAAAAGAAGAAGTTTTAGAGCTTTTAAAATTTAATTTTGAAGCAAATTTAAAATGTGCTTTAGCAAATTTGGCTAAAAATAAACTAGGACTTAATTTGCTTGAAAATTATAAAAAAAGCTTTCCTAAACAATACGCCTTCATCGAAGCAAATTTTGACGAAAATTCAAGACCTTCAAGTGATATTTGGGAATTTTTTGGCTTAAGTTATATTTTGGCTAAGGGAGAATTTTTAAAGGACAAAAGGCATTTTATTGAAGCGGCACAAAATTACGCTTTTAAGCACGCTAGCCCTTATGATTTTAAGTTAAGTGTTAAAGAAGATGGTGTAAAGCTTGATTTAAATAAATCCTTAAGAATGAGCCTGATTTATCTTTGTGGGGGGCTTGACTTTGAGGGGATAGCCTTTTCTCTACTTAATGCTTTGGCTAAAAGTTTGAAAGAAATTCATAAAAATTATGCAGATAAAAGACTGATTTTAAGTCTTGATGAAAGCTTAAATCAGCCTTTTTTACATCAAATTCTAAGTTAGCATTTTACTAAGATGAAGCCCTATGAAAGCCACGATATAAGCACTTATGCAAGTAAATAAAAAAAGATAAAGCATGTATTTAGCTTTACCACTTTCTTTTGCAAAAACTATGGTTGCCGCAAAACAAGGATTATAAATCATCACAAACAAAATATATGCCACCGCCGTGCTAAAAGGGATATTTGAAGCGAGGGTTTGTCTTAAATTTTCATCATTTTCGTCCAAATCCTCACCCAAAGCATAAAGCACCCCAAGCGTTGAAATCATCACTTCCTTAGCCGCTAAACCACTTAGCAAAGAAACGCTTAATTTCCAGTCAAGCTCAAGTGGAGCAAAAATAGGCTCGATAGTCTTACCAAACTGCCCCAAGTAGCTGTTTTCGACCTGTAATTCTGCAGCTTTTTTCTCATCTTCTGGTGCATTTGTTTGAATAGGAAAATTACTTGCAAACCATATTAAAATGGAGGCTAATAATATAAAAGTACCCGCTTTCTTAAGATACATCTTAGCTTTATTAAGAGACATTTGCCATACCAAATTCCAATTTGGCATACGGTATTTTGGCATTTCCATAACAAAAGGCTCATCAATGCCCCTAAAAGCAGTCATTTTTAAAAATTTAGCCGCTAAAAGCCCCAAAAAAGCACCTAAAATATAAATTCCAAATAAATAATTTCCCGCTTGCTCACCCCCAAAAAAAGCACCGATAAAAAGCACATAAACGGGTAACCTAGCTCCACAACTCATAAAATTAATTACAAAAAGCGTAAGAAGTCTATCTCTTTTATTTTTAAGCGTTCTTGTAGCCATAAAGGCAGGCACAGAGCAACCAAAACCCGTAACAAGTGGAATAAAACTTTTTCCGTGTAAGCCAAATTTATACAAAATTCCATCAAGTAAAAACGCCACACGCGACATATAGCCCGTAGTTTCTAAAAGAGCAATGCCGAAAAATAAAATCAAAATATTAGGCAAAAATAAAATCACAGCCCCCACACCGCCTATAATCCCATCAGCTAAAACAGAGGCTAAAAGCTCGTTGGAAATGTATTCTTTACACAAATCCCCAAGCGCCCCAAAGCCCATTTCTATATAATCCATAGGAATAGCACCAAGCGTAAATGTAAGCTGAAAAAGCACCCACATTAAAAATAAAAAGATTGGCACTCCAAAATATTTATTAATCAAAAGAGCATCAAGACTTTTTGTGATGTTATTTGAAGTGGGCTCTTGCTTTGAAATTTGCTGAGAAAGCCCTGCACTAAAAGCGAGTAAATCCTCCTTAAAAATTTCATCAATATTTTGACTTTGATAACGCTCAAAAAGCCTATTTTGCGAATTTTTTACCACCTCTTGACAAACATTATTTTGAATTTTATTTTGAAGTAAGGACACGGCATAGGCTCTAGGATTTTCATTTAAATTAAGTTTTTCTATATCTTGCTGAATTTTAGCAAGTTCTTCTTCCAACTGCTCCCCATAAGGTCTCAAAAAGGGGGTAAAAGCGGCTTCGTGCGTTTGTATGATAAGCTCTAAAAGAGCGTTTAAATTTTCTTTCGTCCTAGAAGAAATGCTAATGCTAGGCGTTTTAATCAGCTCTTCAAGCTTCTTTACATCGATACTAAAGCCCTCTTTTTTGGCTTCATCGCTCATATTAAGAGCTAAAATCATCTTTTTTTGACACTCTAAAAGCTGAGTGCTTAAGATGAAATTGCGTTTTAAATTTGTGGAATCAAGTATATTAATGATAAGATCATAATTTTGCGTCTTAATATAATTTTGAGTAATTTTCTCTTCTTCAGAATAACCATCAAGCGCATAAGTCCCAGGTAAATCGATAAATTCAAGCGTATAATTTTTATAAACAATTTTCGCACTTGCCTTCTCCACTGTAACTCCCGGGAAATTTCCTACCTTTAAATTTGACTTGCAAAGTGCATTTATAAGAGAACTTTTTCCAACATTTGGCTGACCAACTAAAATGATGTTAATTTTTTTCATTTAAATTCTTTCTATTTTTATAAATTTAGCCTCATTAGCTCTTAAAATCACGCAGGAATTTTCAAGCTCAACTAAAATTGTCGCTTTTTTTAAGGAAGAATTGAGTTTTTTGATTTTTTTATTTTTTAAAAAACCAAAATTTAAAAGCCTATTTTTAAGTTCCAATGGAGCGTCAAAACCTATTATTAAAGCACTTTCTCCATCTTTTAAAGAATCCAGTGTCATAAAATCTCCTTAAAAAATATTGAAGGCGTATTATATTCTTTTAAAAATAAATTTGAGTTTAATTATCAAAATATTATATTTTAAAAATATCGTATCATTAATAAATTTCAATGCTTGACATAAAATTCTTTTTTTGGCATAATAACGACTTTAATTTTACGGGGTGTAGCGCAGTCTGGTTAGCGCACCTGGTTTGGGACCAGGGGGCCGAAAGTTCGAATCTTTTCACCCCGACCATCTTTTATAATTTATAAAAATGGTGAGTGTAGCTCAGTCGGTTAGAGCATCAGATTGTGGTCCTGAGGGTCGTGGGTTCGATTCCCATCACTCACCCCATCAGCGTCCGTAGCTCAATTGGATAGAGCGACAGACTTCGGATCTGTAGGTTATGGGTTCGATTCCTATCGGGCGCACCACCTTAGATATGCGTTCATAGCTCAGCTGGATAGAGCAACGGCCTTCTAAGCCGTAGGTCAGAGGTTCGAATCCTCTTGAGCGTACCATTTTTGCGGATGTGGTGAAATTGGCAGACACGCCAGACTTAGGATCTGGTGCAGCAATGCGTGAAGGTTCAAGTCCTTTCATCCGCACCACGCTGTCAACCTTCACTTTTATACTTTAACATTTATAAAACAACACATTTTTCCTAACTTAAAAAGAAATTTAGAATGCCATTTCAATACATATTAGAAAATGTTGGATAAAAAATGAGACTGATTAATATAATGAAACTCTATCTTTTAGGAAGTCAAAATTAGCTTAAATAATGATGTATGTGGTGACCCATACGAGACTCGAACTCGTGTTACCGCCGTGAAAGGGCGATGTCCTAACCGCTAGACGAATGGGCCAATACAAAATAAAAGAAATGTAATTATATATAAAAATACTTAATAAAACTTTAAATTTCAGTTTTTTTAAGCTATTTTAAAAGTGGAACTCTTTTTGCTTATTTGTGATTAAGTTGAAGATTAAAGGAGTAATCTATGAAATTCTTATTAAGTCTTTGTGCCTTTAGCGCAATGCTTTTTGCAGTGCCTATTAAGGAAGTAGCTAACACCGTGGGCGTTAGGGATAATCAGCTCATAGGATATGGTCTTGTTGTAGGACTTAATGGCAGTGGCGATGGCACAAGCTCTAAATTTACCTTACAATCCGTTTCAAATCTCTTGCAAGGTATGAATATTAAAGTCGATCCAGCCGACATCAAATCCAAAAATACCGCTGCAGTTATGGTTACAGCAAAACTTCCAGCCTTTGCAAAAAGTGGCGATAAGCTTGACATCACTGTTTCATCTTTAGGTGATGCGAAATCTTTACAAGGTGGCACACTTTTACTCACAGCTTTAAGAGGGATTGACGGAGAAATTTATGCCATAGCACAAGGCTCGCTTTCTACTGGAGGACTTACAGCTAGACCGGGTGGGGCAGGCTCACACTCCACAGCTGCAAGTGTGATGGGCGGAGCAAATGTTGAAAGAGAAATTCCGCAAAATTTTAATGAAAATACCGACTTAACCTTAAGTCTTAAAACGGCGGATTTTAAAACAGCTCACGATATAGAAAGAGTTTTAAATAGCGTTTTTGATGAAAGCGTGGCAAGGGCTATTGATTCCCGCACGATTAAGCTTAATAAGCCTGAAGAATTTAGTGCAGTGGAATTTATGGCTCGTGTTTTAGAGCAAGATATAGCCTATACTCCACAAAGTAAAGTTATCATCGATGAAAGAACAGGCACTGTGATAGCGGGCGTTGATGTGGAGGTTGAGCCTGTGCTAATCACGCATAAGGATATTACGATTAAAATCGACCCAAATAACCAAAACGCCGTAGCACAAAATGAAATCGATATGAAGGACGGAGGGGCTATTGATCCAGCTTCAAATACCCTTAGAATTTCAAATCCAAAAACAACGGTGGCAAATATCGCAAGAATGCTTAATAAATTAGGTGCTACGCCAAATGACATTATCGCCATAATGGAAAATTTAAAGCGCGCAGGTGCTATCAATGCGGACTTAGAGGTGATATAATGAAAGTGGATCATTTTTTAAGCACTTATAGTATGAGTTCAAATGTGCTTTTAGAAAAGGTGGCTAAAGGCTCAAATTCGCAAAAAGCGGACGAAAATTTTGCAGCTTATTTTAAAGAGCAAGACAATGAAGCTATCGCTAAAACAGATGAAGAGAAGGCTTTAAAAGAGCAAACAGATGCTTTTGAAGCTTTTTTAATTAAATCTGTTTTAGACATTTCTTTGAAAAATCAAAATTCACTTTTTGGTAAAGATGCAAGTAGCGAAATTTATTCTTCTATGTATAACGATACGATGAGTAAGGCTTTAAGTGGAGGAATGGGCTTTTCAAAATTATTATTTGATTTTTTAAAAGAGAGGGGTTAAGTTTTTATAATTTTAGTCGATATAGCTTGTAGAGGATTATAAATCAAGGAGGCAGAAATGATAAATCCTATACAACAAAGTTATGTCGCTAGTGCTTCTTTAAACAATACTAGCAAGGTCGAAAGAGAAGCAAAAACAGAGCAAAGTCAAAAGGTAGAAAACGATAGAGTTTCTAAAATAGCTGAGCAAATTAAAAATGGCACATATCAAGTTGATTTAAAAGCCACAGCAGCGGCGGTAGCAGACTCTTTAATCTAAATTTTTTCTCCTTTTTGACTAGGAAAGGAGAAAAAATGCTAAAAAAATGCTTAGATGAGGTTAATGCTATCTTAGCACAGATGATAGAATTAACCGAAGAGGATATTAAAGACATACAAGTTGCCAAGCACGACAAGGTCGCTCCTAGTGTCGAGGCTAAAAATGAACTCATTACCAAATTTGTAGCAGCTAAAAAAGAACTTGATGCAGCTTTAGTGGCTTTAAATAACAGCTCTACAAAGGGACTTAGCGAAATGCTTGACGATGAGGACAAGCAAAAGCTTGATCTACTTAAACAAAATCTTCAAACCTTACATACTAAAAATAAAGAATACGCCAAATATGTCTTCATAGTAAAAGATTTTTTAGACGGCTTGGTAAATACAATGTTTGACATCAATGGTGGAACAAATAATGCTTATGGAGATAAAGAGCATATCCCAGAAATTTTTAAAATGAAAGTGTAAAGGAGTGGTAAAATGGGTATCTTTGCGACCTTACATACAGGAGTTACAGGCTTAAAAGCGAGTGAAGTGCAAATCGCCACTACGGGTAATAATATCTCCAATGCCAATTCTACTTTTTATACTCGTCAAAGAGTTGTGCAAACGACAAATGGCTATATTACCACAGGCGGAGTGCAAGTTGGCACAGGAACGGCGATAGAAAGCATAGTGAGACTTCACGATGAACACGCTTATTTTAAGCTTAAAAATGCTAGCACTCAGCAAGAATACACAGGTTATTTAGGACAGGTTTTAGAAGAAATTTCGCAACGCTTTCCAGACCTTAAAAATACAGGGATTTTAAATAATTTAGAAAATTATAATAAGGCTTGGAACGATTTTGCATCTAATCCTAACGAAAACGCCACCAAAATAGCCCTTGTCAATGCGACTAAGACTTTAGCAGAAAGCGTTAATGAAGCACATAGCACACTTAAGAAAGTCCAGCAAAAGGTTAATGATGACATTAAATCCACCGTTGAGGAGATTAATCGCATCGGAGAGGAAATTGCTCACATTAATAAGCAAATTTATGGTGAGGAGGCTTTACCGACTGACCACGCGAACGAATTGAGAGATAGGCGTGATGAGCTTGAGCTTACACTTTCTAAACTTGTAAGTGCGGTAGCAAGTAAAAATGAAATTGTGCAAGATAATCGCTTTGAGCAGACTATAACCGACCCCGGACATCATTATAATCTTAGCATTGAGGGCTTTAGTATAGTTGATGGGGTGAATTTTCACCCCTTAAAGCTTGACTATGATGATAAAAATAAATCTTATAGTATTTATTATCAAACTCCAGATGAGAAAATTCACGACCTTACAGCTAAACTTAAGGGCGGTCAACTTGGAGCGCAGCTTGATTTAAGGGGGCGTGATTATGATAAGCTTGAGGGAGCTTATGATAATGGAATTTTGCAAGGTTATATCGACTCTTTAAATACCTTTTCAAAGACTTTAATAACCGAAACAAATAATCTTTACGCAGGTTCAGCTAAAAATTCGGCAACTTCGGATTATTTAGAGGGTTTAACGGGCGATGTGCCTTTAATGAATTACGATAGAACCATACAGGCGGGGACTTTTGATATTGTCATTTACGATGAAAAAGGTAATGAAAAGGTTAGAAAGAGCATTACCATCGATGTAACGACTACAATGAATGATTTAATGCGTCAAATCAAGGCTAACACAGATGATAATGGAAATAAAAATAACCAAGACGATGTCGATGATTTCATCAATGCGAGTTTTAGCTTCGATTCTAAAAGTAATAGCGGACTTTTTCAAATCAATGCCAAAAATGGCTTTAAAGTCTCTTTAGAGGATAAAGGCACAAATTTCGCTGGTGCTTTTAGTGTGGGGGGCTTTTTTAGCGGAAAAGATGCGAGTGATATTAGGGTTAAGGAAAGCCTTTTAAGCGACCCAAGCACGGTAAGAGCGAGTAAAAACGGCGTAGATAGTGGGAATGATATGGCAAATCAAATCATACAGCTTCAATATAACAAAGTTAGCTTTTACAATAAAGACGGCACGGTAGATGAGCTAACTATGGAGGAGTATTACCGCAAATTTACAGGTAAAATCGCAAGCGATGGGGAAAATAATAATGTGATTCATAAAAGTAACACAACCCTTTATAATTCTGTTTATGCCGAGTATCAAAGTAAAAGTGGGGTAAATACTAATGAGGAGTTAGCCGCACTTATCCAGTGGCAGTCAAGCTATGGTGCGGCGGCGAAAATCGTCTCCACAGTCGATCAAATGCTTGATACGCTACTAGGACTTAAATCTTAATTTAAAAATTTATATTATAATCCTTTCAATTTTTTTGAAAGGATTACTATGAAAAACTGCGAAAAATTGAAAAAATTGAGGGGCGGAGGCTTTGCTAAAAGCTAAACTTGATGCCCTCGTAAGCGAGAAAAACACTGAAAGAGGCTTAAAAGAATTTGCCGACCCCTTGCAGGTGGCTAAACGATTTAGCGATTCTTATATCGCTTTGATGTGTGCTTTATTTTCTTATGGAAGTGCTAAAAATATTATGCAATTTTTAGAAAGCCTTGATTTTACTCTCATCGATAAAGAGGAAAAAAAGATTATAGAGGGCGTTAAAGACCTTAAATACCGCTTTCAAACAAGTGAGGATATTAGGCAAATTTTCATCACTTTTGCTAGACTTAAAAAAGCCTATGATTTAGAGGAAATTTTTACAAAGCCTTATAAAAAAAGTGGAAATATCACGGATGGAATTTTAAATTGCATTAAAGAAATTTATAAAATCAATGCTTACACGAGCAAGGGTTATATGCACTTTTTTGGCAAAGTGTGGAAAAAAGAGCCGACTTCTCCGCTTAAGCGTTATAATATGTTTTTGCGTTGGATGGTGCGTAAAGACGAGCTTGATTTAGGACTTTGGAAGCAAATTTCAACAAAAGATTTATTAATCCCTCTTGACACGCACACGCAGAAAATGGCGTTAAATTTAGGACTTTTAGAGCGTAAAAGCTACGATTTTAAAGCCGTTTTAAAACTTACGCAAAAATTAAAAGAATTTGACCCTAAAGATCCTATTAAATACGACTTCGCTCTTTATAGACTAGGGCAGGGGGGAGCTAGTGGAACTTGAATTAAGCGCTTATGCGATTTTATTTTGTGTTGCTATTTTTGCTGGTTTTATCGACTCTATTGTGGGTGGGGGTGGGCTTATTACTATCCCGGCTCTTATGGCAAGTGGTATCCCGCCACACCTTGCTTTAGCGACTAATAAGCTTCAAAGCGTTTTTGGCTCTTTTACAGCAGCAGCGACTTATTTTCGCTCTACCACTCTCCCACACCTTGCTTGGGGTGTGTTTTTTACAGCACTTGGGGCGGCTTTTGGGACTTGGAGCGTTTTGCTTATTAAAGATGAGCATTTAAAGCTTATTATTTTAATCTTTTTAAGCCTTACCTTTCTTTACACAGCCTTTAAGCCTAGCCTTGGTAAAAGAGAAAGTGAGCCTAAAATTCACAATATTAAAATTTTTCATCTCATTTTCGGGCTAACTTTAGGTTTTTACGATGGTTTTTTGGGTCCTGGGACGGGGTCTTTTTGGATTTTTGCTTGTGTGTTATTTTTGGGTTTTAATATGAAAAAAGCTAGCATTAACACGAAAATTCTCAATTTCTCAAGTAATATTATCGCCCTTTTTATCTTCCTTTGGCTTTATGATGTGCTGTGGCTTGTGGGACTTTTGATGGGTGTGGGACAGGTTTTTGGGGCGTTTTTAGGCTCAAAGCTTGTGCTAAAAACAAATGGGAAATTTATTAAAGTGTTATTTTTAGTTGTTGTGGGAGCGACGATTATTAAAGTAGCGTGGGATTATATTGGTGTCAAGGGGGAGACTTGAACTCCCGACCTCCGGCTTATGAGACCAGCGCTCTAACCAGCTGAGCTACCCTGACTTGTGAAAGTGTAATTATATCTTTTTTTACTAAAATTTGGCTGATTTTATAAAATTTTTAGCTATAATTTTCCTTCTTATCATAGAAAGGTGTCCGAGCGGTTGAAGGAGCACGCCTGGAACGCGTGTAAAGTGCAAGCTTTCGAGGGTTCGAATCCCTTCCTTTCTGCCACAAATTTAAAGCACATTTTTAGCCTCGTTTTCTTCTTTTGGTAAATGTTTTACCGCTTCATAAATTCTTATAGCCGCTTTGGTTTTATTCATAGTATAAAGATGAATTCCATCCACCCCGCTAGTGATTAAATCAACGATTTGGTCTATCGCATAGGCGATGCCAGCGTCTTCTAGGGCTAAGGTATTGTTTTCATATTTTTCTAAAATTTTAGTAAATTTAGTGGGGATTTTAGCCCCACAAAGTTGTGAAATTTTTAAAATTTGCCTTTTGTTTGTAATAGGCATAATCCCCGCATAAATCGGCACTTTTATACCACTTAAAGCACAATTTTGCTTAAAAGCGTAAAAGTCCTCGTTATCATAAAAAAGTTGCGTGATGAGTTTATCTGTGCCAACATTTACCTTATTTTTAAGATGATGAATATCCTCGATGATGTTTTTAGCCTCGCTGTGTTTTTCAGGGTAGCAAGCGGCGTAAATTTCGAAATTTTCTTGCTTTTTGATAAAAGAAATTAAATCATTTGCATAAGAAAAATCCTTACTCTTTTCTAGCCCCTCGCACACATCTCCTCTAAGGGCTAGAATTTTATTAAGCCCTCTTTGCTTGCACTCTTTGAGTATAGCTGTAATTTTTTCTTTACTTGAGTGTATGCAAGGTAAATGCACTATGCTAGGAATTTGGTATTTTTCTTGGATAAGACTTGCCACTTCTATGGTATTTTTCGAATTTATAGAGCCACCTGCACCAAAGGTTACGCTGATGAAATTAGGGCTTAATCGCCCTAAATCCTCTAAAATAGCGTCTAAATTTTTGATAGTTTCATCTCTTCTTGGCGGAAAAACTTCAAAGGAAAAGCTACACATAAAAACTCCTTATAAACTATTCCTAACTTTTCGAGTCGCTGCGACTAAATTTTTAAGCGCTAAAACCACTTCTTCATAGCCCCTAGTCTTAAGTCCGCAATCGGGATTAATCCAAATTTGTTCTTTAGGAAGCTTTGCTAAAATTTTCTCTATGGTCGTTTTTATCTCTTCTTCGCTTGGCACTCTAGGGCTGTGTATATCATAAACGCCAGGACCCACTTGCGTTTTAAAATTAACCGCCTTAAGCGTGTCTAAAAGCTCTAAATTCGAACGGCTCGCTTCAAAAGAAATCACATCCGCATCCAAAGCGTCAATATCCTTTAAAATGTCGTTAAATTCACTATAACACATATGCGTGTGAATTTGAGTCGAGGCTTTAACGCCACTATGAACGAGGTTAAAGGCAGGGATAGCCCAGTTTAAATACTCACTATGCCAGTCGCTTTTTCTTAAAGGAAGCTTTTCTCTTAACGCCGCTTCGTCAATTTGTATGATTTTAATGCCCTCTTTTTCAAGGTCTAAAACTTCATCTCTTATAGCTAAAGCAATTTGCTCCGTGCTTTCTTTTAGGCTAATGTCTTCTCTTGGAAAAGACCAGTTGAGTATGGTTACAGGACCTGTGAGCATACCTTTTACGATTTTTTTGCTAAGGCTTTGGGCAAATTTGGACCAAGAAAGCGTGATAGGCTTAGTGCGTGATACATCGCCCCAAATCACAGGCGGCTTAACGCATCTTGTTCCATAGCTTTGCACCCAGCCATTTTGTGTAAATAAAAAGCCCTGCAAATTCTCACCAAAATACTCCACCATATCGTTTCTTTCAAATTCACCGTGCACTAGCACATCAAGCCCTATTTCTTCTTGGATTTGTATGCATTCTTTGATTTTTTGTTGATTAAATTCTGTGTAGTTTTGTGCTGAAATTTTTTGCTGTTTAAAGGCGAGGCGGTTGGAGCGCACATCGGCACTTTGCGGGAAAGAACCTATGGTCGTCGTCGGTAAAAGTGGGAGATTTAAAACGCCTTCTTGGATTTTAATGCGTTTTTTAAATTCAGGCTTACGCACAAAATCTTCTTTTTTTAGGCTATTAAGCCTTGCTTTAACCTTTTCATCAAAGCGGTTAGGGATATTTGTAAAAAGTTCTTGATTGGCTTTGAAAAGCGGATTTTCTTCACTGCTATTTAAAATTTCTTTTAAGTCTTTAAGCTCTTTAAGCTTTTGTTTTGCAAAGGCAAAAAGTTTGAGATAATTTTTTTCAAGCTTAGTTTCAAATTCTGTGCTATAAGGCACATGCAAAAGCGAACAAGAGGTATTTAAAACAATGTTTTGCGCGTATTTTTGAAGCTCTTTAATGAGCTTTAAACTTTTAGCATAATCATTAGCGTAAATATTTTTACCATTAACAATACCTGCAAAAAGGATTTTATCCTTAGAAAAGCCGTATTGCTTAATCAAATTTAAGCTCTCTTTTCCCTCTATAAAATCAAGCCCCAAGCCGTCAAAATTATATTCTAAAAGCTTAGCATAAATGTCTCTTACATCTCCAAAATAGCTTTGCAGTAAAATTTTAAGCCCTTTTTTATGACTTAAAAGCTCTTTATAAAATTCATCAAATAAGGCTAAATCTTTCTCGCTTAAATCATAAACCAAATAAGGCTCATCAAGCTCTAGCCACTGCACCCCTAAATCGTTTAATTTTTCAAAAAGCTCTAGGTAAGCGTTTAAAAGCTTTTTTTGAGCTAGTTTTTGTGTGCTTTCATCTTTAAAGGCTATGAGCTTAAAGAGTGTAAAAATTCCCACTAAAACAGGCTTAGTTTCTATACCTTGCTCTTTTGCTTCGAGATATTCTTTAAAAATTTTATCCCCGCTTAGTGCTATAAGCTCTGCTTCATCGCATTCAGGCACTAGGTAATGGTAATTTGTATTAAACCACTTTTTCATCGCCAAAGCCGTAGTATCGCCCTTTTCGCCTTGATAGCCTCTACTTTGGGCAAAATACTGCTCTAGTGGCTCTAAATTTAAAGCTCTATAACGACTAGCGACAATATTAAAAAGCACCGCAGTATCTAGCACGGTATCATAAAAAGAAAAGTCATTACTAGGGATAAAGTCAATCCCAGCTTCCTTAATCTCTCTCCAGTGCCTAGCCCTTAAGTCCTTAGCACAGGCTAAAAGCTCCTCTTGCGTGCTTTGCTTTTTAAAATACTTCTCAATAGCAAATTTTAATTCCCTATTTGCACCTATTCTTGGGTAAGAAATGATTGCGTTTTTCATTGTTAATTCTCCTTTTGTGTGGCTTAAACTTTGAAATTTAAGCTTTTTTGAGCTTTTGCTCTTTGGCAAAATTTTATATTTTGCTACCTATACTTAAGGATAAGAAGACTAAGTGGATTAAATTTAGTAAGATTAAAGTTTGTATTTGAAAAACAATTTTAGCTTTCTTACATTATATCCCCTTATCCACTTTCGTGCCTTTGGAACATAATGTCAAGCCAAAGGACGCACTAGATACTACGCATCTCGCACATCAGTTTCATTGTTTCTCCATTAGAATAAAAATTTTTTGTATTGTATTAAAAATACATTAAAATAAACTTAACCCTTAAACAAGGGCTAAATTTTAAACATTTTCAAGTTTTAATTCTTCGTTACTCATCACGCCTATGCTCGAATTTAAAACTTTTTGAGCGATTTGCTTGGCTTCATCTAAAGAGTGCATTTTGCAAGTTCCGCATTGATAGATATTAAGCTCTGGGATTTTGCTTTCATCTTGCACATTTAAAACATCTTTCATACTTTCTTCCCACGCTTTTGCCACAGTGATTTCATCGGGCGTTCCTATTAAGCTCATATAAAAGCCCGTGCGACAGCCCATAGGTGAAATGTCGATAATTTCTACCGAATTTGAATTTAAATGGTCCCTCATAAAGCCGGCAAATAAATGCTCTAAAGTGTGCGTGCCTTTTTCACTCATTAAGTCCTTATTAGGTATGCAAAAACGCAAATCAAAAACACAAATATCATCACCCTTTGGCGTTTTCATCATCTTAGCAAGACGCACGGCAGGGGCAGGCATTTTAGTATGGTCGACCTTGAAACTATCTAGTAGAGGCATTTTAACTCCTTTGGTATGTAAATTTTGTAGATTATAGCATTTTTTGGAGAATAAAAAAAGCGAAGCCCACGCTAAGAGCGTGAAAGCCTCGCTTGGGATTATTGAAAGCTTTAAGCTACTGAAGTAGTCTTAAAACATTTTGCTGGCTAGCATTTGCTTGAGCCATCGCGTAAGCTCCACTTTGAGCTAGGATATTTGCTTTAGAGTAGTTTGCACTTTCACTTGCAAAATCCACATCGCGGATATTTGATTCAGCAGCTTTAACATTGACCTGAGTTACGGTAATGTTATTAATGGTCGCTGAGATTTGATTTTGCACAGAACCGATGTCCGCACGGATTTGGTCTAGATTGATGATAGCAGTTTCAGCTACATCCATTACCGCCATAGCACCTTTGAGGGTTGTTACACCTGCAGTTTGCACTTGACCGATATTATCAGTTCTATTTGTCTCTCTTACAACACCGATTTGAGATAAAATAGCACTAAGACCACCCGCTTGAGCAGAGCCTATTTGTAAATCTCCTTTCACTGTCGAAAGAGCATTGAAAGCTACTGTATAAACAGCAGAGAATTGTAAAGAAGCTAAACCTGACATACCCAAAGCTGAAAGTCTTGCTCCCATAGTAGAGAGTGTTCCAAGTCCAGGTCCTATATCTATCATTTGACCCACATTGGAGATTTTAGTAGTTACCCACTTAGAAAAACCACTACCATTGCTATGTACAAGTGTAGTAATAGTACTCATACCTGTTCCTGCAAGCACTGAAAGAGCGCTAACGCCTACTTGGACACTTCCTAACCTATCTACAGAGTTAAAGCCCATAGCTTCGGCTAATTCTTTAGAAATTTGACCCTTAGTCTCTCTTAAAGATACAGAAGATTGAGAAACCAGTTTATCATTGTCAAAGCCAAAGCCAGTTCCCTCTATGGCTATATCTCTACCATCATTTTTCACTAAGGATAAACGACCATAGTTTTCCATCATATTCATAGCTATGCCAGCACCAGGTCCTATATAGCCACTGATTTTAATCCCACGACCATCAGCTGAAGTAAGCACTAGCTTACCTTCTTCATCTAAAGCTGCTTGAACGCCTGTGGTATCTTTAACGGCATTGATAGCGGCGATTAAAGAGCCGTTTTTGTCCCCATTTTCGTATGCCACTTTGCCGATAGTTACGCCATTAATAGCGAATTTTTCATTTGTTGTGCCTTTCATAACAGTTCTTGCACCTACTGTTTGGACATTGAAACTAGCACGAACACCTGTTCTATCAGCTACTCTGTTAATCTCTTCAGCTAAAGCACCAAGTCCAGTTCCAACGGAAGTAGAGATTTTAACCGCTTGAAATTTGAAATCGTCAATACCATTATAATTTTTAATGGTCATTTGAGCCGTGCTGCTTGTGATGACTTGCGCACCCGTTTCAAATCTCGTAAGACCGATTTTAGAGCTTTGAGTCGCACCGATAGTTGCTTTGATGGTTTGGTTTGAGCTAGAGCCTATTTGAAACTCTTGATTGATGAAACCACCACTTAAAAGCTGCTTTCCGTTAAAGGAAGTTGTATTAGCGATGTTGTCAAGCTCTTCCATAAGCCTATTGATGTCTGCTTGAAGCATAGTTCTTGTTTTAAGACTTTGACCATCTTGAGCTGCTTGAGTTGCCTTAGTTTTGATAGTATCTAAGATTTTAAGCTGCTCGTCCATAGCCTTATCAGCTGTTTGCAAAATGCCAAGCGCATCGTTACCATTATTAATAGCTTGCCCTAAAGTGGCTGCTTGAGAACGCAAAGAATCCGCTATCGCCATCCCTGAAGCATCATCTGCTGCTGAGTTAATTCTAAGACCAGAACTTAGTCTCGCCAAAGAAGCATCTAGGCTCTTGCTATTAAGGTCGGAGTTAGCTTTAGCGTTAAGTGCCGCAACATTTGTGTTAATACGAAATCCCATTTTAAATCCTTTTAAATGAATTCAAGCTCTAATCCTTGAGCTTGTTATCCACTATATCGTTTAGTTTAAAAAAAAGTTTATAGCTTTTTTCAAAAATTTAATAAAAAGCGAATTTTGGGTGGCGGGTGTGCCTAGTCAAAATAAAAAAAGCTTACGATTTGCCCAATAATCTTGTCTTCTAAGGAAAGCTGGGAGCGAATTTTATCGCTTAGATACGCCGTCCTTGCTAAAAGGCTTGTTTGTTGCGTGGCATTTTGGCTTTGAATTTGGATATTAACTTGCAGGGTGTAAAAATTCTCCACTAGCCATTCTCCTTTGCTTTCAAGGGGGTCAAGATTAAAGAAAAAATCGGCTGAAGTGCTGACTCTTTGGGCGTAGGAGTGTTTTTTAAAGTCGATGTAGTTGAGTAAAATTTCATAGGTTGGATTTTCTTTTACCTCTTTCAAACCTAAATTTTGAAGGCTTTGTGAGAGTTTAAAAGCAAGTTCGCTTTGTGTGGAGGAGGCGTTATGAAAGATGATTTTAAAGCTTTCATTTTTCTTAGCCTTGATGAAAACGCCCTCGTTGTTAGTTTCAATGGCACTTTGCACGAAAGTTTTATTCGTGCAAGCACTTAAAAAGAGGGCGATGAAAAGGATAAGAAAATTTTTCATTCTATGATGGTCGGTGTAGCGACAAGTCCTAAGGAGCGATATTTTCTATAAAGTTCAAAAATGGCTTTAGTTTCGGCTTCGCTTATTTTAGGGTAGCTTTTAAGCTCTGGGTCAAAATACTTTCTTAAAATGGCAAGTTTTTCGGCGTCTGTTTTGGCATTTTTGCTTTCTTTATAAATCAAAGCGGATTTTTCAAAAGCACTTTTTCCGTGTGCGACTGGGGTTAGGATAAGGTTGATTTGCTTGGTTTTAAGCTCTTCTTCTATACTTTTAAGCTGCTCGATACAATAAGGGCATTCTGGGTCTGAGAAAACATAAATGCTAGGCTTAGTTTTATCCCCTAAAGAGATAATCATTTTTTCTTTTTGCACTTCTTTTTTGGCATTTTTGGCAAAATTCTCACGCGCTTCTTCGAATTTTTTAATTTCAAATTCTTGGCGGTAAGAAATTTTTGCCTTTAAATCAATAATGTCAGGGACGATTAAATTATCCTTTGTGAAAAGCACCTCCTCTTGCTTTGCGCCTTGCACCTCTATGCTTAACACTACGCTTTCAAAGCCCGTATCGGCAACTTTCTCTCTTTTGACTATGCTAAGTTTTGCGTCTGGAAATTGTGCTTTAACACTGCTAGAGTAAAAGTCTAAAATTTCTTTATCACTCGCGGCAAAAAGGCTTAAACAAGCACTTGCTAATAATATAATTTTTTTCATTTGTATCCTTTCGTTTTTGACATTATAAATTTGAAATTTAAATAGTTGATTTTAAAAAGCGTTTTTCGTCTTTTTTAACCACTTTTTCATCAAGGTCAAGATATTCTAAATAGGCTATGGCGTATTTTCTTGAAAAATTAAATTTATTTTTCATCGTTTGCACATCTAAGCTTGTATTTTTAAGTAAATTTAAAAGCTCTTCTTTAAAGTTTAAAAGCGTGGCTTTATCGATAAAAAGATTATGTGCTAAACGCACGACTAAGCCTTCTTTTGTGAGTTTTTTAAGCATAAGATCGCCGCTTTTTCTATCAAGCTCTAAGCTCTCATAAAGATTATAGGGTGCTTCTACTTGCAGGGCTTGGGCTTTGATTTTCTCATATAAGGCGTTTGAATTTTTTTCTTGTAGCTTTTCAAATTCCACGCCTTTTTTGAAAAATATCCCATTTTTAAATTCCAAAATAGACATATTTTCTAAAGCAAAAGCACAAATTCCCTCACTCGCCCACGCATTTCTTAGAGCTAAAGAGTGTGCTGAAAGCATAGCGTAGGGGTTTTTTGCTAGAATTTTGTGGATTAAGTTTTGAAGCAAATTGATAGAGCTTGTATCATAGATATTATAATTTTTCTCATCAATAAATGCGTTTTGAAGATTGTTAGCGACATTTAAAGCTTGAGTGTGGCTTAATTTAAACCTTTGATAGCTAGAAAGCAGTCCAAAACCTTTTTTATGGGCGTTTTTAAGCAGATCGAAGGCTCTTAAAAAATCCTTATTTAAAAGCAGGTCTAAAAGCTTTAATTTTTGCACTTTGCTAAGTGGTTCATTTACGGGATTTAGCACGACTCCACCGCCTTTTACACGCCCATTTTCAAGCAAAATAAATCTCTCATCAAAGCATAAATACATAGGCTTTTTAAAGCGAATTTCCGCATAAAACTCTCCTACTTTTAACTCTTTTAAGATATGAATTTTTACTTCAAGCTGTTTTGTGCCGACACAAAAGACATAATTTTGATTAGCTAAATTTGGAGCTTTCACATAAGCTTCGATTTGTAAAAAGGGCTTGAAAAAACCTTTTTTACTAAGCAAAAAGCCTTTTTGTAAGTTTTTATAATCGCAGTTTAAACTGAGTGCAACTCTGGCGGGTGCTTTGATTGCGTTTAAATTTGAGTCGTGGTTTTGGATATTTTTGACAATGAGTTCTTTTTGTGTGTCAAGGCAGATGATTTTTTCTTTTAAAGCAATTTCACCTTCATTTAAAGAGCCTGTAACTATGGTGCCTACACCTTTTAAAGAAAAAACCCTATCGATATAAAAGCGAAAAATGGCTTCTTTACTTTCTTTTTCTTGGAGGGAAAAAAGATAGTTTTTAAGGCTTTCTATGCCTAAATTTGAACGCACAGAAGTGTGAAAAATTTTGAGTGGCTTAAGAGAAAGTTGGGCGGTGATTTCTTTTGTTTTAGCGTCTATATCCTCGCATAAATCGCACTTATTTAACACCAAAATGAGGTCTTTAACCCCTAAAAGCTCCAAAACGCTAAGATGTTCCAAGCTTTGTGCCTTTAAGCCCTCATTTATATCCACAACAAACAAGCAAACATTAAAGGCAAATGCCCCGCTTATCATCGTTTTAAGTAAGTCTTTATGCCCGGGCGTGTCGATGAAAGAGAGTTTTTTACCCTCCGTTTCTAAGCTTGAGAAGCTAAGACTTAGCGTGATTTGCCTTTCTTGCTCTTCTTTGAGTGTATCGCCCTCAAAGCCGTTAAGTGCTTTGATAAGTGAGGTTTTGCCGTGGTCGATGTGTCCTGCTGTGCCGATGATTAGCATAAATTCTCCATTTTATTGATGAGCTTTATTAGCCTTTCTAGCTCGTTTTCTTGTATGCTTCTAAAATCAAGCACTAGATTTTTATCCTCTATCCTTGCGATAATGCCTTGTTTTCTTAAATTTTCTTGCATTTTAAGGGCGTTTCCGTTAAAGCTTAGAACAAAACTTTCAAGCGTTTTATCAGGCAGTGAGCCACCACCTACTAGGCTTTTGCTTTGTTTTAGTTCGCTTTTAAATTTAAGCTCTTTTTGCACCCTTAAAGCTTTCGCCTTAATATGCGTTAAATCATCATTTAAAAGCCTTAAAGTAGGGATTTTATCATAATCTTTTTGTAAATACGCCTTTAAGCTTTCATTTAAAAAAATAAGGCTAAGTTTATCAATGCGAAGCATTCTTAAAAGTTGATTTTGCCTTAGTTTTGCGATGAGCCTTTTTTTACCAAGTATAATGCCAGCTTGTGCCGAGCCAAAAAGCTTATCTGCGCTAAAGCTTAAAAGGTCGCATTGTTTTACAAGCTTTTTAATTTCGGGTTCATCACAAATTAAGCTTTTAGGAAGCTTTTCACACCACCCAGAGCCTAAGTCGTAATAGCTAATGAGTCTTTTTTTCTTTGCTAAAATTCCTAAATCCTTAATGCTAACCTCCTCACAAAAGCCCTTAAGCGTGAAATTTGATTTATGCGTTTTTAAAATGAGCTTTGTTTCTTTTGTGATGGCATTTTCGTAGTCTTTAAGATGAGTTTTATTACTCGTGCCTAGCTCTTTTAAGCTTACACCTGCTGCTTTGATAACTTCAGGGATTCTAAAATTGCCCCCGATTTCGACAAGTTCCCCCCTAGAGCTTAACACTTCTTTACCAAAAGCTAAGGAATTTAGCACTAAGAAAACAGCGGCGGCGTTATTATTGACGATTAAGGCATCTTCGCACTCAAAAAGAATTTGAAGCTTTTCAAGCACGGCGTCATAGCGTGAGCCTCTTTTTCCGCTTTTAAGATTAAATTCCAAATTTGTATAAGAACAAAGGTTTTTTTGACAGCTTTTAAAAAGCTTTTCATTAAAAATACTCCTACCTAAATTTGTGTGGATTACCACGCCTGTGGCGTTAATGAGAGGGTTAAAGTCTTTATTTTCATACTCCTTAAGCCTATCTAAAATTCTCAAAATAAGGGCATTTTTATCTAAAAATTCCTTATTTTTCTTACACTCACTCACGACTTTTTTGGTAAAATATGCCTTAATGGTGTGGGGAAAAGTCCTTAAACGCTCATCATCAAGCAGGGTTTGAATTTGTGGGAATTTTTGAAAATCGTTCATCTTAAGCCTTAAGAAAATATTAGCCTATTTTAACATATAATTTTAAAAAGGAAAGAATATGCTTAATTTTACTTATATTAAAAACGAACTTACCCAGCCTTTTGATGATAAAATCACCCTTTTAGAAAAGCCTTTAAATGAGGAGGTTTTAATCACAAATGATAAGTCTCAAAAGGCTGAAATTTACGCCCCTGAAATTAATTTTTACTTGAGAAATTCGCAAGATAGCATTTTAGAAAAAAGTAAGCTTGTTTTAAAGCTTTATGAGATGAGGCTAAGTGCCTATGAAAACGGACTTGACTTTGAAAATACTAAAGAAATAACAAATCGTATTTTAATCATCGCAGATGAAGATAAAGCGAGGGAGAGCGTTTTAAAAGAAGCGGGATTTAAGGTCATAAGCCTTGATGAAAGTGAGGTTTTAAGCGTGTTTGGGAGTGTGGGGGAGCTGTGTGCGGTGCTTAAAAATGGGGGCGAGGAAGTGGAGCTTGACTTTGACATTTTGCTGTATGAAAAAGAGAGGCAGGATTTTAAAAGGCAAAGTGGCTGCTATGATTTAGCAAATTTTAAAGATGAAAAGGAACTTTTGACCTTTTTACAAGATAAAACGCCTCATTATAGCTTTAAAACTTTCATCACTTATAATTCTAGCGTTTGTCAATATCACAAAAGACGCAGTGAGCATTGTGCTAAGTGTGCGGAAATTTGCCCTACAACAGCCATTTTAAAGGACGATGAAGAGAGGATTTTACAATTTTCTCAAATTGACTGCCTTGGCTGTGGAGGTTGCGTGAGTGTGTGTCCTAGCGGGTCGCTTGATTACGCGCCGATGAATAGGGATAGTTTTTTTAAAATGCTTGATTTTGTAGAGGGGAGTAAAATTTGCATTATTCCTAAAAAAATGCCTTTAGAGCATTTAAATTTAAGGCTTGGAGAGGGTGTTTTGCCCTTTATGATAGAGGGAGAAAAATGGCTTTCCAATTTGCATTTTTTAAGCTTACTTCAATCAAGTGGGGCTAATCTTGTTTTTTATACGGATTTTGTTTCGCGTGGAAGTGCTGAGGCGATAAGGCTTTTAAATGCGGTTTTTGAACGCAAATTTGGTAAAAAAGCCATTTTTGTCGCAAGTGATGAAAAAGAGCTTGAAAATGCTTTGACAAAGCTTGAATTTATCGAGGGTTTAAACTTTTCTTTTCATAATCATACCCAAACAAATAGGGAAAATTTTGCCGTGCGTTTAAGGCATTTAATCGCTGATGAGGATTTAGGCGTGGTGGAGAGTGGAGAATGGCTTCGCTATGGGGATTTAAGATTAAATGTCGATACTTGCACGCTTTGCCTTGCCTGTGTGGGTGCTTGTAATGTCGGTGCGCTAATAGCAGATAGCAAGGAAAACGCACTGAAATTTAACCCTAGCCTTTGCACGACTTGCGGATACTGCGAGGCAAGCTGTGCGGAAAAGGATACTTTAAAGCTTGAGCGTAGTGGGCTAAGGCTTGAAAAGAGTTATTTTGACTTTCGCACTTTGGCTAAAGATAAGCTTTTTGCTTGTGTGGAGTGTGGGAAGGAATTTGCTACTAAAAAAGCGGTGGAGAAAATCGCCTCATTAATGAGAGATAAATTCGCAAATGATGAAGCCAAGCTTAAAAGCCTATATTGCTGTGCGGACTGCAAGGCTAAGGTGATGTTAGGGGCTATGATGAGGGGTTAGATATGAAGCAATTTACAAGGGTCAATCTTAAACTGCAACATTTTCGCACTTTCTTTACCACCATCGCCACCTTTTCTTTGCATAGTAACCTTGCCAATCTTAAGGCTTCCTTGCGGAGAAAACATAACTTCACCACCATAAAAATTTATCACTTCATTGATAGGCTTTAGCACCCATTCTATTTTGTTCTCTAATCTCAAAATAACCAGAAACCATTCACTTGCAAACTGCCCCCAGAATATCGTTTAAAATTAGAATTTTTTTAAAAACATATTAAAGAACTTTTTTGCTAGATATATTATACACGCTCCATAAGGCTTATTTTATAATCTAGCTCTTTATTAAAAAGGGCTTTAGATTCTATATCTCTTAGCTCTTCTAAACTTTTTGCTAAAAGTCTTTTTTCGTGTTCTTTTTCACTTATATTATCCCACAAAACTCCATAGCCCACAAGGTAAGTAGCAAGTAAGATTCTATAATTTTCTAAGGCTTCTTGCTTAGATTTAAAACTAAAAGATTTTATAAGTTTTGGCATCATATATTCGTGCATACAGCCTAAATATTCTATTTGTATTTTATACATTAAAACTTCCTTGATAGCTTATTTGCGTGATTTGCCTACTTTGCTTGGCAAAATTAAAGCATTTTATGGGATTAAAAAATACATTTTCTCTAGGTTTTTCTTTAAGGTTGCTTACAATATAAAGGCAATATTTATCCTGCAAACTTTGTGCAACATTATACTCCTTTTCTGTTAGCATAAAATTCCCACTTATCTCACTTAACCCTTTCACTTCAACGCAGTAAAAATCTTTTTCATTTTGCATTTTAAAATCAAATCCACAGCCAAAATCCCTACTATCAAACAAAGAAAAATCTTTAAAATATTGCATAAAATTAGCTCTAAAATACTGCTCTGCGGCTTTACCTGTCGCTACTCTTTTGATAAAGCCTATTTCTATTTTAGAGTCTAAAAATTCATTCACTTGCAATTTTTCTTCATAATTTTCAATCAAAAAGCTAGACACTAGATTTTTAAAAGATTCAAATCCCATATCTTTATACTGCTCAAAAATTTCTTTTGTATAAGTTCTAAGCTTTCTTTGATACCAACCTTTTCTAGCATTATCAAAATAGGGGTCAAACTCATCTCTGTAATTTTTGATATTGCTAGGCTTTCCCTGCAAAGAAAGTCCCAAAATATTAAAAGCCTCTATAAAGCTAGAAAAGCCTAAAGATTTATAAGCCAAATCATCAAATTTAGATAAAAACAAACCGCAAATTATAAGCTTATCTCTGTTTTTAATGTGAATTTTAGGCATAGTTTTCTTTCATCAAGTTTTCACAAAATAGACTTTTTAAACGCCCACCACCTATACCACTACAAAAATCTATAAAAGTCATAAAAAGCCTCAAATGCAAATTTCATAATTTTGTCATTTTAGCTAAATTTTATTAATTGAAATTTTCTAAAATACTTCAAAAATTCTAAGGAAAATTATGGTTGAAGTTAAAAATCTTACTATGCGTTTTGCAAATCAGCTTTTATTTGAAAATGTGAATTTAAAACTTACGAGAGGGCAGAGATATGGACTTATCGGAGCAAACGGGGCGGGTAAATCGACCTTTTTAAAAATCCTCTCAAAAGAGCTTGAAGCAAGTAGTGGGGAGGTTTGCTTTGATGAGGGCTTAAGAGTGGCGGTTTTAGGGCAGGACCAATTCGCCTTTGAAAATTACACGATAAAAGATGCGGTAATGTGTGCAAATAAAAGGCTTTACGAGGCTTTGAAAGAAAAAGAAAAGCTTTATT
This sequence comes from Campylobacter upsaliensis, assembly GCF_900637395.1. Lineage (NCBI taxonomy): Bacteria > Pseudomonadati > Campylobacterota > Epsilonproteobacteria > Campylobacterales > Campylobacteraceae > Campylobacter > Campylobacter upsaliensis. The sequence goes on along the minus strand of NZ_LR134372.1, from coordinate 1,487,001 downwards.
TAAGCGAGGAATTTACGGACGCTATCAATGAGCGTTTAGGGGAACTTGAGATGATAACAGCCGAAGAAGACCCCAATTATGACTGCGAAACGAGGTGTGAGAAGATTTTAAGCTCTTTAAAAATCAAGGATTTTAACGCACTTATGAGTAGTTTGCAAAGTGCGGATAAATTTAAGGTTTTATTGGCACAGGTGCTGTTTTTAGGTGCTGATGTGCTTTTTTTGGACGAACCGACAAATAACCTTGACTTAGAGGCGATTTCTTGGCTTGAAAATGAGCTTTTAAGACACGAGGGAACGCTTGTAGTCATCAGCCACGATAGGCATTTTTTAAACAAAATTTGCACGCGAATTTTAGATGTGGATTTTAAACAAATTCGCGATTTTGCGGGTAATTATGATGAGTGGTATATGGCTTCTACGCTTTTGGCAAAACAAGCTGAACTCAAGCGTGATAAGACTTTAAAAGAGCGTGAGGAGCTAGAAAATTTCATACGCCGATTTTCTGCAAACGCTTCTAAGGCAAAACAAGCCACAAGTAGGGCGAAGGCTTTGGAAAAATTGGAACTTGAAGAGATTAAAATCTCAAGCAGACGCGACCCTAGCATAGTCTTTCGTCCTATGCGTGAAATAGGGAACGAGGTGCTAGAATTTAAGGGCATTAGCAAGGCTTATGATAAGGCTTTGTTTTCAAATTTAGAGCTTAAAATCGAAAAGGGGGATAAAATCGCCCTTATCGGTGCAAACGGCGTGGGTAAAAGCACTTTGGCTAAAATCATCGCTGGAGCGTTAAAGGCTGATAGTGGCTTAGTGCATTTGGGTGCGACCATAGAGCTTGGCTATTTTCCGCAGGATACGAGTAATATCATTTGTGAAAATTTGAAACTTTACGAATGGCTGATGAGTGAAAAATTTAAAGACCTTGATGAAATTCGCAAGTGTTTAGGTAGAATGCTCTTTAGTGGCACGGAGCAGGAAAAAAGTGCGGGAAGTTTAAGCGGGGGCGAGAAGCACAGATTAATGCTCTCTCGCCTTATGCTAGAGCGGGGGAATTTCTTGCTTTTGGACGAGCCTGATAATCATCTTGATTTAGAAAGCATTATTGCTCTTGGCGAGGCTTTGTATCGTTTTAAGGGGGTGGTGCTTTGCATTACGCACGATAGGGAGTTAGTGAGTGCTTTTGCGAATCGCATTTGGCATTTAGACGGAGGAAAGTTGCGTGATTTTCGCGGGACTTATGAAGAATTTTTAGGAGAAAATAATGGCTAAATTTAGAATTCAATACAGCGCAGGTTTTGGACACTCAACGCAAAATCATAAAGGCTTTGGACCGACCATTTATATAGAAGAGGTGGTGGAATTTGACAATGGCAAGGACTATTTTGACTATGTGGATTTTTATAAAGCCTATTCTAAGAGCGATGATACCTATTTTCACATTTCTTTTTTGGAGGATAGGGGTTTAAGTGAAAAGGAAATTCTTATCCGTAATGAATACCGCAAAATGCGTGATGAAAACTGCAAAAGAGCTAAAGAGGAATTTATCAAAAATAACGAAATCGAGCCTGAGCATTTACCAACGCATGGGGATTGAGTAGAATTTTACTAGAAAAATAAAACTTAAATTACCTTGTTTCAAGCTAAACGAAAACAGGAATTTTGTTTTTTTGATTTCTATTAATAAAAACTTTGTATAATCCTACTTTATAAAAATGGTAGGATTATTTGATGAATGTGGTTGTTGTTGGAATTGGTTATGTGGGGCTTTCTAACGCGGTTCTTTTTTCTAAGAAGCACAATGTTATTTTATGTGATGTTAATGTCGATAAGGTCGAAGCTATTAATAAGGGGATATCTCCTTTTAGGGATGATTTAATTGAAAAATTTTTAAGTGAAAATCCTAATGTAATCGCAGCCACTACGGATCCAACTGATGCTTATTGTGAGGCAGATTTTGTTATTGTTGCTGTTAATACAGATTATGATGAGAGTTTGGGTGGTTTTAATACGACAAATCTAGATAATGTTATTGCTGATGTTAATAAAGTTAATCCAAAGGCGATTCTTATTGTAAGAAGCACTGTGCCAGTAGGCTATACTCAAGCAATTAAGAATAAATTAAATCTAACAAATATAGTCTTTTGTCCTGAATTTTTACGCGAAGGAAAAGCTCTTTATGATAGTTTAAATCCTAGTAGAATTATCGTTGGGGGGTCGAAAGATATAGCAAAAAGTGTAATGGATCTATTTTGTGATTGTATCGACATTAAAGATAGTGCGACATTTTATATGAGTTTAGATGAAGCAGAAAGTGTGAAGCTCTTTTCAAATGCTTATTTGGCTATGCGAATTGGTTTTTTTAATGAATTACATTCTTATGCTTTATCTAAAGGTTTTAATGCTAAAAATATCATAAAGGGAGTGAGTGCAGATCATAGAATTGGGAATTATTATAATAATCCAAGTTTCGGTTATGGTGGTTATTGTTTGCCAAAAGATACAAAACAACTTATATCAAATTTTGAAAGTGTGCCAAATGATATTCTTAAATCCATTCCAAAATCTAACATTACAAGAAGAAAGTTCATTGTTGATTGGATTAAGAAAAATAAGCCTCAAAAAATAGGAATTTACCGCTTGATAGCAAAAAAGGATTCTGATAATTTTAGAAATTCTATCATGATAGACATTGTTAAAGATTTGGTAGATGAAGAAAAAATGCAAATAAGTATTTATGAGCCTTTACTTAATGAAAGCATTTGGGAAAAGGTTAGTTTAGAAAAGGATTTTAAAAATTTTGTTAAGTCTTGTGATTTAATTATAGCGAATCGTTTAGATTCTAAAATTCAAAATCTTGATGGAAAGAAAATATTTACAGCAGATTTATTTGCGACAGATTTATAATGAGTGATTTAATGTATGATTATTTGATAGTTGGAGCGGGACTTTTTGGAAGTATTTTTGCTTATGAGGCAAGTAAGAGAGGTAAAAAATGTCTCGTGTTAGAGCGAAGAGAGCATATAGGTGGGAATTGTTACACGAAAGAAATGGCGGGGATTAATGTGCATTATTACGGTGCACACATTTTCCGCACTGATGAAAAACGCATTTGGGATTATATGCAGCAATTTTGCGAATTTAATCATTTTATCAATTCTCCTATAGCGAACTATAAGGGCGAAATTTATAATCTCCCTTTTAATATGAACACTTTTTCGAAATTATGGGGCATTAGCACTCCAAGCGAAGCAAGAGAGATTATAGAAAAGCAAAAAGCAAGCATTAAGGGTGAGCCTAAGAATTTGGAAGAGCAAGCCATCTCCTTAGTGGGCGTTGATGTGTATGAAAAATTCATTAAAGGTTACACGCAAAAGCAGTGGGGTAAGGCGTGTAAAGATTTACCAAAATCTATCATTAGACGCATTCCTGTGCGTTTTGTGTATGATAATAATTATTTTAACGACCCTTATCAAGGCATTCCCAAGGGGGGTTATACGAGGATTTTTGAAAAGCTTTTGAGTGGGTGCGAAGTCTTACTAAATACTGATTTTATAGAGCGTAGAGAGGAATTTACTCAAAAGGCAAAGACGATTATTTTTACAGGGACGATTGATTCTTATTTTGCTTATAAACTTGGAGCTTTGGAGTATAGAAGCTTGAAATTTGAACATGAAATTTTAGATATGCAAAATTATCAGGGCGTGGCGGTTGTGAATTATACAGATTTCAAGACGCCTTATACAAGAATCATTGAACATAAGCATTTTGAATTTGGAACTCAAGAAAAAACGGTGATTAGTAAAGAATATCCCCTAAACTGGAGCAAGGACATAGAGCCTTATTATCCTATTAATGATGCGAAAAATACCGCTTTGTATGAGAGCTATTTAGCTCTAGCAAAGGCGGAGAAAAATGTGCATTTTTGCGGGAGGCTTGGGGAATATCGTTACTATGATATGCAGGATGTGGTAAAGTCTGCTTTGAAATTTTGTGAAAGTGAATTATAAGGATTAAAATGAGTGTAAAAGTTTCTGTGATTATCCCCTCTTTAAATTCTATCAATTATTATGATGAGTGCATTAAAAGCGTGATGAAGCAAAGTTTAAAAGAGCTTGAAATCATTTGTGTCGATGCGAATTCTACGGACGGCACACTAGAGCTTATAAAGAAGTATCAAGCTAAAGACGAGCGTATAAAACTCATCATCAGTGATAAAAAAAGCTATGGCTATCAAATGAATTTGGGTATTGCGGCGGCAAGTGGCGAGTATGTGGGGATAGTGGAGAGTGATGATTATATCAAGGAAGATATGTATAAAAGGCTTTATGAGACTGCTAAGCAAAATGATTGTGATATCGTTAAATCGGACTTTTTTATTTTCACTGATACACGCCTTGATTATGAAAAAGTAAGTCGTTTTGATGAGTTTTATAATACACGCCTGAATGCTCTTGAGGATTTGAGACTTTTTTGGACGAACGGAATAAACCCAATCGGCATATGCCGATTGGGTTTATTCCGAATAAACCAAATCGTTTTAAACGAAACACCTGGAGCATCTTATCAGGATAATGGACTTTTCTTTCAGCTTTTTTGTTTTGCTAAGAGTATTTATTTTTTAAATGAAGCCTTTTATATGCTAAGAAGGGATAATCCTAATTCATCAGTGCATTCTAAAGAGAAAGTTTATATGGCTTGTCTAGAGTATGATTATATTAGAAATTTTTTACAAAAATATCCAAGTTTTGAGAGTTTGGTTGCACCTATTTGTGCATATCATCGTTATGGAAATTATATTTTTACTCTTGAAAGAATTGATGATAAATATAAGAAGGACTTTTTAAAGCGTTTTAGAGAAGACTTTATGAAGATTATTTATAATGGCGAACTAAAAGAAAGTCTTTATACACCTACACAACTTTGTATTATAAAAGAAATTGTGGAGGATAGCGATGCGTATTATTATACACATATTTGTCCTCTTAAAAACACCGCGAAACGCAGTGGAGCGGTGTTAAGGGTGCAAAAGCAATTAAGCTATCGTTTGGGTCTTGAGCTTTTAAAAACAAAAAGTTTTGTTAAGGCTTTAAATTTGCCTTTTAGAATTTATAAGCAAGTTACAAATTTTCGTTTAGAGCGTAAAATTTATGAAAGTTTAAGTGCTATTGATGAGAAATTTATTTTACCTCCTTTGGAAGATTATACGGATTTTGGTGAGGCTTTAGAAACAAAGAAACATTTAAGTTATCGTTTAGGTCAAGCCTTGCTTAAAAATCCTATTCTTTTTCCTTTTAAAATAAAGAAGATTTATGAGGAATTTAAAGCCTATAAAAATGCTCCAAAAAGAACAGATTTTAAATTAGAAGCTATTAGTGATGAGGAATATTTTATCAAAAGACACGAGGAAGCATTTAATTATACGCCAGATTTTAAAAATCCTAAAACTTTTAATGAAAAATTGATTCACCGTATCCTTTATGATAGAAGTGAAATTTATACCTTCTTGGCGGATAAGCTCAAGGGGAGAATTTTTGTAGCTGATATTTTATCTGGGTCAAAAGATATTTTAAAAAAAGATTCGCCTTTATATAAAGATATTGATTCTTTAAAAGAGGAATTATTAAAAACTAATGAGTGCAAATATTTGCCAAAGCTTTATGGAATTTATGACAATATTTATGATATTAATTTTTCTATTTTACCGGATAGTTTTGTTTTAAAGACAAACCACGATGCTGGTGGTTATGTGATTGTTGAGGATAAAAAAGAATTTTTGAAAGACACAAAGCGTTTTAGCGAAGCGATGAGAAAACTTAAGGAGCATTTAGAAAAAAATTATTATCTTATCTTTAGAGAATGGCATTATAGAGGGATTAAACCTAGAATTTTTGCTGAAGAATTGCTAAAAAATGAAGAAAATGGACTATTAGACACTTATAAATTTCATATTTTTGATAAAAATGATATGAAAAATAACTATGTGCAAGTTACCACAGATAGGTTTGAAAATTATCAAAGAACGATGATGACAAACTCTTGGGAAATAGCACCGTTTAATTTTATCTATGAAATTCCAACAAAGATTCCCCCTAAGCCGCAAAGCTTAGAGGCTATGTGGGATTTAGCTTTAAAATTAGCTTCGCCTTTTGATTATGTGAGGGTGGATTTGTATCAAAATAAAGATAAAATTTATGTAGGTGAGCTTACCTTTACACACGGAGCAGCCATAGAACAACTTGTGCCAGGCGAATGGGATGAAAAATTGGGTGCGTTGTGGCATCAAAAAAGGCTAGTGGATGTTACCAAATAAAAATATCCAAAAACTTAAACCTTATCTTTCTATCCCCCACAAAATTTGGGAATTAGAAAATGAGAATAATATTTTAAAGCTTGATTGGAATGAAGCTAGTATAGCACCTTCGCCTTTAGTTTTTCAAAAGATAGAAGCATTTTTGAAAAATGGACATTTAAACTGGTATCCTAATACAAAAAATTCTCTCCTGCTTGATGCCTTAGCAAAATATGCTGGGCAGAAAAATAGCTCTTTTATAGAGCTTTTTCCAAGCTCTGATGTTGCGCATGAATTTATCATCGATACCTTTGTAGATAAAGATGAAAATATAGGTATAATCGCACCAACTTATGATAATTTTAGAGCTAGGGCAAATGGAGTGGGAGTGCAAACCTTTTTTTTTCATTTAGATGAAAATTTTGACTTAGATTTTAAAGCTTTAAATGCCTTTATCATCAATGAAAAAATCAAGCTTTTATATCTTTGTAATCCTAATAACCCAACAGGAAAGGTTTATGAAATTCATAAGATTTATGAGCTTATTAAAAATAATCCTCAATGTTTATTCTTGATCGATGAGGCATATTATGAATTTTGTGGAAAAACAATGGCAACTTTTACGGAGGAGTTGAAAAATTTAATCATTACACGCACTTTTTCTAAGGCTTTTGCTTTGGCAAGTTTTAGGGTGGGTTATATCATTTCACATTATGAAAATATCCAATACCTTAATCAAATTCGTAATTCTAAAAATATCCCTATGCTTTCACAAATAGCGGCTTTAGCAGCCTTAGAAGATGTAATTTATATGGAAAATTATGTGGAAGAAGTAAATCTTGCTAGGGCTGATTTTGTAGATTTTATCTATGAAGTTGCGGGGGGGGGGGGGTAGTATGTGATTCAGTAGCCAATTTTGTCTTGATGAAAAGCGAAGATGTAAATTCTTTCGTAGGGTTTTTGGAGAAAAGAGGCATTTTTATCCGTAATTATTCTCATATTATCCCAAAGTATTGTCGCATTAGCATAGGCACAAGGGAGCAAATGAAAATACTCAAGGATAAAATACTAGAATATATAAGGCAGCAAAGATGATGATAATGCTGTTTAAAATTTGGGTATTAATAAAAATGATAAAATTAAATGAAAAAGAGCTTAGCGTTGCTAATGCAATTAAACGATTAAAAGATGAGGCGGGGAGTCATAGTCCAAGCATTTTTACTTTGGCACAAAAATTATCTCAACTTCGTATTAAAGTTGATGCGTGTTTTTTGTCAAATCCTTACGCAACAGATTTATTTTTAAGATATTTTGATGAAGAATTGATAAAAACATATAAATTAAGGGATTTTTTAGAATTTTACCCTTCGCAAAATAGGGTGATTGCCGAGGTGGTTAGTCAGGCGGTAAATGTTGAGGCGAAAAATATTTTTATAGGAAATGGTGCGATAGAAATTATACAAGCTGTAATGCATCGTTTTGTGCATGATAAAATTGTCGTTTGCATTCCTACTTTTTCATCTTATTATGAATTTGCTAAAAAGGATACGCAGGTTATTTTTTATCAATTAGATAAGGAAAAAGATTATGCTTTAGATCTTGATGACTATGTTGGTTTTATCAAAGAAAATAGACCGCAGAGTATTGTTTTAATCAACCCTAATAATCCTAACGGGGGGGGGGTTTATAAATAAAATGAAACTTAAACAGCTACTTAGCGAGTTAAGCTTTGTTGAAAATATCATTTTGGATACTTCTTTTATCCATTTTGCTTATGAGAATGATGTATTTGATTTGATTAATTTAGAAGAGCTTTGTAAGGAATTTAAAAATCTTATTATCATTAAAAGTATGTCAAAGGACTTTGGAATCGCTGGCATTAGAGTAGGATATGGCGTGATGAGTGAAGATAAGGTGAGCACCTTGCTTGAAAATGGCTATTTGTGGAATACTTCTGGGATAGGTGAGTATTTTTTAAGACTTTATGCGAGAGAAAGTTTTTTCGCCGAGTATAATGAACTGAGAAAAGACTATATCCACAAAACGCAGACATTTTTTCTAGCTTTAGCTCAAATTGAGCAAATTAAAGTCTATCCAAGTCTTGCGAATTTTGCTTTAATTGAGCTTTTAGATGGAAGTTTAAGCGAGGATTTTGTAGCTAAGATGTTGATAAAATATGGAATTTATATGCGAACTTGTAGAGATAAAATAGGACTTAATGGAGAATTTGTAAGGGTAGCTAGTCGCAAATTTGAAGAAAATGAAATTATGATTGAGGCTATAAAAGATTGTTTTAAGGGTTAATGATGAAAGAGATTTTAGCGCTTTTTGATTTTTGTGAAACTTTGACAAATTTTCAAACTTTAGATAGATATTTGCCTTTAGCAGGTCAGCATAATCCAAACTATGAACATCATAAAAATCTTGCAAGAAGAGAAAAGTATGCAAAACTTAATTTGCCTTATCCAAGGTATGAATGGCTTATAGATTTAAATTTAAATGTAGCACAAAATGTAGCAAGAAATTTTGTATATGATGAGGTTTTGTTGCGTTTAAATCAAGGCATTATGGATAAGCTTTTTTATCATCAAGATGCTGGACATACTTTAGTGATAGTTTCTGGAGGACTTGAGATTTATATTAAAGAATTTGCTAAAATTTACGGGATTGAGCATATTGTCGCAGTGGAACTTGAAACTTATGAAAATAGACTTACAGGTCATATAGACGGCATTCACACTATGTGTGAGCGAAAACTTTATAAATTAGCTAACAGGTTGAATTTGGAACAATATGATTTGCGTCATTCTTATGCTTATAGTGATTGTGTGAGTGACATACCGCTTCTTTCTTTAGTGGGAAATGCTAATGTTGTCGCTTGTGGGAAAGATTTAAAATGGGCGGATATTTTAGGATATAGGATAATCAATGCAAGTGCGTAATTTTAAAAAATGGTGGCTTTCTTTAGTTAAAAATTTAAAACATCATCAAAGATTTGATGCCGAGCTAAACCAAACCAAAACCGAGCTAAACCAAACCAAAACCGAGCTAAACCAAACCAAAACCGAGCTAAACCAAACCAAAACCGAGCTAAACCAAACCAAAACCGAGCTAAACCAAACCAAAACCGAGCTAAACCAAACCAAAACCGAGCTAAACCAAACCAAAACCGAGCTAAACCAAACCAAAACTACAACTAGGACAACTCTAGATTTTCATCTGCGTAAAATCACTCCTATGGCGTTTTTGGAACTTTTAGAAATTCATTTAGCTGAGTCGTGCAATTTAAATTGCTTTGGCTGTAACCACTTTTCTCAAATTGCCGAAGAGTCATATACGGACCTTGAAGAATTTGAAAAAGATATGAGTCAGTTAGCTAAAGTAACAAAAGGTGAAGTTGGAGTATTTAGACTAATGGGAGGAGAGCCATTGCTCAATCCTCAATGCCCAAATTTCTTTGAAGTAACGAGAAAATATTTCCCTAAAAGTGAGATTTGGTTAGTGAGCAATGGCTTGTTGCTAGAAAAACAAGATGCACTTTTTTGGCAAAAAGCTAGAGAAAATAGGGTGCAAATTCGTCCTACAAAATATCCATTGAAGATTGATTGGGATAAAATTAAGGCTTTATGTGATGCAAATGAAGTTCCTTTAATTTTCTTTAATGAAGGAGAGGTGGAAAAAACCTCGTGGAAATTTACTCTTGATCCAGAAGGAAAATGCGATAATTATCATTCTTTTACACATTGTTCTATGGCAAATCATTGCGTTCAGTTTAAAAAGGGACGCCTTTACACTTGTACTTTTCCTGCACACATTGAACATTATAATAAAAAATATGGGCATACATTTGAGCTTTCGCCTTTTGATAGTATAAGTATTTATGAGGTTAAAGATTATCAAGAACTTTTATATTTTCTAGCTAAACCTATACCATTTTGTCGCTATTGCAAGGTTAGTCAGTGGGCTCCTGTGGGTAAATGGCGTCCAAGCAAAAAAGATAAATTTGAATATCTAGAAAGAAAAGATAATGAATAAAAATAAAGTCTTACTTATCACTCCAGAATTAGAATACACAGGTGCCTTAAATAGCTTTAAAAGAATGTGTCAAACTTTACTTAAAAACGGATTTAATGTGGATGTTTGGAGTTATGAATTTGGTCCCTTTATCGAAGAATTAGATGCTTTAGGTATTCTAACGGAATGTATTAGTGAAAGTGAAATTTCGCAAGAGTGGGTTGAGAAAAGGATTTTTAAATATAATTTAGTCATAGCCAATACGGTTGTCGTATATAAAGCTGTAGAATTTATACAAGAATTTTTACCTATAGTATGGTATGTAAGAGAGGCTGAAAATTTGCCAAATTTTTTTTGGATACCTCAGAGAAAAACGGCATTGGAAAATGCAAAAAAAATTTATGTTGTTAGTGAGTATGCTAAAGATTTCATCGTTAAAAATTATAATCAAAATGTTGAAGTTTTGCATAATTATGTTGATGATGTTTTTGGGATTGAGGGTTGTTATATTAAAGATAAAAATTCTAAACAAGATGGAAAATTGCGTTTTTTGGCTTTGGGAACCATTGAGGAAAGAAAGGGCTATGATGTTTTAATTGATGCTTTTATTTCTTTACCTAAGGAAATAAGAGAACAATGTGAATTGCATTTTGCTGGGAGATTATGGGAAGGGGCTGAGCATTTCTATCCCAAACTTTTAGAGCAAATTAAACCCTATAAAAATATTTTTTATCACGGCGAACTTCGTGATAAAAAAAGCATTTATAAACTTCTTACTCAAAGTGATGTTGTGGTTGTTCCAAGTCGCGATGAAAGCTGTTCTTTAGTGGCTTTAGAGGGTGCTATGATGGCTAGAGTTTTAATCCTTAGTCAAAATATAGGTGCTAAATATATTTTAAATGAAAAAAATGGTATATGTGTAAAAACAGGGTGTGCTGACGCTTTAAAAGAGGCATTTATAAGGCTTTTTAAAAATAAGGACAGACTAGATGCGATGGGAAGAGAGGCTAGAAAGGCTTACCTTGATACTTCTACTTACGAAATTTATGCAAAGAATTTTATGAGTGTGATTGAAAAAGAATTAGCTTCTAATTCTTATCTTTACCGCGTAAAAAATGGAGCTTATCAACTTTATTCTTTTGATGTTTTTGATACTCTTATAATGAGGAAAGTAGCTGAACCTAGGGCTATTTTTACTTTAATGCAAGAAAGGATTAAAGAGTTAGATTTTCCTTTAGTTTTAAAAGAAAATTTTGCAAAACTTCGCACTGAAACTGAGGGATATTACTATCATAATGTTTGCAAAAAAGATTTTATGGATGTGCGTTTTGAGGAGATTTATGACTTACTTGCTTTAAATTTTTCTCTAAGTAGCAAACAAAAAGAAATATTAATGAATTTAGAAATTGAAGTGGAAAGGGAAAATTTTATACCTATTGAAAAAAATATTAAACTTTTAGAAAAAATGGTAGAAATGCAAAAAAATCCCATTTTAGTTTCTGATATGTATTTTAATGCTGAGCAAATTCGTCAGTTTTTACTCCCTTTTTCTAAGGCATTTGCAGATATTTTTATTTATGTCTCCAGTGAATATAGAAAGAAGAAAAATAATGGCGCTTTATTTAAAGTGATAATGCGACAAAGGAAAATTAAGCCCGAGTTTTGGTTACATTTTGGGGACAATTTTCTCATTGATTGTGTTGAGGCAAAAAAGCTTGGTATAAATTTTCATTATTATGAAAATGATTTATTGCCTTATGAAAGATTTGCCCTTCAAAATGCAAATTCTTTGAATGTGCAAAAAATGTTAGCTAAAGCAAGAAATTTTAGAGTTCAAAATAAGCTTAGTTCTTTGGAGGAACTTGGTGCTTGTTTTGGTGGATTTTTGTTTTTACCTTATGTTTATTATGTTTTACAGCAAGCGGTGCAAAATGAGGTTAAAATTTTGTATTTTATTGCAAGAGATGGTTTTATTTTGCAAAAAATTTGCGAAAAAATTATCCAAAAAGAAAATTTAAATATACAAACAAAATACATTTATGGATCAAGATTTGTTTGGAGAAAACCTTTTGAGGAAAAAGACGAAGAGAAAATAAATTTGATAAAAGCTTACTTGAATCAAGAATTAAATATCAATGAGAAATTTGCATTTGTAGAGATTGCTGGGACTGGAGCTACTTTAGACAGAGTTGTAGAATGTATGGGGGTAAATTTAAAACATTTGTTTTATGGAGCTTTTTATTTACACAGAAGTGAGTTTGGTAGCACAAAGGGAATATTTATGTTGCCAAATATTTATCAAAGTGCTTTTAAGATAGAATTTTTTTGTAGAAGTTTGGAGGGTCAAGTTTTATCTTACGAAAATAAGGCTGGAAAGATTATTCCAATTTGTTGTGAAGTTGAGGGAGCAGCTTTAAAAGAATTTGGTTATAGTTTTTACATTGATGGTTTGTTGAAATTTGTAGATTTCATTCTTCAGGATTTAAACTATAAGAATTTTTTAGTTGATTTTACTTTAAGTGCGGAGTATTTGAAATATCTTGCGAGTGAAAATATTGATAAAAATTTTATTGAACTTGTTGGAAGTGTGCCTTTTGCTTTAGATGAATTATATAAGGATAGTAAATGTAATGTCGTGGCAAAAAGATTTTTTGTTCCAAAAGAGGTAGTAAAAGAACATTGGGCTATTTTTCCTTGGAGCATTTTAAGATCTCATCATACAATAAGAGGAATTTATAATCAAAAGGAATATAAAAAGATAAGTGTGGGAGCTGTAGATAGGGTACAAAATCACCTTTCATATAAACTTGGCAATGTCTTAATGCGTAATGCAAAAAATCCTTTTGGAATGATAAAGCTTATATTTTTAATCCCTATGCTTATTATAATCCATAAAGAAGAAAAAAAGATGGCAAATTATAGTTCAAATAATTTATCTATGGAATATTATGATGACTATGAAGAAGCCTTAAGGATACAAAACTTTTTTTCTTATCAGCTTGGTAGCTTGTTGATAAGATCTAGTAAAAAATATAATATTTTTTGCGTTTTTGTTTTGCCTTATCAAATTGTAAAATTATATCAAAAAAAAGTGAGAAAAAATGACTAATAAACCTTTAATTTTGGGCGGTAGAGATGATGGCTTTGGCGAAAGAATGCGAGCGATTTTAAACGCGATGTATGTGGCTAAAAAATTCGATTTAGAATTTGGATTTGTATGGCGTGATATAGATGGAGAAAATTTTCTTGATGGTAAAGTTAAGAGCCCTTTGAAAGCATTGCCTTATATGCACGAGTTATTTTCCGATAAATTTATTTCCAAGTATTTTAGGGCAGATTTGACTTATTCTTATCTTACACCCATTTTAAATACCCATCATAAAAAAAGCATAACAAATTTATTAAAACCTCCTTATGAGAGGGATTGGGGTTGGTATATGACTCAAGGAGATTTGGATACTTGGTTTAATGATGTAGATCATTTGGAGTATAGAAAGAGTATCGCTTCTTGTTTTAAATCGATAGAATTTAGCGATGCTGTAAATGCCATTTTTAAAGAAGTTAATTTAAAAACTAAAGATTTGGGTGATTTTGTAGCGCTTCATATTAGAAGTGGAGAGACTGTATATGATGAATTGTACATTAATATGTGGTGGCATTGTCGTTATAAAATTTCGCCCTATCCTATAAATATTGCTGTAGCTTTGGAGGAACTAAAAAAGGGCAATAATGTAGTTTTGTTTAGCGATGATTTTACTCTGCTTGAAAGTGTTAAAAAATATATAGTTAATAATAATCCAAGCTTTAAATCAAAAATATTTATTGCAACAGAATTAAAAGAAAATGGTTTGCAAGACTTTGAGGATATGATTTTTGATGTTTATTTGATGTCTAAGGCTGAAAAAATTTATTGTTCTTGGACGACAGGTTTTGCTCGTCTTGCTTGCTATATAGGAAATAATAAAATTATTTCTTTGCCTGAGCATTATTCTGTTTCAAAGACTTATGAATTGATGATTAAATTTATAGATATCGACGATATTAACCCTCATCAAGCCGCTTTTTCTTATTTCTTTCTTTATATTTTAGCCAAAGAATTAAATTTGCCTTTTGATATGAAGTTATCTTATTTAAAGCGTTCTTTTGAATTGCATCAAAATTATAATACAAAAATTTTTCTTTTAGATTTGCTTCTTGAACATCATCAATTTGAAGAGGTAGATTTGATGATAGAGCAGATGAATTTGGAGGAAAAGAAAAGTTGTTTAACTCTGATGCTAAATTATAATTTAAATCCCACTTTGCCATTTCATCTTTTTAAGAATTATTTTGTCGGTGCTTCGTATAAAAATATTAGTCGTTTCGCTTTTGAAATTTTTTTAGCTTTTAATGATGAGGGACACGGGGTCAATGCCTATTATCCTGGATTTAGATCTTTAATTTTAGATTTGTTTTATAGTGTTTTTAGTGGTCCAAAATGTTCGCAAATGGCTCAAATAAAGCCAAATATTGATGTGTATAAAAGGCATTCTTTAGCTTATACTTTAGGATATGCTATGATAGAAAATTCGAAATCTTTATGGGGTTATATAAGAATGCCTTATGTTTTGTCTTATCTTAAAGAGCAGCATATTAAAGAGACAGATCTTTTGAAAAAAGAGAAAAGATATTATGAATTTTACAATGAGGCTCACACTTTAAGCGTTGAGCTTGGTAAAGCTTTGATGAGGGCACATAAAATTTGGTATAAAGGGGGATATTTACGCCTTATTTTTGTTGATATCCCTATTATTAAGAAAGAATTTTTAAAGGGTAAAAAGTGAATTTGGAATTAGAGGCTATTAAAACAAAAATCAATCGTGCTTTTGAGTCTTGGGATTTTAATGCGGTAGAAAGTTTATATGATGAGCATTTAGAAAAAGGTTATCATAAAGAAGCGTTTTTATTTTATTATGAAAGTGCTAGATTACAAAAGGCTTACGAGCTTTTAGAAAAATACCCTCAAAAATACTTTGCCGATTTAAATTATGTGGAGCTTAAGAAAGATTTAAGAGATTTTCTTGATGGGAGGGTAAACTCTATCCCTTCACATCTTTGTATAGCTTATGATTTTATATTATCACTTCAAAATAATTCTTTAGAATGTAAAAAAGCTTGGGATTATTTACCACAATTTTTACCGCAAAGCTCTATTGAAAGTAAGGCTTTCTTTATTAAGACTGCTGTTGATTTTTTTGCACTTAATGATAGAAATTTTTTTAGTTATGGTGCAAGTATTGTTTTGACAACTATACATAATCATTTTGAAGACTCTTTTGCCGCTTTAACTTATATGAATATTTTTTCACATCATTTTAAAAATAATATTTTTGGCAATAAACATCTTAAAAGTGGCAAAAGATTTGCCTTAACTATTTCTGGTGCTTTAAGAGGTAAAAATTGGTTAGATAGAATCAATAAAATTGTTGCCGATTTTGGTTTTGAAGCGGATGTTTTCTTTTTTACTTGGGATAGAGAGTATGATTGGATGGGACTTGGTGGGTCTCCTCATTGGGCGTATAGAATGTTCTCTCATATTCCGCATTTTTTTGACTATTGCCCAGAAAAACTTCGCACTTGGAATGAATTGTGTAAAAATTTCCCCAATACTTTTCAAATTTTAACACAACAGCGTTTTAAGCGCTTAAATACAAATAAAATTAGACTAATAAATAATTTGGTCGCTTTTTCTGTGGAAAATGAAGAGGAATTTTGTCATAAATTTGGATTAAATGGATCCTCTAATTTGCAAAAGATGTGGTATGGTAAATATAGACTTTTGCAAATGCTTGAAGAATATGAAGTTAAACACAATTTTAAATATGATTTTATACTTAATGTTCGTCCAGATGGTATTTTGGAAAAATTTTGCGATTTTTCGCATTTTGAAAAAATGCTTCCTATGGATTTATCGGTAAGTTTGGGTGGAGAGGGAGTAAATGATTGTTGTGTGGCTGGTAGAGCTAATGTAATGAAATTTTTCTTATCTATTTGGCAATTAGCTTTAGATAATAAGCATATAGATATGTTCGCATCTGCACCACATAATATGGGGACACATTATATGCCTCATTATTTATTTATGTTGGAGGGTGTTAGAATTGTGAAGCCTTTCTTAAATTTGGATATTATTAGGGCATTTGATCCTAAAGAATATGTAATGCCTAATTTTGAAAAAGCTTTGGAAAAAGATTGTGAAATTACACCATTAAAAGGGAATGAACTTAAAAAAAGTTTAGAATTTTTTGATTATTTTCAAGGTTTATTTGGAGAAAAAGAAGAGAGATTTTTTACTGGTGCTGTTGAAAGGGTAAGTTCTCATCTCTCTTATAAATTAGGCTTGGCTATGATTAGGAATTCTAAAAGCTTTTGGGGTTATATGAAGCTACCATATATCTTAATGTCGATTAAAATAGCACATCAAGAAGAACAAAAAAATATGCAAGAAAAAATAAAATACGAACATAAAACTAAGGTATTGGATCTTAAATTGTATGATGATTATGAAGAGGCGTTGAAAATAAAAGAATTTTTATCCTATAAGCTAGGAGAAGCGTTGATAACGGCGTATAAAAATATGTGGCGTGGAGGATTGTTAAAATTTTGGTTGATTGATAGTAAAAGAATAGTGAGGGAATTTAAGAAAAAGGTTTGAAATCAATAATTACAAAATTTTCAGCTCTTTTGGACTGAAAGTCTTTGAAAAGCTTTCAAATTCCACTTTCTCTTTTTGACTTAATTTAAGCTTAAAGATGATGTGGGTTTCCTTAAATTCTCTTTGAAAAGTGATATTGCTTTTTTTTAAAAAATGCTCCATCTTAGAAGAATTCTTAAAATTAAGACTAAATTCAAGCTCCTCTTTTAACTCAAAAGGTTCTAAAATCGCCTCTTTTACCACTAAATTTACCGCCTCACCGTAAGCTCTTACAAGCCCTCCCGTGCCAAGCTTAACGCCACCAAAATACCGCACTACAATGACGCTAATATTAACAAGCTCCTTGCCCCTTAGCACATTAAGACAAGGCAGTGCGGAAGTGTTTTTAGGCTCACCATCGTCGCTTTTATCCTCTGCGATTTGATGATTTTCATTTAAAAAGCGATATGCCCACACAAAATGCACGGCTTTACTATGCTCTTTTTTTAAAGTGTTAAGCAAATTTTTAAATTCATTAAAGGGGCTAAGATGTGCTATGAAGAGCGATTTTTTAATCTCATAGCGTGCTGTGTAAAGTGAAGATATGGTTTGCAAAAAAAGCCTTTTTTGCGTTATTGTAGCGTAAATTAAACAAAGTGTGTTAGAATTGAGCTTTTATTTAAGGAAGTGAATGCTTATTTCTATCCTAATTCCAAGCTACAATAGTGCTTCTTACATCAAAGAATGTCTCGAGAGTGTATTAGCTCAAAGTTATGCGAAGTTAGAAATTCTTTGTATTGATGCGTATTCTAATGATGGCACTTTAGATATTTTAGAAGAATTTGCAAAAAAAGATGAAAGAATTAAACTTATTTTAAGTGAAAAAAAGAGCTTTGGATATCAGCTTAATCTTGGCTTGAAAAAAGCGACAGGAGAGTATTTTAGCATAGTAGAAAGCGATGATTTAGCTCACCCTTTGATGTGTGAAAGGCTTTTAAATTTGGCTTTAACAACAAAATGTGATATTGTAAAAGCAAATTTGACCTCTTTTACGCAGGATAAACAAGAGTTTCTAAAAATCATTTCAAATGAAAATTTTTACGGACGCATTTTGGACGAAAAAGATAGAAAAGATGTGTTAAAAGAAGGTTTTATCATCAATGTTAGCGCACTTTACAGTCTTGATTTGATTAAAAAATTTGATTTAAAACTTAATGAGACTAGCGGTGCGGCGTATCAAGATACAGGCTTTTGGTTTGAGCTTTTTAGTGTAGCTAAAACTTGGTATTTTCATAATGAAAGCCTTTATTTTTATAGACAAGATAATCCTAATGCTTCGACGAAAAGCAAGGAAAAAATTTATGCTATTTGTGAGGAATTTGCTTTTATCGATAGCTTTTTGAAACGCCAGAATTTAGAGCATTTAAGAGAGGTTTTTTTGTATAGAAAATTTAAGAGTTATTGGTGGAATTTAAGGCGTATTGATCAAAAATACAGAGCAGAATTTTTAGTGCGTTTTGCTAAGGATTTTCAAAACGAGAGCCTAAAAATAGGGATTTTTAGCACTAGTGAGCTAAAAGAGCTTCAAACCATCATAGCCAATCCACAACAATTTGCTAAAAAGCTATCAAATCCCCTTTTTAGCTTAAAGAAATTTTTTGCTAGATTTAAAAAGAGTCTTTTATGAAAAATGTTTCCATTATCGTGCCGTTTTTTAATGTCGAAAAGTATTTTAGAGCGTGTTTAGAAAGCCTTGTAAATCAAGATTATGAAAATATACAACTCATCTTAATTGACGATGAAAGTGATGATAAAAGCTTAAATATAGCTAAAGAATTCGCACAAAAAGATAGTCGCATTTGTATTTTAAGCCAGAAAAATAGCGGTCAAGCAGTGGCTAGGAATTTGGGACTTGATTTTTTACAGAGTCAATTAAAGCTTGATTTTGAAAGAAATGAAGGTGCTTTGTGTGCGTTTGTTGGGGAGGGTTTTAGGGCGTGGCAAAATGCGAAATTTGAGTTTAAAAATACAGATTATTTACTCTTTGTCGATGGCGATGATGTAGTTGAAAAAAGCTTTGTGAGTGAGTGCTTAAAAGCCATTAAAGACGCTGATGTGTTGTGGTTTGATTATGATTTTTTATGCGAAATTCCTTTTAAAAAAACCCCTAAAAGTCAAATGGAGCTTTTTGATTTGAGTGAGGGCATCATCACTGCTAAAAAATGGCTTGAAGTAGCGAAAACTAAGCCCTTGTTTTGGCTGACTTGGCAGGGTATGATAGACTTTAAATTCTTGCAAAAAATTAAACTTCGTTTTGTTAATGGAGCGATTTATGAGGATAATTGCTTTGGGGTGCTGCTTTTTTCAATGACTGAGAAAATCGCCATTTGCAAGAAAAAGCTTTATCATTATAGACTGCGTGCAAATTCCACAATGAACCCAGAAGAAAAAGGGCTTTCAACGCATTCTTATCTTTATGAGCTTTATTTGGCTGTGGGGGAGGATTTTGAGGCGTTAAAAACACAGCAATGGGCTAAAAGTTGGCTTTTGAGCGTGCTTTATATGAGTGAGTTTGAGGGCTTTGAGGGGGAATTTAGGGAGCATTTTATGCCTATTTTTTTGGATAGGGCAGTGGCTTGCTTGTTTTTGGAAAAAGATCCTTTAAATTTAAAGCAAAAACTTGAGGCT
Organism: Campylobacter upsaliensis; assembly: GCF_900637395.1. Classification (NCBI taxonomy): domain Bacteria; kingdom Pseudomonadati; phylum Campylobacterota; class Epsilonproteobacteria; order Campylobacterales; family Campylobacteraceae; genus Campylobacter; species Campylobacter upsaliensis. The sequence goes on along the minus strand of NZ_LR134372.1, from coordinate 1,467,338 downwards.
TTGAGAGGGGAATTTGAGCGTTATATTTTAAGTGGGGCGGAGTGTGTGAGGCACGAAAAGGCTTATAAGCTTGGTTTTATTTTCTTGCAAAATTATAAGAGTTTTACAGGGCTTAAAAGGCTTTTTAAAGAGCTTAAAAAAGGCGTTTTAGAGTGCGAAAGGGCGTGGGAAAAATTTGAGGAAAATAAGGCTAAATTTCATTTTTTGTATTTTGATGAGGATAAAAATAATGCAGAAATTTTGAAAATTAAAAGGCATTATTCATATAAAGTGGGTAAAATTGTGAGTTTTTTTGTAAGTTAAATATGGAGGTTACAAAAATGCCATTTTCATTTGATATGCAAGAGTCAAAGATTTTAAAAGGAGTTTTCATCATAAAACCTAATAAATTTAAAGATTTACGCGGTGAGATCTGGACGGCTTTCACGCAGGAGCAGTTAGCCCATTTAGCACCTGTGCCATTTAAACACGATAAATTTATCACTTCTAAAAAAGATGTGATTCGAGGAATTCACGGCGATACGAAGACCTATAAATTAGCTACTTGTTTGTATGGGGAAATCTTACAAGTGGTGGTTGATTGCCGTGAGGATAGCCCGACCTATTTAAAATATGAAAGCTTTGTGATAAACCCACAAAATCAGCTTTTAATCCTAGCCCCCAAGGGCTTTGGTAACGCACACTTGGTAAGAAGCAAGGAGGCTGTGTATTATTATAAATGTGCTTATGAGGGCGAATATGTCGATGCGGAGAATCAATTTACTTATGCGTGGAACGATGAGAGAATCGGTGTAAAATGGGGTATAGAAAAGCCTATTTTATCAGAGCGTGATATGCAAGCAAGTGGAAGTTAAGGAAAGAAAATGCAAGAATTAAAAATGCACTTGAAAAAAATGAGCGAGTTAAATTACAATCTTTTAATGTCAAATATCATCATTTATTCTAAAATCGATGAAAAGGATAAGCAAATCCTCCTTCAATGCCTACAAGATAGGGATAGAAATTATGTAAGGCTTAATGATAACGAGCAGGTTTATGAAAATATTAAGAAGTATTTAAGCTTACTTCGTCCTTTGGCTTTACCTTTTGAAAATTTAGTGCGTGTGGGTGGATTTAATGACGGCGGTTATGTGATGTTTAATGCACTAAGTGCGGGGGGGGGGGGGGGGGGGGGGTAGCCCTCTCTCTTGGCGTGAGTGAATTTTCTCCTTGGGATTTGGAAATGGCGAATTTAGGTTTTAAGGTAGTTGAGTATGACGGAAGTATTGAAAAATGCCCCTATAATCATCCTAATATCATCTTTAATAAGTTATTTGTAGGTGCGACAAATGATGAAAATACCATTACTTTAAATGAAGCTTTAAGGAAAAATGATTTTGATAAAACAAAAAATAATATTTTGCAATGTGATATAGAAAATTGCGAGTGGGAAATGTTAGAAAATATCGATATATCCTTGCTTAGCGAGTATTTTTCTCAAGTGATTTTTGAATTTCACGGAATGAATCCTGAGGAAAGGGACGGCTTTGCCTTAAGGAGTAAGCTTTTATCCCGTCTTAATGAGCATTTTGTGCCTATACATACACATTTAAATAATCACGGTAAAATTTTTTATTCTAAAGGGCTGTTTTTCAGCACGACTTTAGAGGTGAGCTATTTTAGAAAAGATTTAGCTAAGCCATATTTAAGCTTCGGTTACCGTGATGAGGGGAATTTGATGGGGTTTGATAGTCCTACTTTCTTGCCTAATCCTGAAATTCCGTTAAGATTTGTAAAGGAAAACAATGGATAAAAACGCGAAAATTTATCTAGCAGGACATAGGGGGCTTGTGGGAAGTGCTATTTTGCAAGAGTTAGAGAAACAAGGCTTTACTCAGCTTATTTACAAAACTCACGCCGAGCTTGACTTGACAAATCAAGAAGCAGTGGAGGAATTTTTTGCAAAAGAAAAGCCAGAATTTGTAATTTTAGCAGCGGCTAAGGCAGGAGGTATAGCGGCAAATAGCACTTATAGGGCGGATTTTATCTATGAAAATTTGATGATAGAGGCTAATGTGATTCACGCTGCTTATAAAAACGGCGTTAAAAAACTGATTTTCATCGCTTCAACGACCATTTATCCTAAAAATGCTTCCTTACCTACAAGTGAAAATGAGATGTTAAGGGGGGATTTGGAATATACCAATAAACCTTACGCCATCGCTAAAATCGCAGGTTGTATGCTTTGTGAAAGCTATAATTTACAATATGGCACAAATTTCATCGCTCTAAGCCCTACAAATTTATATGGAAGTAATGATAAATTCGACCTAGAAAAAGCCCATGTTATGCCAGCACTTTTAAGAAAAATGCACCTTGCAAAATTGCTAAATGAAGGGCATTTTGAGGAGCTTTTAAAAGATCTTAATGTCAAAAATTTAGATGAGGCTAAGACATATTTAGCAAAATTTGGCGTGAGTGAGGAAAGTGTGGAAATTTGGGGTGATGGCACACCGACTAGAGAATTTATCCATAGTGAGGATTTGGCAAAGGCGGTGCTTTTTATCTTAAAAAATGTCGATTTTAAAGACCTTTATCAAAAAGATGAAAAAGAAATTCAAAATACGCATATCAATGTAGCCCCAGGTGAAAATATCAGCATTAAAGACTTGGCAAATTTGGTTAAAGAGGTGGTTGGCTTTAAGGGGACTTTATTTTTTAACACAGCGCGTCCAAATGGTGCTATGCAAAAACACACTTCAGGCAAAAAGCTTGAAAATTTAGGCTTTAAAGTTGAAATTTCATTAAAAGAAGGAGTTAGAAAAATGTATCAGTGGTATCACACGGGGGGGGGGGGGGGTAAGTCTCCCGTTTTATCCCACTTTAAGCAAAGCTTGGGAGGTGAGCTGTGCTTAAAGATAGCTTAATTTATGTCGCAGGACATAGAGGCACAGCTGGAAGTGCCATACTCGAAGGGCTTTTAAAACAAGGCTTTAACAATATCATCACAAAAACCCACGCCGAACTTGACCTGACAAATCAAAAAGCCGTGGCAGAATTTTTTGCTAGAGAAAAGCCCGAATTTGTCTTCTTGGCAGCGGCGAAACTTGCCCATCTTGGTCAATTTGAACCTGCTTCTGTTTTATATGAAAATTTAATGATACAAAATAATATCTTAAATGCTAGCTTTAAAAATGGGGTTAAAAAATTACTCTTTTTTGGTTCTGCTTGGATGTATCCTAAAAATGCGACAAATCCTATCAAAGAAGATACGCTTTTAAGTGATAAATTAGACAGCATAGCCACTCCTTATGCCTTAGCTAAAATTACTGGAGTTAAGCTTTGTGAGGCTTATAATGATGAATTTAAAACGGAGTTTTTAAGTTTAGCTTTGGCAAATTTATATGGACAAACGAAAGATTTTAACTTTAAAACGGCTAAGGTTTTACCTGCTCTACTTAGAAAATTTCATCTTGCAAAATTATTAAGTCAAAACGATGAAAAAGGCGTTTTGGAGGATATTTTGCTAAGAGATAGCTTAAAATTAAGCACAATGAGCGAGGCTAAGGAGTATTTAGCTAAATTTGGCGTGAGTGAAAGAAGCGTGGAAATTTGGGGAAGTGGCAAGGTAAGGAGAGAATTTATCCATAGTGAGGATTTAGCAGATGCTGCGGTTTATATTATGCAAAATATTAATTTTAAGCAAATTAAGAGCGAAAATTCACATCTTAATGTAGGCTCTGGAGAGGTTTTAAGTATTAAGGAATTAGCCTTTTTGATAAGGGATATTGTAGGCTTTGAGGGTGAAGTGGTTTTTAACACTTCTAAGCCTGATAGCACTATGGATAGGCTGCTTGATAATTCTAAAATTCACTCTTTAGGTTGGAAAGCAAAAATTAATCTTGAAGAAGGAGTTAGAAAAATGTATCAGTGGTATCACACGGGGGGGGGGGGGGTAACCCTTCATAAACAAAATGTAGCCTTAAGCTATCTTGGAAAGGTGGCTTAAGATGGCTATGGATTTTGTGATAGAGGAAAGTAAGATTTTAAGTGGCGTTTATATCATTACGCCGAATTATTTTGAGGATTTTAGAGGCGAAATTTGGTCTGTTTTTGAGGATAAAGCATTTGTCAATTTACTGCCAAAGGGCTTAAATTTCGTGCTGGATAAATTCACTATTTCAAAGCCTAATGTTTTAAGGGGCATACACGGAGACCATAAATCGTGGAAACTTGTAACTTGCGTGAGTGGGGAGATTCAGCAGGTTGTGGTCGATTGCCGTAAAGAAAGTCCTACTTATTTAAAATATGAAAGTTTTAATATCTCTTCGAAACAAAAAAAACTGATTTTAATCCCACCATTTTTTGGTAATGCACATTATGTTTTGGGCGATAAGGAGGCACTTTATTATTATAAATGGGCTTATGAGGGCGAATATGTCGATGCACAGGATCAATTTACTTATGCGTGGAACGATGAGAGAATAGGCATTAAATGGCAGGGGGAAAATCCTATTTTGTCCGAGCGTGATTTAAAAGTGCTAAGGGGTTAAAATGCAAAAAGATAGTTTAATCTATGTTGCAGGACATAGGGGAACGGCAGGAAGTGCCATAGTAGAGGAGCTAAAAGAACAAGGCTTTAGTAATATCATCACAAAAACAAGAGCCCAGCTTGACTTGACAAATCAAAAGGCAGTGGAAGAATTTTTTGCTAAAGAAAAGCCTGAATTTGTCTTTTTCGCAGCGGTTTTGCCGTGTGGGGCAGCTAATGTCGCGCAAAGGGCTGATTTTATCTATGAAAATTTGATGATGCAAAATAATATTATTCATTATTCTTATAAAAACGGCGTGAAAAAGCTTATTTGCTTTGGTTCTGGCTATATGTATCCTGAATTTGCGAAAAATCCCCTAAAAGAAGAGGATATGCTAGAGGGGAATTTGGAGTATGGGGCGTATTCTTTCGCGGTGGCTAAAATAGCGGGTGCTGTGATGTGTGAGGCTTATAATATCCAGTATGGGACGAATTTTTTAACTCTAGCTTTAAATAATCTCTATGGCACAAATGCCAGTTTTAATCTCACAAAATCACGCGTCTTACCTGCTCTACTTAGAAAATTTCATCTTGCAAAATTATTAAGCGAAAATGATGAAAAAGGCGTTTTGGAGGATATTTTGCTAAGAGATAGCTTAAAATTAAGCACGATGAGCGAGGCTAAGGAGTATTTGGCTAAATTTGGCGTGAGTGAAAAAAGCGTGGAAATTTGGGGAAGTGGCAAGGTAAGGAGGGAATTTTTACACGCTAAGGATTTAGCACAGGCGAGTATTTTTGCGATGCAAAAGGTGGATTTTAAGGATCTTTATAAAAGCGGAGAAAAGCCTATAAATACACACATTAATGTAGGCACTGGGGTGGATTATAGTATTAAAGATGTGGCTTTAAAAGTAAAGCAAATTGTTGGATTTAAGGGTGAGCTTACCTTTAACACCTCTAAGCCTGATAGCACTATGGATAGGCTGCTTGATAATTCTAAAATCAATGCTTTAGGCTGGGAAGCAAAAATTAATCTTGAAGAAGGAGTTCAAATAATGTATGAGCATTATACACGGGGGGGGGGGGGTAACTCCTATTGTAAAGGCGATTTAAGGATAGAGCTTAAGCAGTGTCTTACTTGCTCCTATATCTTTAACGCTCTTTTTGATAGGCAAAAAATGCATGAGGCTTATTTTAATGAATCCTACATCACTCCCGTGGCGATTTCAAGCACTATGTCCTCTCACATCTTGCATTTAAGTAAGAAAATCAAGTCTTATACCGCAGGAGTAGGGCTTGAGATAGCTCCTGGGGCGTGTGATTTGGTTAAGGCTTTGGCGGGGGATTTTGAGTTTTTTTATACCATTGACCCATCTCATACTCCACAAAAATTACTTGCTAGTGAGAAAAATGTAAGGCACATTAGAGCCTTATTTGACGGTAGGAAAGTAAAAGAAAATTTAAATCATAAAATAGATTTTATCATTTTTAGACATTTAATCGAGCATATAGATACTCCACGCGAATTTTTAGAAAGCGTTGTGAGGCTTTTAGATAATGGGGCGATAATTTACATTGAAACGCCTAATGCGGAGGAAATTTTTGAAAGTAAGAGATTTTATGAAATCAGGCATGAGCATTGTAATTATTTAGATAAAGCCACGCTTTGTAATGCCCTTGCTTTGCTAGATTGTGAGCTTGTGGAGAGTGTGGAGTATTATGAAAAGCAATGGATAGGGCTATTTTTTAAAAAAACGGGCAAAATGCCTAAGCAACTTCCTATCTTACTTTATGATGAAAACTTAACTAGAGCTTTAAATTTAGAAATTGCAAAATTAGAGGAGCTTTTAAAGCCTTTTGAAAATGTGGCACTTTATGGGGCAGGAGGGCATGCAAATTCTTTAATCACTTATCTTAGTGAGACAAGTTGTCGTAAAATCAAATGTGCCATTGATAAAGACGAGCGGCGTGTGGGGACTTATTTGCAAAATTCTAATATTATCATCAAAAGCAATGAGCCACAAAATTTACAAGGCATAGAATGCGTTTTGATGTGTATGCCTTGCTATGAGAGTATTGTTTTTGAAAAAGAGCTTAAAAATCATTTTAAAGGTAAAGTTATTTTAAGTGCTAAAGGGATACAATACCTCTCTTTGTAAAGGAAAAAAATGAAAGCTTTAATTACAGGTTTTACGGGGCAAGTCGGTTCTCAAATGGCTGATTTCTTACTGGAAAATACAGATTATGAAATCATCGCCTTAATGCGTTGGCAAGAAAGTATGGATAATATTTATCATCTTAGTGAGCGTATTAATCGTGGAGATAGGATTAGCATTTTTTATGCGGATTTAAATGATTATTCAAGCTTACAAAAGCTTTTTGAGACGCACCGCCCTGATGTGATTTTTCACTTAGCGGCGCAGTCCTTTCCTAAAACTTCTTTTGAAATTCCACTAGAAACTTTACAAACAAATATCATAGGCACGGCAAATATCTTAGAAAATATCCGCCTTTTAAAGCAAAAGGACGGCTATGATCCTGTGGTGCATATTTGTAGCTCGAGTGAGGTTTATGGACGCACACAAAAGGGCATAAAGCTTGATGAAAACACCCCTTTCCACGGCGCTAGCCCTTATAGTATTTCTAAAATTGGCACGGATTATTTGGGACGCTTTTACGGCGAGGCTTATGGGATACGCACTTTTGTTACGCGTATGGGAACGCATAGCGGTCCAAGGCGTAGTGATGTATTTTTTGAAAGCACGGTCGCAAAGCAAATTGCCCTTATTGAAGCCGGACTTCAAGAGCCTGTCATTAAGGTAGGGAATTTAGACAGCACACGCACTTTTCAAGATGCCCGCGATGCGGTAAGGGCATATTATCTCCTCTCACTTGAAAGTGCTAAAGGTAATGTTCCTTGCGGAGAATGCTTTAATATCGCAGGTGAAGAAGCTTTTAAACTCCCAGAAATTATTGAAATTTTACTTGAATTCTCAAACTTCGAGGGGGGGGGGGGGGGTGCAATACGCATATTAGAAGATAGCGATAGATTGCGTCCTATTGATGCAGACTATCAAATGTTTGACAATACTAAAATTAAACGCTTTATCGATTGGAGAGCGGAAATCCCCGTGCGGCAGATGTTAAAAGATTTGCTTGATCACTGGAGAGCTGAAATTAAAAAAGGCAGAATTCCTCTCAATCGCTAAGGCGATATGAAAGGAATAAAATGCCAAAAAAAGTTTTAATTACAGGTGGAGCAGGATATATAGGCTCGGTTTTAACGCCGATTTTGTTGCAAAAGGGCTATGAGCTTTGTGTGATTGATAATCTTTTCTTTAATCAAATTTCTCTTCTTCCATTAGCAAGTTATAAAAATTTCCGTTTTATCAATGGCGATGCAATGGACGCTACTCTCATCAAACAAGAGGTAGCTAAGGCTGATATTATCATACCTTTAGCGGCTTTTGTGGGTGCGCCTTTATGCAAGAAAAATGCTAATTTGGCTAGGATGATTAATTATGAAGCGATTAAGATGGCGAGCGATTTTGCAAGTAAGGATCAAATTTTTCTTTATCCTAACACAAATAGCGGCTATGGCATAGGTGCTAAAGATGCGATGTGTGATGAAAATTCCCCGCTAAATCCTATAAGCGAATATGGCAAAGACAAGGTCGAAGCCGAGCTTTACTTGCTTGAAAAAGGTAATTGCGTAACCTTCCGCCTTGCGACTGTTTTTGGCGTGAGTGCTAGAATGAGACTTGATTTGCTTGTCAATGACTTTACATACAGAGCTTACAAGGATAAATTTATCGTGCTTTTTGAGGAGCATTTTAGGCGTAATTATATCCATGTGCGTGATGTGGCTAAGGGCTTTATCCACGGGATTGAGAATTATGACAAAATGAAGGGTGAAGCTTATAATATGGGACTTAGCTCTGCGAATTTGACAAAAAGACAGCTTGCCGAAACGATTAAAAAATTCGTTCCAGATTTTTATATCCATAGTGCTAGTATAGGAGAAGACCCTGATAAGAGGGATTATTTGGTAAGTAATGCCAAGCTTGAAGCCACAGGCTGGAGTGCTGATGTGAGTTTGGAAGAGGGCATTGAGGAGCTTTTAAGAGCCTTTTCTATGATGAAGGTTAATGCCTTTGCTAATGTGTGAGGAGAGAATATGAATTTGGAAATGATTAAAAATTTACAAACAAGTCTAAAAGCCTTAGAAAATCAACTCATCAATCATCAACAAAATAGGGCTGTGGTGGAGAATTTAGAAGAGCAAATCGCCTCTTTAAAAGCACAAAATGATTTTAATCTTTTACAGGGCATTAAGAAAAATTTAGAACTTTTAAGCGGGGCATTTTGCGATGAAAAGGGACTTGGTAAGCTTAATTTAATGCTACATAATGCTAAAGTGCCACCAAAATATTATGATATTTTTTATCAAATGTTAGCCGTAAATGCTGGGGCTACCCCCCCCCCCCCCCCCGTATTGCATAGATTGTGGGGCGCATGCTGGGCTGATTAGCGATATAATTCTTCATTGCGGTGGGCGTGTAGAGTGCTTTGAGCCAAATCTTTATTTAAATTTCTTCTTAAAACGCAAATTTGAAACTAATCCACTCATTAAAATTCATCAAAAAGCTGTGTCAAATAAGAGTGGCAAGACCAAATTCTTAACCTTTCAAAACCGCATTTTATCTCAAGGAAACCGCATAGTATCAAGTGTGCAAGATGATGAAACTAGCTCATCTTATGAAGTAGAGCTTGTGAATTTATGCGAGTTTTTAGAGCAAAAAGAGGAGAGAATTTATCTTTTAAAACTTGATGTGGAGGGGGCAGAATTTGAGATTTTGCTTACTTTGATAGAAAAGAAGCTTTACGAAAAGATCGATTATATCGTCTGTGAAACACACGAATATATGTTTAAAGATGGCGTAGAAAAATTAAAAGTCATAGAAAAAGAGCTTGAAAAAAGAGGGGTTAAAAATATCTTTTTGGATTGGTGTTAGACTTTTTTTGTTAGAATTTAACTAAAAAAGGAAAACAATGGCGACCATACGCTCACAAACTCCCCTTCGCCTAGGACTTGCTGGTGGGGGGACGGATATTAATCTATACTGCGATACCTATACCGGTTATGTTTTAAATGCGACTATTTCTTTATTTGTGCATTGCACTCTCATAGAAAGAGAGGAGAATAAAATCATCTTTGACTCCCCAGATACGGGTGGGTATTGTGAGTATGAAAGCACTTTAAGCCTCGAAAATGACGGCAAACTTGATATTTTCAAAGCTGTTTATAACCGCATTGTGAAAGATTATGCTAAAAAGCCTTTAAGCTTTTCTTTGCACACTTATAGTGATGTGCCAAGCGGAAGTGGTTTGGGTGGGAGTTCGACCTTAGTTGTTGGTATGTTAAAGGCTTATGCTGAGTGGCTTAATCTGCCCTTAGGCGAGTATGAAATCGCAAAATTAGCCTACGAGATAGAAAGAGAGGATTTAGGTATAGTCGGTGGCGCACAAGATCAATATGCTGCGACTTTTGGGGGCTTTAATTTTATGGAATTTTACGCCGATAAACGCGTGATTGTAAATCCCTTGCGTATTAGAAATTACATTGTGAGTGAGTTAGAAAGTAGAGTGGTGCTTTATTTTACCAACATCACAAGAGAAGCTAAGGACATAGAGGAGCATAAAAAGGGTAAGCTAGGCGATCAAAAAAGCCTTGAGGCGATGCATAGTATTAAGCAAGATGCCATTGATATGAAGGAGGCGTTGTTTAGGGCGGATTTTAAGAGGCTTGGCGAAATTTTAGAGCGAAGTTGGAGAAGTAAAAAGACTATAAGCGAGATAGTGAGTAATGATGAGCTTGAGAGGATTTATCATCTAGCTGTGAGTAATGGTGCTTATAGTGGGAAAACAAGCGGTGCTGGGGCTGGAGGCTTTATGTTTTTCCTCTGTGAGCCAACCGCAAAATACCGCCTTTGCGAGCTTTTAAACAAGCAAGGCGGCTATGTAGCAAATTTTTCATTTATCAAAGAAGGAGCAAAATCGTGGAGAGTATGAAGGCGTATATTAAAAATCATTTTGAAGAAAGTTTGAAAGTCAAGGAGCAAATTTTAAAAGATGAAACCTTAATCAATCTTATAGAAAAAATCGCTCTTGAAATCATCAAAGCCTATAAAAATGGTAAAAAAACTCTCATCGCAGGAAATGGCGGAAGTGCAGCGGACGCTCAGCACATCGCTGGGGAATTTGTGAGCCGTTTTTATTTTGACCGCCCGGGCATTGCCAGTATAGCACTGACAACGGATACTAGTATAATAACTGCCATAGGCAATGATTATGGTTATGAAAAGCTTTTTTCAAGACAGCTTGAGGCACAAGGGGTAAGCGGAGATGTTTTTATAGGAATTTCGACAAGTGGAAATTCTAAAAATATCTTAGAAGCTTTGAAAGTATGCAAAGAAAAGGGAATTTTAAGCGTGGGACTAGCTGGAGAAAGTGGCGGAGAGATGGCTAGGCTGTGTGATTATTGTATCAAAGTGCCAAGCTCTTGCACCCCACGCATACAAGAAACTCATATTGTGATTGGGCATATTTTGTGTGCCATAGTCGAGGAAGAGCTTTTTGGCAAAGGCTTTTAGTGGAGGCTATCATACTTTGTGGGGGGCTTGGCACGAGACTTAGAGCTGTGGTAAAAGATGTGCCTAAGCCTATGGCTCCTGTGGGGGGGAAGCCTTTTTTGGAATTTATCTTTGAATTTTTGAAAAAACAAGGCGTTAAAAGCGTGGTTTTAGCTGTTTCTTACAAATATGAAGTGATACAAGAGCATTTTAAAAACGAGTTTTTAGGTATAAAGATAAAATATAGTATCGAGCAAGAGCCACTAGGCACGGGAGGAGCTATAAAACAGGCTTTAGAGCTTTGCGAGGGGAGAGAAGTTTTCGTGCTAAATGGAGATAGTATTTTTGAAATTTCTTTAAAAAATTTGCGTTTAAAGGGAGCAAAAATCTGCCTTGCTTTAAAAAAAATGGTCGATTTTGAAAGATATGGTGCTGTAAAAGTAGATGAAAGTGGAGAAATAGCTGAATTTAAAGAAAAAAGCTTTTGTAAAGAGGGCTTGATAAATGGGGGAATTTATTTGCTTAGCAAAGATATTTTTGAGGGATTTTCGTTTTTAGGTCATTTTTCTTTTGAAGAGTTTTTAAGCACAAATTTCAAAGCCTTAAAGGCGAGGGCGGAGCTTTTTGAGGACTATTTTATCGATATAGGCATACCGCAAGATTATGAAAAATTTTCTCGTTTAAAGGACGAGAGATGACTTTTATAGATTTTTGTAGCGGCATAGGCGGCGGGCGTTTAAAAAGTCTATTTTGTGAAAACTTGATGAAAGAAAACTATGCCTAAAATTTACATTAAAAACAAAAAAAATTGATTATTTGTGCTTTATTTTTATCTAAATTTGATGATTTAGCTTATAAAGCTTTAGGCTTTTCTAGCTTTATAGAGGCTTTTAATGTGTTAGGATTTTCTTTACAGGGTAAGCCTATTTGCGTGGAGGTTAAGGGACTTAGTGAAAATAAGGAGCAGTTTTTACTCACGCAAAAAGAATATGAAATGGTGGATAAATTTAAGGAAAATTATTGTTTGTTTGTTGTAAGAAATTTAAAAGAAAATCCTAGAGAAAGCTTATTTTTCAATCCTTTAAATCATTTTAAGCTTAAAGAGCAAAAAATCACACAAAAAGCTATCAAGGAATTCTTTAATGTATGGTGTGATTTTAAAATATACGGGCAAAAATAGAATTGATGAGCTTTTGCAAGAAATTAAATTTTTTAATGATTTAAGTGAGGTTTTGGAGAATTTAAGAATTTATTATGCTGAGTTTTTAGTAGGTTATGGCGTTTCGTGGGAGGAGATAAGTGAGGAGGAGCATAGAGAAGAAATGTTAGCAAAATCCCTAAACGAATTTAAAGAAATAGCTAGTGAGGCGTATGCAAATAAGGAGCTTGATTATATTTTTGAGCTAGTCAGTGTAAGGCAGTGCGGTGAAAATGGCTTAAATTTTCATCTCATAGAAAAAAGCTATGATTTAGAAAAATGGGGCGTTTAGGAAAGGGTAAAAATAGAGCTTAAAGCCCTTAAATTGTTTTATAATAACAAAGTGTTTTTTACAAGGTATGGCAATATAAAAATCGCTAAAGTAGGAATTTAAAGAAAAGGTGGCGATGGTGGCAGAGAAAGTGCGAAAATGTTGCAATTTAAGATAGACCCCACTTTAGTAGAGTCTATTTACTATCTAAAATTCAATATAATTACCAAATTCTTCTTCTTTAGGAGGGTTTGTTTGAATTTTTTGTAAAGCCTCTTCGTAAGCGTTAATCTTTTGCTTGAGTTCAGCTTTAGCTTGAGCGCTAAGTTCGGATTTTGCTATTTTGACGACTGAAAGAGGGTTGATAGCTTTATTATTGAGATACACGCCAAAGTGAAGGTGCGGTCCAGTGCTCATACCTGTTGAGCCGACATAGCCTATAAGCTCTCCTTGCTTGACTTTTTGTCCTGTTTTGATTTTAGCAAAGCGACTAAGATGTGCGTAAAGGGTCGTGTAGCCTGAGGCATGTTTGATTTTAATCACTTTACCATAGCCTCCTTGTGTGCCGATGAAAGTAACTGTGCCATTTCCAGAGCTTTTTACAGGTGTGCCTGTGGGTGCAGCATAATCAACACCAAGGTGTGCACGGTAGCGTTTTAGCACAGGGTGAAAGCGTGCAGTGGTAAAATAAGAAGAAATTCTTTTATAAACCACAGGTTTAGCAAGCAAAAAGGACTCTAACTCCTTGCCATCGCGTCCATAATAAGTATCGTTAAAGAGGAAAATTTCTTGTGCATTTTTGTTAATCTCAACGACAGCCATATAAATGGTAATATCCCCCCAAAGCTTACCCTCGCGTCTTTTTTGAGAGTAATAAAGCGTGATTTTATCTCCTTTTTGTATAGAGCGGAAATTCACACTGCTTTTAAAAGCCCTTACCATAGCCCTTGCTAAGGTTGAGCTTTGACTCTCTTCATAAACATCTTGATAGGCGGAGGTTTTAACTTCTATGCGTAAAACCCTTTCTTCTTTTGTGTAATCCACAGGCGTGAAGGTGAGCTTGTATTCATCTTTGCTTTTATAGATGTGAATTTGAAGCTCATCACTAATGGGGATTAGCACTTGCTCGATTTGTCCGTTTGTGTCTTTTAAAATTTGATATTTTGCTCTTGAGGCGATTTCGGAGGCTAATTCTTGGTCTTCTCTGTCAAGATTGTAATATAAAGCCATAGGGATGGAATTTCTTTGTAAAAATTGTAAAAGCGTATCGCCATTATCCCATAATCTCTCTTCGACACTAGATGAGGCAAAAAGGGAGCTAGCGAGTAAGCCTAGTGCTAAAATAAATCTTTTCATAAAATGCCTTTTGCTTGATTAAAATCTCAATTTTACTTTATTTTTCTTACAATTCTTTAACAAAAAGCTATTATAATCATATTTTTACTTAAGGAGTTAGCGTGTTACGATGGATTTTATTGTTGATGATTTCAAGTTTAAGTTTAATGGCTGAGTTTAATTTAAAGCCCATTTCTACGACACTTTTAAAGGTCGAGGACATTTATGGCTATGTGAAAGATAATGAAAATTTAGTCCCTTATTCTAGTGGAGTTGTGATGTATCGCTTTAAAGAGTCTCAAAGTATCATTGCAAGAGCTGAAGTAGTGGAAAAGAAAAATGGCATAGCTAAACTTGAATTTAGCGTTTTTGACTCCCTAGCTCAAGATGCCCTACCACTGCCAAATGTCCTACCACAAGCTGGTGATGAGGTGATTTTAAATTTCTTATATGATAGAGGCGTGGTGATCGCTCCCGATAAGCAAAGTTACGATTTACTAACGCAGAAATTCCCTCAAATTTACTTCACACACATTGATATTTTAGGCGCACAACTCATACGCACAGGAGGACTTGCTCCTAAGCGTTCTGATCTTAGAAAATTTTGCTCAGAAAATGCTGTGGGAATTTTAATTCTTGCTTTGAGGGATAAATTTAAAATTGTGGATTGTCAAAGTTTAATGACTTTATATGAAGAAGCATTAAACATTAAGCCTAAGAGTTTGCAGCAGCCATTTTACTCAAGAGTGGGTGGATATGAGCGTGATTTTTTTGATTTTAATCCAGTGCAAATGGGGAATTTTTACCGCTACTATGAAACCTTAATCGACTTAAAAAAAGCGAAAGAAAATGATGAAAAGTGAATTTAAAGAATATTTTAAAAAACTTTTAGGCGAAGAAAATGCCCATTTTGACTCTATTCATCAAAGAGCTTATAGTTACGATGCGACTAGGAAGCATTATTTGCCCGATGGTGTGCTTTTTCCTAGAAATGAAGAGGATATTAGTGAAATTTTAAAATACTGCAATGAAAAACAAATCATCATTATCCCAAGAGGTTCAGGCTCTGGCTTTACGGGTGGGGCTTTAGCTGTTAATGGAGGACTTATTTTAAGCTTTGAAAAGCATATGAATCAAATTTTAGAAATTGATTTAGAAAATTTAGTCGCTGTGGTGCAACCGGGCGTGATTAATATAGCCTTGCAAAAAGAGGTAGCCAAACATAAGCTTTTCTACCCGCCAGATCCTGCAAGTATGGAATATTCAAGTCTTGGAGGTAATGTAAGTGAAAATGCTGGTGGTATGAGAGCAGCTAAGTATGGTATTACAAAAGATTATGTGATGGCTTTGCGGGCTGTGCTTGCAAATGGCGATATTATTAGAGCTGGAAAACGCACCATTAAAGATGTGGCGGGGTATAATTTAGCAGGGATTTTAATCGCTAGTGAGGGTTCTTTAGCTGTTTTAAGTGAGCTGACTTTAAAGCTTATCCCTATGCCAAAGCTTAAAAAAACTGCCTTTGCGACCTTTGCAAGCGTTAAAGAAGCGATGAACGCTGTTTATAAAAGCCTTGCAGGAGGGGTTAATCCTGTAAGTATGGAATTTTTAGACAATCTAAGTATCAGGGCTGTGGAGGAGAAATTTCATAAAGGCTTAAATGTCGAGGCTGGGGCGATTTTAATTTGCGATGTGGATGGTAATGTTAAGGAGAGTGTGGAGGAGGATTTAAAATGCTTGAGAGAGCATTTTTTAGAAGCTGGGGCGATGGAATTTAAAATCGCACAAAATGAAAGCGAGGCGGCTGATATATGGTTTGCTAGGAGAAATTGCTCTCAAAGTATAGCCATTTATGGCACTTTAAAGCTTAATGAGGATATTACGGTCCCACGCTCAAAGCTCCCAGAACTTTTAGAAGGGATAGGGCAAATTTCGCAAAAATATGGCTTTAAAATCCCTTGCTTTGGACATACAGGCGATGGTAATGTGCATACAAATGTAATGGTTAAAGATAAAAATGACAAAGAGCAGGTAAAAAAAGGCTATGAGGCTGTGGAGGAGATTTTTAAACTTGCCGTTGGGCTTGGTGGAACGCTAAGTGGAGAGCATGGTATAGGCATTTCAAAAGCACCTTTTATGAATTTAGCTTTTAGTGAAGCCGAGCTTGATTTAATGCGAAATATTAAAAAAGCTTTTGACCCAAATAATATCTTAAACCCTTTCAAAATGGGACTTTAATATGAATTTATGGGATAAAAAAGCAAAAACTTATGCGAGATTTAGTCCTACTTTAAATGAAATTCAAAAGCAAAGCTTTGAGGAATTTCAAAAATTAGGGCTTGATTTTAAAGATAAAAGCGTCATTGATATAGGCTGTGGGACGGGCGTTTGGACCTTGCATTTAGCATTTTTAGCAAAAGAAATTCTAGCTCTTGATAATTCTAAGGCTATGCTTGAAATTTTGCAAGAAGACGCGTCAAAATTAGGACTTAGTAATATTAAAAGTGTGAATTTAAGTTTTGAAGATTTTATGAGAGAAAATGCTAATTTACGCTTTGACATCGCCTTTTTAAGTATGTCTCCAGCCTTGCAAAACGATTATAAACATTTTTTAAATTTAGCACAAAAGAAAATTTATCTTGCTTGGGCAGATTTGAGAAAGAGTGATTTTTTAGATCCTATTTTTAAGCATTTCAATACCGAATTTAAGGGCTTTTATAAAGAGGATTTTGAGAGCTTTTTGCTAGAAAATGACATCGACTTTCATAAGGTGATTTTTGAGGAAAGACGCGTGGTAAAAAGAACGCGTGAAGAGGCGATTGAAAATGCTTTGTGGCATTTACATATGAACGGCATCAATGCAAAGAAAAATGAGCTTGAAAGCCTTATTTTAGGAGATGTGAGGGAAAAAATTGTGGCTAAAATAAAACTGATTATTGTAGGATAAAAGACTTAAATTTTAAGCACTTTTTAGCCATAAAAGGCACGATTTTATCATATTCTTCTGCTACCTGCCACTCTTCTTTTTTAAGCTCGATGATTTTATCTTTTTCAAAGCTTAGTTTATGAATTTTACAAGCATTATTTGAAAGGAATTTTTGCAAATTTTCCTCATTTGAATTTTTTTCAAAAAGCTCCGCCAAAACGCTTAAAGCCACAGGGGAAGAAAACACTCCAGCCGCACAGCCGCAGCACTCTTTTTCACTTTGTGGGTGAGGGGCAGAATCACTTCCAAACATCGCTTTTTCATACCCACTAAAAGCTAGCTCACATAAGGCTTCTCTATCTTCGTAGGTTTTTGCTATGGGTTTGCAAAAAAGATGAGGTTGCATTTTACCGCCGATAACATCATCAAGGCTTAAAATAAGATGATGTAAGGTTATAGTCGCGTATAAATTTTCATAGTCTTTTAAAAGTTTGCAAAGGGTTTTTGTGGTGATATGCTCCATTACGATTTTAAGTTTAGGGAAATTAAGGGCAAGTTTCTCATAAATTTTGGCAAAATTCGCCTCCCTATCCATTACAAAATCATTTGTTTCTCCGTGGATTAAAAGAGGGATTTCTAAAGCACTCATTGCCAAAAGTGTAGGCTTTAAAGCTTCTAAGTCAAAACTTGAAACACCTCCATTTGAATTTGTCGTAATCCCAGCAGGATAAAGCTTAATGCCAAAAATTTCGCTCCTTGCTTCTTCTAAAAATTTCTCATCATAATGCTGAAAAAAAAGGGTCATTAAAGGCGTGAAAAGCTCATTTTCACTTGCTTTTATAATGCGACTTTTATAGACTTTTAAAGCATTTAAGTCGCAAAGTGCAGGGATTAAATTCGGCATAATCACAGCTGCTCTAAAATCCCTTGCCGAGTAGGGGGTAACGCACTCGAGCATAGGCGTGTCTCTTAAGTGTAGGTGCATATCAAGGGGATTTGTAAGCTTCATTTTCACTCCTTGTAAGAAATTCTTAAATTCTAGCATAATAAAGTTGGCATAAAATAAAAATCTTAATATTTATATAGAAAGCTCAAAAATGTCATTTTGTTTTAGTGTGAAAATTAAAAATTTAAATCAATAATAAAATAAGAATATGCACTAAAAAAGATAAAAGGACACAAGCCTTAGCTTATATCCTTTAAAAAGTCTTAAAAAGTCTTATGCAGTCTTAAACTAGCAGTGTGTGATGTTGCACTTTCTCCAAAGAGGAATTTATAGCCTAAACTTACATCTACTCCATAAGGATTTATCCACATAAAAGCTCCCCCTAATTGTGAATAGTATTTTGATGTTTCAAAATGATTGGTAAAGTTTTGATTATTGATTTTAGTTTGGGTATCTATTTCATTATTAAGATTGACCCTTACACCTCCATCAAGCTGAATAGCAACATTATCTTTTCTTTTAAACCAATTCAAACTTGCTGTTGCATAAGTGATACCATAAGTCATATCATCTAAGCTTTCTTTATAGGCTAATTTATTCCCTTTCATATCAAAGCCTTTTAACTTAGCTCCTGTATGACCTATGCCTATTTGAGGAGTGAGATATTGGCTATGATCTTGTAAGTTATAATAAATAATAGAAGCTAAAAATACTCTAGCATCATAAGCATAGTTTTTTGCATCTCCTTGAGATTTAAAACCACTTACTGGTTCTCTTTCAAGATCTGCTTTAGTATAAGAGCCTCTTATATCCACTCCACCAAAAAGTTGTCCTATATGACTTTGAGCTAGTTCTATGCTATATTTTGAACCAAGTAAGAAAGTATCACTATCAAAATTAAAGACATCATCAGCTAAATGAGTCTTATTTTTCTCTACTGCTCCATAAAGCATTAATAAGCTATTATCAAAATATGTATGTCCTCCTGCTAAGATACCAGAGCTTGTTCCATCTGCTTTTTCTGGTATATCTGCTAAGTCTGTTTTAATCTTAGAATAATAAGGACGCACAAAGATATCAAAATTTGTATCAGGTTGGGTTCTTTTATATCTTAAAGAAGCACGACTTGCTTCATTTAAGAAAGAATCAAATAATAAAGAACGACGCCCTAATTGATTGATAAAGGCTTGAGAGAATAAACCTGCCGCACCAAGATTAGCATTAAAACGGGTGTCTATAGTTTGAGTTTGTGCATTAAATTTCCCATAAAAGCCACTTTGTTTAAGATCTTGTGAAAAGTCTGCACTTTTAACATAAACATTTCCAACTCCAGTATTAGCAGCACCTGATACTGAATTAGCTAAAGAAACACTTTTACCAATTTGTGTATCCTCACTCACTAAGGCTATGGTAAGTTTATCTATGGCTACTTTAGCTTGAGTGGTATTAGCATTATTTGTATCTACAAGCTTAACAGTTGCATAGGTTTCTTGTGCTGTGGTGGCTGTTCTTACTTCACCAAAATTTAGAGTAGGAGTAGCACCACTTGCTATTCTAAAGGTAGAAATTCCATTATGATAGCCTATATTCATATTATCATTAATATTAATATTACCATTTCCACCTATTTCTATATTAGCAATTCTACCTTGTTGCATATTATTTAGTTCAAAATCACCTGAAGTAATTTTAAGATTTTCAATAGTGCCTTGGTAATTGTTTAGGGAGCCACCATTATTATTAGTAAGAGTAGAGATGGTGCCTTTCATATTGTTTATGTTACCATTAGTGCTTTGTAGGGTTTGAATATTAGCACTATTATTAACATTGCCTCCTGTGTTATTAAGGGTGGTAATCGTGCCTGACTGATTATTAACATTACCATTACTATTAGTAAGATTAGTAATGTTTCCATTTCCACTATTAGTGATATGACCTCCATCATTTGTAAAGGTGGTAATCGTGCCTGTGTTAGTAATACTATCTGTGCTAGCCTTTGTTTGGATAGCTTTTGTAGTAGGGGCTGCTTTGTAGGTTAGGGAAGTGATAGTTCCTGCGTTGGTGATGTTACCGCCTTGATTGCTAGTGAGGGTGGTGATGGTGCCTTGACCCATAGTTACACTGCCGCCTTTATTATTGGTAAGGGTAGCGATGGTGCCTGATTTGTTGTCAATAGTGCCACCTGTGTTGGTTAGGGTAGTGATGGTTCCGCCATTATTATTTACGCTACCTGCATTTAGCTTAAAATTTTCTATCTTTATGCTATTGCCTGATATTTCTGTTGTACCTGAATCTTGATTGATATTAGTAACGGTTATGCTACTACCATTCTCAATCTTTAAATTAAGTTGTTTGGCTGAGTGGTTTATGGTGGTTACTGTGTTATTTCCTTTTGGTTTAAATTCCAACTTGGTATCATTTTGTATATTTAAATTCTCAATAGTCAAATTTCTATTATTATCATTTTTATCCGGTCTTCTATCGTAAACATAATGAATTCTCGTCCAAACCTTATCATTACCTTCTTTAGAATCCGTATCTATAGTGAGGTCTCCTGTAATGCGACTATCCGGTTTAAATCTAAAATAAATATCATTAAAGTGAAGATTGTTTTTATAGGCAAAAGCTAAGCTCAAATACTCAAAATTATTACCGTGGGCATCAGCCGCCCAAGTTAGACCATTACTTAAATTACCTGAACTTTGAGCTATAGCTATTCCAGCACTAGTTTTCTGCAGTATTTTTACCATATGATTAGAGTTGCTCGGAATCACAAGTTGATTAGCCTGATTAGCGGGACTTTTGGTGTTTGCTTGTAATGAGGGTGTAATACAAGCTAAAGCGAGAAAACAGGTAAAGGACAGGGGGATTTTTTGCGGTAGTTTATTTAAAGGGTTACCCCCCCCCCCCCCGTGTGTGAGAGTTTGACTAAATTGCTGCATATTAAACCTTTCATAAGTAAGATAAAAAATATCCGTAATTATAAACAAAAAAGCAAGTAAAAGTAAAGATAAATTCGAAAAATCGTTTTTTTTTTTTTTGTAAAATGTGTAAAAATAGGCTTTTAATTAATTTTATCTCTCTCTATATTTCACTCCTTAATAAAATAATCTCCGTCAAAGCTAATGAGAGAGTAAGCCCTTTCAGTGCCTATGCTTTCGATAAGTTCTTCTATGCTTAAAAAACTCAAAGTGTCCGCACCGCAATACTCCCTTACCTCTTCGCTGCTTTTATTAGCACTAATTAATTCTTCAAAAGTCGGCGTGTCTATGCCGTAAAGGTCTGGGAATTTAATCTCAGGGCAGGCTATGGCAAGGTGAATTTTTTTCGCTCCTGCTGCGCGTAAAAGGGAGATGATTTTTTTAGAAGTCGTTCCACGCACGAGACTATCATCGATGACGACTATCTCTTTGCCCTCTAAAACAGGGCGCATAGGGTTGAGTTTTAATTTAACCTTAAGATTACGCAATTCTTGAGTCGGCTCTATAAAGGTGCGTCCTACATAGTGATTTCTCACAATAGCCATTTCAAGCGGAAGTTTTAAAAATTGTGCAAAGCCTATGGCAGCACTTACTCCACTATCTGGCACGGGGACTACAAAATCGGCTTTGTGGGTGAATTTTTTCGCTAAATTCTCGCCCATTTTCTTACGCACTTCATACACGCTTTTACCCTCGATAATGCTATCAGGTCTTGCAAAATAAATATATTCAAAAGCACAAATTTTAGGCTCTTCTTTGAAAAGCTGCAAGCTTTCAAATTCCTCCTCTCCTTGCGTAAAAATGAGCATTTCGCCGGGTTTAACATCGCGGATAAATTCAGCCTCTATCAAATCAAAAGCACAAGTTTCACTCGCCACGATGTATCCTCCGTCTTTTAAACGCCCTAAGGAAAGCGGACGCACACCAAAGCGATCTCGCATTACATAAAGCCTATTTCTATCAGCCAAAACGAAGCAATACGCCCCAACGCATTTTGCTAAACTTTCTATAAATCTTTCTTTTAAACTTTCTTTTTTGCTTTTAGCGATTAAATGCACGACATTTTCTGTGTCCATATTAGTGCGGAAAATGGCTCCGTCTTTAATAAGCTCATTTCTAATCTCTTCTTTATTAACCAAATTTCCATTATGTGCTAGGGCTATGTCGCCTAGGATACAAGTGGCGGCTATGGGCTGGGCGTCATTAAGGCTTGAATTTCCAGCGGTTGAGTAGCGATTATGCCCTATGGCTAGGCTTCCGTTTAGATTTTTCAAATTCTCTCCATTAAAAATTTGGCTCACTTCTCCCTTAGCCTTAATGGTTCTTATTTTCGCCCCATCACTCACGCTTATCCCACTTGCTTCCTGCCCTCTGTGCTGCATAGCAAAAAGTGCGTAATACGCATAGGTGCTAGCATTTGATGAATTAATCACTCCTACAACTGCACACATTTAAATTCCTAAAAAATCATTGATAGAATAAAGCCCCGCTTCTTTTTCGTGGAGCCATTTGGCGATTTTAATCGCACCTTTAGCAAAGGTCGCTCTTGAGGTTGCTGTGTGGTTAAGCTCTAAAAATTCCCCCTCTTCATAAAAGCCTATGGTGTGTCTGCCTACTATATCTCCACCTCTTAGGCTCATCACGGCGATTTCATCTTTACTTCGTTCGCCTATTAAACCATCACGACCGCTAATTCTTACCTTAGAAAGTTCCAAATTTCTAGCCTTTGCTACGCTTGTGGCTAGGGTCATCGCCGTGCCACTTGGTGCATCTTTTTTATGACGATGATGCATTTCTAAAATTTCTATATCAAATTCTTTAAGCATAGCACTTGCTTTTGTGGCTAAATGATTTAGCACGGCAACACCTAAGGACATATTTGTCGCATAAAAAATGGGCATTACTTCACTTGCATTATAGAGGGTTTGCATAGTCTTTTCATCAAGCCCTGTTGTGCCTATAACTAAAGGCTTTGGCGTGGTTCTAGCATAAGCGATTAGCTCACTTGTGCCAAGGGGTGAAGAAAAATCGATAATCACCTCACTTTTTTCAAAAAGCTGGTCTAAATTTCCGCCTTTATCATAAAGCATAGCAAGTTTTGCCTCCGTTTCCTCCCTTAAGCAAAGCTCTATCATACGCCCCATACGCCCATTTGCACCATAAATTCCTATTTGAGTCATTTTTTATCCTTACAAAAGAGAAATTTTAGCATTTGTTTTTTTCTATTTTGTTACATCCATTCTAAAACTTGTGAAAGTTCTTTTGCTATAAAGCATTTAAGACCTACATTTTCTAGGGCTTTACTTGGAATGATGGCATTTTTGAAATTTTGCATTTTCGCTTCTTTTAAACGCACATCGAGGCTAAAAACCTCCCTAATCTCGCCGTTTAAACTAAGCTCACCGATGAAAACGCTATCTTTACTCAAGGGGCGGTTTTTAAAGCTTGAAATGATAGCCGCTACGACTGCTAAATCTGCCGCCGTTTCGCTGATTTTCACTCCTCCGCTGACATTGATGAATACATCATAATGCCCTAGAGGGATTTCAAGTTTGCGTTCTAAAAGGGCTAGTAGCATATCAAGGCGGTTTTTTTCGTAGCCTGTGGCACTTCTTTTAGGATAGGAGCTTTCACAAACAAGGGCTTGAATTTCAAGCACAAGGGCGCGTGAGCCCTCCATTACGACACTAAGCGCACTTCCCGCACTTGCTTTTGTGCGAGAGAAAAAGCGACTAGCCAAATCTTTAGCCGAAATCAAGCCTTTAGGACCCATTTCAAAAATCCCCACCTCGCTTGTATTTCCAAAGCGATTTTTAAAGCCCCTTAAAAGCCTAATTTCCTTAGTCGCATCGCCCTCAAAATAAAGCACCACATCGACCATATGCTCCAAAACCCTAGGACCTGCTATGGCGCCGTCTTTTGTGATGTGTCCTATGATGAAAGTGCTGATATTTTTCATTTTGCTTACTTTCATTAATTCAAAAGTTAGCTCTCTAACCTGCGTGATAGAACCTGCGGCGGAGGCTATTTTGGAGCTATAAAGCGTTTGTATGGAGTCGATGATGAGAAATTCATAATCTTGTTTATATAACTCCTCTGCGATATTTTCAAAACAAAGCTCGGTTAAAAGAAATAAATTGGGGCTATTTGCTTCAAGTCTATCGGCTCTTAGTTTGATTTGTGTTTTACTTTCTTCTCCGCTGACATAAAGGACTTTTTTGCCTTTTTGTGCTAAATTTGAGGCGATTTTGAGTAAAAGAGTCGATTTGCCTACGCCCGGACTTCCGCCTATTAAGATGAGAGAGCCTTCAACTATACCTCCTCCTAAAACAAGGTCAAGCTCTACATCTTCGGTGCTTATGCGTGTGAAATTTTCAAGCTCAACATCTTCGATGCACACTGCCTCACTTGGAGTATTTATTTTTTTAGAAAGTTCTTTTAACATGGCTACTTGCTCGGTTTTTAATTCGATAAAACTATCCCAAGCCCCGCACTCAGGGCATTTACCTAGCCATTTACTTTGCTGATTCCCACAGGCTTCACATTCAAAAATGGGTTTATTTTTTGCCATTGTTTCACTTTGTAACAGAAATTGTAATTTTATACGCATTTTAACTAAAAAAATTTAAATCAAAATTTGTTAAGAATAATTTAAAGTAATTCAAATTACAATCTATTAAGATTAGATTAAAGGAGTTGTTATGAGCAAGGTGAAACTTGCTAGCGTTCAATTCTCTCCAGCATCTTTTGAGCGTGAGGCTAATATGGAAAAAGCAGTATTTTGGACTAAAAAGGCTTTAGAATAAGGTGCTAGGATAGTGGCTATTGTGTGGAAGATAAAGATTTAGAGCTAGGACTTGATTTAAATAATAACAAAAGCTCAACTTTAGCCCCTCTAATAAAATTAAGCAAAATTTATAATGCTTACATCATCGCAAATAGCATAGAAAAAAGTAAAATAAGCTTTACGATACAGCCTACATACTTTCTAAAAAGGGTGTGCTTGGTAAATATCGCAAAATTTATCTTTATGATAATGAGAAAAAGGTTTAATAAGGGCAAAAAATATCTCGTTTTTGAGCTGAAATTTGAAGAATTTAAGGTCAAAGTTGGGCTTGGAATTTGTTATGTTTAGTGAGGGTGCTTTTTAGCTTTACAAGGCGCACAAATTCTTATTTACCCTGCTGCATTTGGCGTAACAAGATCTTATGTATAGGACTTGGCAAGTAGGGCAAGGGCTTTGGAGAGCGGGTGCTTTGTCGTGGCGGCAAATCGCTGTGGGAGGGAGTTTTATAAGGTAAAAGATAGCTATATCGAGTTTGCTGGAAGGACGAAAATTATTAATCCCAAAGGTGAGATTATCCAAGAACTTGGCGAATATGAGGAGATAAGCTGCGTAGAGCTTGATGATGTGAAAGCACAAAGAGAGAATTTGACTTATCTTAAAGATTTAAATTTAAAGCTCTGTCGAAAAATGTATAAAAATTTAAAGGCTTAAAAGCCCCCTGCCGCTTTGGGAGGGGGTTTAAAAAGCACTTTCTAACATTTTTTTGATACTTGCGAAATTTTCAAAATTTTCTGCGTTGATAAATTCCGCTCTTAAAGCCTTGCCATAGTGCTTTTCAATCTCTGCTACTAAAGCCATAATGTCAATACTATCAATCACATCATCGCTTACGAGATTATCCATATTTTCATCAATGTCCGTTCGTTCTATATTGATGAAAAATTGCTTGATTTGTTCCATTTGATTCCTTTAAAATAACTTGCAAAAAGGTTATATCAAAGAGGTATAAATTAAAAGCAAATATAAAAATAATTAATTTTTACTTAAATCAAAATACCTTAAAAATTCCTTGCAATACTGCCAATAATCAATAACGCTTGTATCGTGCTTGATAAAAATAAGTTCTTTAATTAATAAATTTTTAAAATCTTCGCTTAATTTTTCATCATTTGTAATAAAATTAAACCATTCTTTCGGTTGGATAAAACTATTTTGATGTTTTTGTAAAGTTTTTTCTAAAATATTAAAAAATTTTGTAAGAAAATTTGCAATATGATTTAGTAAATTTTGATTTGTTTTTAGAGACTCTTTTTTATCGTTAGAAATAAAAATTTTTATTAAATATTTTGCCATTATGTCGTTATGAAATAAAGATGTTATATCGCACATATTTTTATTATATTTATAATCTTCATTAAATACCAAGGAAACAACAGGACTTAAGTAAATATCAAAATCCATACAATCAATTAGAACGGGAAAAAACCAAGAAACAAAACTTTGTTTTGTGGAGTGGGTTGGCATTTTAGATAAATGATGGGCTTCTTTTTGAGAGTATGGTAGAGAGAAAATTTTGGCAAATTTTTTTGAGTTTTCAGATAAATTTTGACATTTGAAAAAATCCATTTGATAATAGTGCATATTAAATTTTCTTTCATAAAAAGGTAATAAGTGAGAGTAATTTACTAAATCAAATTCTAAATATCGATAAGCCAAATTTAAAGATGGTTTTAAAGCATCATCATAAATCCATTTTCCATTATCTAACTTCGCTCCTTCAAAGCATACATCATTATAAATATTTTCAAGCTTTTCATTGAGATAAATTTTTCGACTCCACAACATACTTCTACCTTTATGATTAGCCCATGTTGTTAAAATTTCAAAAGGATCTCTAATGATACTAACGATAGGGATATTATTATCGATTAAATATGATAATTTTATTAAATTTTCACATTTCATTTGAGAACATATTGTCATAACTTGTGTAAAATTAGAAACAACTTTTTGATAATAATTAATGTAAGTTCCCTTTGAGCTCCATATTGTTCTATCCCAAATATTGTTGATGGGATTGGAAAAAGTTTTAGAAAATAATTTTTCTAGCATTCCAGAGCCAGCACCTATTTTCCAATTTAAGATCATTTTTATTTTATTAGGCAAAGGCAAGTTCATCTCCCAAGCTTTTTCAGCAGGAATTTTCTCATAATTTAAAATATAATTTTCATCATTAAGCTTGTCAGGGTTTAATAAAGGAGGATAAGGGTGATTAATATCTTCATATTTTTCTTTAAATTTTTTAGAATTTAACCATAAAGAAACTTCATCAAAATGCTCTAATACAAAAGCCTTATTTAACACAATGACTTCATTTAAAGCCTCATAATGTGTAAGTAAATTTTCTATCAAAGCATAGTTTTTAATAAAAAAATCAAAATCTTCTTCATTTTTAAATTTCAGTTTATCTTTGAGCCTATAAACCCTACTTTCTTTTAAGGCTTTAAATTCTTTTTTAGCTTGTTTGATTTTGCCATAAAGATTAAAATAGGATGCCTTGCTTAATAGAATTTTTCCTAAACGATAGCTTAAATGTGTTTTTACCCATAAAGCTTCATTAAAATCAAAACATTGTCTAAGGGGAGGATAGGCTAGATCTGCTCTTGCAAGCTCAAGTGTTTTTCTAAATTGAGTGAGTTTATGATGAGTTTTTTTGATATGGTAGAGTTTAAAGAGTAAGGATATTATACCCCCCCCCCCCCCCCGTGTTATATTTGATTAATTCTTGACCAAGTTTATAAGAAAGATGATTTTTGATTCTTTGTATGGCTGAGTTTGGATTGGTGATCATTAGTGTTCCTTTTGTCTAAATTAAAAACGCCATTGTATCAAAAAAAATGAAAGGGTAATCCCTGAAATGGGGATTACTTGAAGAGTTTTTTAAAGTCTTGAGCGGTGTCAAACATTGAAGTGGTATTAAGATTAGCTCCCATTAAAATCGCCCCACTAAGCTCACTTAAATTTACTTTAATTTCCTCTCTCTTATCTTCGATGTAAGCTAAAACTCCCTCATATCCGCCCTTATCAAGCACTAAAAGAGGGTTTGAAATTTCAAATTCAAAAAGCTTTTGTCCCACATACACATTAAAAATATTATCAAAAAGTGCCGTCCCCATAAAAGAGCAGCTATTCACAAGCTGCGATGAAGCTGCGTCTAAAGTGCGTTTTTGCACTTCGTCTGTATCCTTTTGAAGTCTTTGAGTGATATTATTTTGAATTTTCTTAAGACTTAGATCTAAAACTTGCAAAGCGCCTATAAAATCGTTTGCATCGCTAATTTGTGAGCAAAGCTGTTTAGCCTTAAATTCGCTCACCCCATCGACTTCGCCTAAATGCTGTTTTAAAATGTCTAATTCACTTTTCATTTGCTTCCTTTCAAATATTGCTAAGTTTAGGTAAGCAAAAAGTGTTCCTCTTTTAGCTAAATTTCGTAAGCCACGCAATAATCTTATCGCAGAGTTCGTTTAAACCTCTCTCAAAACCTACAACTAAAGTATTCATTTGCAAATCTTCAAGCACGACAAGCACTTCAAAAAATTCATTTTCAAGAATTTTTTGTTCTTTGATGTCAAAAAGCGTTACGCTAAGGCTTATTTTTGCGAAATTTCCCTCACTTGTGATGATTTGCTCAAAAGATTCTAAGCGACTTTTTAGAGCTAAATCGACAGGCGTTAAATTTGCTTTTTCTACAACGGCATTAAAAATACCACTTTTTTCCAATTTATCCAAAAGCACAAAGCGGTAAAAATTACTCGGTAAATCCGCCCAAAAATGATAAGCATAAGTCCCACTTAAGCCCTTTTTTACATAAATAATTTCTTTGGAATTTAGATATAGTGGAACTTTAGGCTTTAAAATTTGAAGCGTTTTTTGCGAGTGTGTGAGACTTTTTTCGTAGCCATAGCTCTTTAAAATCAAACTTTGCTCTTTATCCACAGAAATTTTAGCACACCCGCTTAAAAAAAATAGCAAAAAAAATGTAAAAATTCGCATCATCTCTCTCCTGGTCCTAGTTTGGGTTGAGTTTCTTTAAAGATTAAATCAGACGGACTTCTTTGCAAATTCTTAATGGCTTTATTACTCTCTAAAAGCCAAATTTTAAGAAGCTCTAAGTCCTCCAAAAGGGCATCGCGAAGCTCATCGTAGCTATCTATTTTCCTAGTGCCTTTTTGCATTAAAAGCGTGAAAGCCCTGCTACTTTCATCGACATTTTGTAAAGTTTGGCGTAAATTTTTCGCACTCAGCTCTACTTCTTTAGCCATCAAAGCGACATTTTTACTAGCTTCGTTTAAATTTTTACTTAAAGCCTTAGAATTTGCATTTAAATTTTCACTAAGCTGGGCTAAATTTTTCAGCAACATTGCAATGTTTTGTAAATTTTCATCGCTTAAAAGCTTTTTGCTTTTATCGTCCGCTGTTTTAATGAGAGAAAAAATCCTCTCTCCCTGTCTGTCAATGGTCGCTAAAAAGCTTTCCCTAAAGGCTATCACAGGGTAGCCACCATCGCTAGTTAGCTTTTTGGAATTCACACTTCCTCCTTGAAGCTGTATAAATTTAAGCCCGGTAATACCTTGAAGCTGTAAAGTCGCAAAAGTGTCCTCTTTAATAGGCGTTTCTTTTTTGACCTTGATGAGGATATTAACTCCTAAGTTTTGTTTCGTATAAATGCTGATATTTTCCACACTTCCAACTTCCACGCCAAGAAGTCTTACGGGGGCTTTAAGTCCAAGTCCAGCGACTGATTCTTGCGTGTGAATTTCATAGTATTCAAAACTTTCTTCTTCTGAATACCCTCCAAGCCATAGCATAAAAATGAGGCTTGCAAAAAACACTCCAAAAATAAAAATTCCAACCCAAAAATAACTTGCCTTATTTTCCACTTTTACTCCATAAATCTTTTAAAAAGTCTTTCATTTTGCACTTTTAATTCGCTAAAAGTGCCACAAAAAGCGACCTTTTTATCTTCTAAGATGATAAAACGATCTAAAATATTTTTCATACTTTCTTTATCGTGCGTAACTAAAATGATATTTAAATCAAGACTTTGCTTAAGTTTTAAAACCAAATCATCAAATTCACGCGAACTATAAGGATCAAGTCCAGAAGTCGGCTCGTCCAAAAAAAGCAAACGGCTATCAAGTGCTAACGCCCTAGCTATCGCTACTCTTTTTTGCATACCTCCACTTAACTCACTTGGATACTGCTTTAAAACATTTTCATTTAAGCCGACCATTTTAAGCTTCATCATCACAAGTTCTTTAATAGCTTCATCGTTTAAATTTGTATATTCTTTAAGAGGTATGGCGATATTTTCAAAAACAGAAAAAAAGCTAAACAAAGCCGCAAATTGAAATACCACGCCCCATTTTGAGCGTAAAATTTGTGCGTTTTCTTCGCTGATGTTTTTAAGTTTAAAGCCTAAAATTTCATACTCTCCACTATCAAAATGCTCTAATAAAAGCATTTGTTTTAAAAGCACAGACTTACCACTGCCACTTCCTCCTAAAATGCCAAAAATTTCGTTTTCTTTCACCTCAAAACTGACGCCATTATGGATACATTTAGAGCCGAATTTTGTAATGATATTTTTCGCACAAATAACCATCATATGCCCATTTGCGTTAAAATGACAGAAAACAAAGCATCAAAGGCTATCACCCAAAAAATCGCATTAACCACGCTTTTAGTTGTGTAAATTCCTATACTTTGCGTTGTGTGTTTGACTTCAAGACCCCTAAAACAAGCTATTAGTCCTATTAAAAAACCAAAAATAGGTGCTTTTATCAAGCCTATAATAACATGCTTAAGATCCACAGCCTCCTTAAAACGGCGTAAAAATTCGATAAAATTAATATCCAAATTAAGATGAGCGACCATCATACCTCCAAAAATACTGACAAAATCACTCACCGCAACGATTAAGGGCATAGCCACGACTAAAGCTAAAACGCGTGGGATAATGATGAAATGAAAGGTTGAAAAACCCATAGTATTCATCGCGGCAATTTCATCGGTAATCTTCATCACCCCAATTTGTGCGGTGTATGAACTCGCACTGCGTCCCGCTATCACAATAGCCGCTATTAGAGGTGCTAGCTCTCTTGTGGCTGAAATTCCTACTAAATCGACTATGAAAATATTTGCACCAAATTGTGCCAATTGAAACGCTGCTTGATAAGCTAAAACAACGCCCACTAATAAAGCCGTCAAAATCACTATGGGTAGGGCTTTAAGAGCTGAATTTTCTATATGATACAAAAAAGCGACAAAACGAAAGGTTTTAGGCTTTTTAAAACACTGAAAAAACGCGGTAAAAAATTCGCCAACAAAACAAATAAATTGTTTTAAAATCCCAAGCAGATTAAGACTTAAAACGCCTAGATTGACGAATAATTCCGCTGCATCAAAATGCTTTTTTGGCTCTTTTAAAATTCTTTGATAATTCTTCTCACAAAGCTCAAATAAGGCGTTAAATTTCTCGCTTAAATGCACTCTTTGACTCACAATGCTTCTTTTTTGCAATTCATATTCTAAAGCTAGGAAAAATCTCACTCCAGCCATATCAATAAATTCTAAATGATGAAAGTCTAAAATACACTGCGTTTGAAAATTTTTAATAAAATCAGTAATTTTAAAATCTGCAATGCTATTTTTATCCCAAATTCCTAAAACAAAAAGCGTTTGATTTTGAATTTGAAATAGCGTTTTCATCGTTAAATTTGACGCACGAAGGCACAAAGCTTTGGCACACTAAAGCCAAAATGTTCAAATACAGCCTTATCCTTACCACTTTCGCCAAAACTTTCTATGATATAAAGCACATCACAAAACTGATAAAGCTCTTTAGAATTCGCTGCTTCAACGCCGATAACCTTGCCCTTTAAAAGTCTCTTTTTATAGGCTTTATCCTGCCTTTCAAAAAGCTCATAACAAGGCATAGAGATGACATTACACAAAATTCCCTCTTTTTCAAGCTCCAAAGCCACATCTAAACAAAGACTTACCTCGCTACCACTTGCTAGAAGCGTGTATGTAGGATTTTGATGCTCTTTTAATAAATAAGCCCCATTTTCCACATCACCAAAAATAGCCCCATCTAAGGCTTTTAATTTCTGCCTTGAAAGGATAAAGGCACTTGGACACTCATTTTTTAAAGCCACCTGCCACGCTTTAGCATTTTCTACCCCATCAGCTGGTCTAAAGCTTAAGAAATTTGGCATAGCTCTAAAAGTGCTTAATTGCTCTATGGGTTGGTGCGTAGGACCATCTTCGCCCACACCTATACTATCGTGGGTAAAAATAAAAAAATGTTTAAGTTTCATCAAAGCCGCTATCCTTGCTGCTGGCTTTAAATACTCGCTAAAAATGAAAAAAGTCGCCGAAAAAGGTAGGAAAAGTCCATATCTCGCAAAGGCGTTATTAATAGCCGCCATAGCGTGTTCTCTTATCCCAAAATGGATATTTTTACCCTCTACAAAATCGCCCATTGCTTTAAGTTCTGTTTTATTAGACGGCGCAAGGTCTGCACTCCCTCCTAAAAAACCTTCCAAATTTTTAGCTAAAACATTTAAAATTTCGCCATTACTATCTCTTGTGGCTAGGTCTTTACCTTTAAAATTTGGGAATTCTATTTTAGAAAAATCAGGATTTAAAAGCTTATTGAGAAGCTCTTTTTTGCCTGAATTTTCTAAAGTTTTATTCCATTTTGCCTCGCTCAAATCACCAAGCTCTACCGCACTTAAAAAGCGAATTTTCACATCTTCATCAATGATAAAATTAGCATTTTCATCAAAGCCGAGCTTTGCTTTTGCCCTTTTGATTAAATCCTCGCCCAAAGGTGCGCCGTGGCTATGATGACTTCCCTCAAGTTCTAAAGCACCTTTTGCTATGGTTGTTTTGGCGATGATGAGATAAGGTTTAGAGCTTTTTTTCGCCCTGCAAAACGCCGCATCAATCTCCTCAAAATCGTGCCCATTAATTTGCTCTACTTCAAAGCCTTGTGCCTCAAAACGCTTCATAATATCTTCGTTAAAGGCGATTTTAACATCACCCTCAATGGAAATTTCATTACTATCATAAATTAAAATTAAATTATCAAGCCTATGTAGTCCCGCTAAAGAACAGGCTTCATAGCTAATACCCTCTTGCAAATCCCCGTCGCCACACAAACAATAAATTTGGTGATTAATCAAATCTTTACCTAGTAAATTTTGTGCTTTTTTCGCTGCCATAGCAAAGCCTACGGCATTTGCCACGCCTTGTCCTAAAGGTCCTGTGGCTATTTCTACACCTGGTGTTGTGATTTCTGGGTGTCCGGGCGTTTTGGAGTGAAGTTGGCGGAAATGTTTTAAATCCTCCAAACTTACATCATAGCCGCTTAAATGCAAAAAACTATAAAGCAAAGCTGAGGCGTGCCCACCTGAAAACACGAGGCGGTCGCGATTTAGCCATTGTGGATTTTTAGGATTATGATTTAAATGTCTGCTTAAAACGACCATAATATCCGCTAAGCCCAAAGGCGCACCCGGATGCCCTGAATTTGCCTTTTGTATCATATCTGCACTTAAAAATCTTAAAGTATTCGCCTGCTTTTTTAACATTGTTTTCCTTTATAAATATTCTTTAATTAAGTCTTTTAAACTTGCGATAAAATTAGCATTTAAACCCTCAAATTGACACTCTTTTAAAAGTTTATCTTTGCACTCCTTAGCCTCTTTAAGTCCTAATAAATTCACAAAAGAATTTTTATGTGTATCGGCATTTGTCGGTTTTCCGCTTTCTTTTTCGCTCAAAGTCGCATCGATAATATCATCATTGATTTGAAAAATTAAGCCAAGTTTTAAGCCCAGTTCGTAAAGTTGCTTAGTTATTGTTTCGTCAAGTTCGCAAATTTGACAGCCCATTTTTAAACTTGCCGCGATGAG
Source organism: Campylobacter upsaliensis (assembly GCF_900637395.1). Classification (NCBI taxonomy): domain Bacteria; kingdom Pseudomonadati; phylum Campylobacterota; class Epsilonproteobacteria; order Campylobacterales; family Campylobacteraceae; genus Campylobacter; species Campylobacter upsaliensis. The sequence goes on along the minus strand of NZ_LR134372.1, from coordinate 1,433,771 downwards.
TTTGGCGGTTTTGTGTGTGTGTAAAAATTCTAATTCTTTTAAGTTGAGCTTTTGATCTTCAAAATAACAATCAATCGCCTGTCCTATAATCATACCATTAAGCCCCGCATTAAAAGCAAGAGTTTCTACGAGTTTAAGAGAGATTGTGGCGGACAAATTTAAGCGACTTAAAAGCAAAAATGCTTCCGTATTTAAAGCATCGCCAACTAAAATCGCCGTTGTTTCATCGTAGCTTTTATGTAGGGTGGGTGTAGAGCGTCTAAAATCGGCATTATCCATAGCGGGCAAATCATCGTGTATAAGCGAATAAGTATGGATAAATTCTAAAGCTAAAGCCGCATCCAGCGCTTCTTTAAAACGCTCTTTTTTGTAAAAATAAACCACATTTAAAAGAAGTTGAGCGCGAAAATACTTCCCCCCAGCTTTTAACATCACTGCTAAGGCTTCGTTAAAAAATGGGTGGAAACTTGGAATTTGAGGTAGATTTCGCATTAAGTGCTTGTGAAATTCCTCCCTCAAATTCACTTCACAAGCCTTATGAAAAATTGAAATTTTCCATCACTTTTTTGGGATAAGTCAAGATTATTATCAAAACGATGCAAAGGAAGTTTTTTCTCTAGTCTTTCTAGGAGTATGTTAAAATCATTACCCTTAGCTAAAATGTCTTGAAGTTGCTTGAAATTTTTAATCATTTCATTATTAACGCGTAAAATTTTATCTCCTACCATAAAGCCAGCCCTACTTGCTTTTGAGTTGGTATCGACTTTAGTTACGATAAGAGCAGAATTGACACTTAAGCCAAGATTACTTCTAAAACTTGTTGGAGCAGGTTTTGGCTTATTGCTTGGCAAATTAAAATGGCTAATGTCCTTTTCAAACACTATGCTAGAGATATTTAAATCCTGATTATCTCTTTTAACACCAAAATAAATCGTGCTTCCTCTATCGGCAAAAAGTATTCTCTCATTGACCTTTCTTACATCACGCACATTAGCTCCATCAATGCTAATAAGCTCATCATTGACTAAAAATTGTGCATTTTTACGGACATTTCCTACATAAATTTTATTTTCTCTTACGACAAAATCGACTCCTATATCACCCCAATACACATCATTATATTTCATAAAATGCTTAAGATAGCGATTACCTATGAAAGAGCCGTTATTTAGAGCTATGCCTAGCATATTGCAACAAGGCTCACCTAAAAGTCCTACCTTACTTTGAAAGTCAAGCTGGTCTTTTTCGTCAATATTTTGTGCTAAATACTTAATGTGTCCTATATAAGGCTTATTTGGATCCCAAATACCCACCCAGTCGTTTCTAGTAAGCTTTTCTTCATCTGCCATAGGCGTTGGGATAAGAGAAAAGGGCGTTCTTACAAGATATAAATTTAAAAAAGGATCATATTTGACATATTGATTTAGCTTTGCGTTAGGCGTTTTTAAAACGGCTAATAAATTTTCGCTTAAAACAAAGGCTTGCATACCTTCATAATTTAACATACTTGCCTTATTTCTCTCATACCCTGCGGCAAAGTCCTCAAATCTCGGTCTTTCAATCGCCCACATAAAAGAAAATAAAACAAAAAAAGTCAATAAAATTCTCATATCTTAAGCCCTCCTAAACCTCCAAGCATATCACTTGCTATGCTATTTTTATTTTGTGCGACCATAGCCAAAACATCATTAATTGCCGCTATGAGTAAAATTTGCAAAGATTCTTTATCCTCAAGCAAAGAATCATCAATACTAACATCAATAATCTCTCCCTTGCCATTTGCACTTACTTTCACAAGTCCCGCACCGCTTTTAGCACTAAACTCTTTTTTGTCTAGCTCAAGCTCCATAGCCTTAGCCTTTTCTTGCACCTTGTTTAAAAGCTCACCCATTTTAGAAAAGTCTAAATTTTCAAACATTTATTTTCCTTGATTTTTATAAAAATTTAACACGACTTCTTTGTCGCTAAAAGGATATTTTACGCCCTTAATTTCCTGATAAGTCTCATCGCCTTTGCCAAGTATGATGACTAAATCGTCTTCTTTTTTTAATTCTAAAGCCTTACAAATGGCAAGTTCCCTATTTTCTATCATCAAAGGGGTGTTTTTATCCTCAAAGCCTTGCAAAATTTCTTGCATAATGCTTCTAGCATCCTCGCTTCTGGGATTATCACTTGTAATGATAGCATTTTTTGCATAATGAGCGACCATTTTTCCCATTAAAGCCCTTTTGCTCTTATCTCTATCGCCTCCTGCTCCAAAAACGACAATGAGATTTTTATTTTTCAAACTATCAAGCACCTTTTCTATCCCATCTGGAGTATGGGCAAAATCGACTATCACTCCCTCTACAATCTTCTCCACCCTTCCACAAACTCCACCAAAACCACTAATAGCCCTTTCTAAATCTGCCAAATTTGGCTTTACAAGCTCATTAACACAAGCACTAGCAGCTAAAAGATTGTAAAGATTAAAAAGTCCCAAAAGAGATGAGTGTATGTGAAAGCTTTGATTTTTAGCTAAAACTAAAGCGTCAATTTCATTTTCTAAAGCATAAGCTTTAACTTGATAAAAAGCTGGATTTTCTATGCCATAAGTGTAGGCATTTTTGACATTGAAATTGATATGAAAGGCGTCTTTGTTGATAAATTTCAAGCTTTCATTTGTGAAAAAACTCTCTTTTGCCTCTTTATAATTTTCAAAAGAGCCGTGAAAGTCTAAATGATCTTGCGTTAAATTAGTAAAGATTTTTGCTGCAAATTCTAAGCCCTCAATGCGGTTTTGCACCAAAGCGTGGGAGCTTACTTCCATCACAAAAAATTCACACCCTTTTAAGGTCGCTTTTTGTAAATATTCTAAAGTTTTTAAAATCGGCGAAGTGGTTAAGGACTTTTCATCGATTTTTTCATCATTAATAAAAGCTCCTCTTGTCCCACAAAGCCCACATTTAAAGCCTAAATCAAGCAAGATAGAATAAATCGCCGCCGCGGTTGTCGTTTTGCCATTAGTGCCTGTGATGCCGATGATTTTAATTGTTTCATCGATACCTAAAAGCTTCTTAGTCTCTTCCACATCGATGATTTTGGCACCTTTTTTTACGGCTTCATCTTTAAATTTGGCATTTTGAAAGCAGCTTAAAAAAAAGCAATCTTTCTCACACTCGCTTGAATTATCCGTGATAAAAGTTTCATTTAGCTTTATTTTCACCCTTAAACCCTTTAAATTGTTTTTTGAGTTTTATAAAATTTTCGTGATCCCAAAAATGCGGAAAAATATCTTCGATATAATTCAAAGCCGCTTCCTCATAGCCATTTTTGCATAACTCTTCTAAAAAATTTAAAAAATCTTTCTTATCATCAATGATTAATTTAGCATTAAAAATAATATTTTCAAAACTTTTCTTAAAGCCTATTTTTTTCACGCTTTCTAAAAAATCTCTATAATTTAAAGCGTGTCCATCTTCAAATTCATCTTTAATGTTTGCTTTAAACATCACTAAAGTTAGAACGCTTTCAAAATCTTTTTGCATTTTTTTGCTTTTTGCGTGTTTGAGATAAAATTCAAGCAAAGCCTTAGCTTCTTGCTCTTTTTCAAGTCCAAATTCGCAGAGGCTAATAAGATTTAACAAATGCTCATCTTTTTTTTCTTTATAAGCTAAGGAAAGATAAATAAGGGCGTTATTAAAATCGCCTATTTTTAAATATTTTAATGCAATCTTTCTATAATTTTGCAAATTCTTGCTCCCCACCTTCTAGATTTATAATGCTAATTTCAGGGTGAATGTCCATTTTAAGCTGTCTTTCAAGAGAATATTTAAGCGTAATGCCACTTGAGGCACAGCCCTTACAAGCACCGATTAAATGCACATAAACTACGCCATTTTTTACACCTAAAAATTCAAGTCCCCCTCCATCACGCTCCAAAATGGGCAAAGATTTTTCTAAGCTTTTTTTTACAGGATTTATTAATTCTTCATCGCTAAAAGGCATCATTTTTAAACCTTAACTTTCATTTTTTAAACTTTAGCTAATTTGTATTAAAATTAAGTAAATTTAATTTTTCAAACGAAATTTATCATATTTTGCTAAAATTTATAATGCGGATTACAGGAGACTAAATGGCAGAATTAAGAGCAGAGGCAAATACTATCGCGGATTATCTTTCTAAAAATCACTTTCTTATTCCTATGTATCAAAGAAATTATGTTTGGGGAGAAGATGAGTGTGGGCAGCTTTGGGACGATATTTATCATTTTTATAAAAATAAAATAGACGATGATGAGTATTTTTTAGGCTCTATGGTCATTTACGCAGAAAATAAGGTGCAAAATATCATAGACGGACAGCAACGCACTACTACGCTTTTACTGCTTATCCGTGCGATTTATGAAAAGGCAAAAGGACAAAAGAAAGAAAATGTCGATAAATTAAAGGATAGTTTAGCGGATTGCTTATGGGATACGCATCGTAGAACCGGAGAAATTTTTTACGAAAAAACGCATTTAAAAAGCGAGGTTGCCACAGATAAGGATAATGAAAAATTAGAAAATCTTTTTAAAGACGAAATAAAAATAGACGAAAAAAAATATCTTTATTTTAAAAGAAAAATTGATGATTTGGCACTTAATGAGCCTGTGGAGTGGCTTGGCTTTTGTGAATGTTTGCTTGATGATTGCGTAATTTTACCCATAGAATGCAGCGAAAGGGACAAGGCTTTAAGGATTTTTAATACTCTTAATAATAGAGGCATTTCGCTTAGCACGGCAGATATTTTAAAAGGCATTATTTACGCAAATAAAAAAGAAGATGAAAAGCCCATTTTTGCGAAAGAGTGGCAGAATTTAGAAAGCTTACTTCAAGATTCAAATTATCTTAAAAAAGAAGATGTAGGCTTTTTATTTGAGCAATATGAGCATATTATTAGAGCTTTACACGAGGAATTAGACACGGTTATCCCTACTGTGCTTGATTTTTGGACTAAAAAAGATAAATTAAATTCTAAAAAGAAAAATGTCAATTTTGCAGCAAATGAGGACTTACTCACGCAAAAAGAAAGCTTTGAATTTATCAAAAAACTGGGCGATTTTTGGGCGAATCCTTATGATTTTTTAGACGAGCAGGGTAAAAAATATTTTGCGATTTTAAATCTATTTCCTAATAAATTATGGCGTATGGTCGTTTCGATGTGTTTTTACGAAGCACATAAAAATAAAGAGAGCTTAAAAGAGCTTTTAGATACCATTTTGCCACAAATTGCATCTTACTGTGCGCTTGGTTTATTTTGGGGTAAGGGCGGTGGATCTGGGCTTTTTTGGGGCTTTATGAAGGCTAATATCAATTTAAAAAACAAAAAAAGAGAGAAAATTTTTGAAAAATCTTTAAATTTACCCATTTTAAAAATGCCGAGTTTGGAAAATTTCATCGATTTTTCCCAAAAAACTATCCCTAAAAATATGCGTTATATCCTTGCTTTTTATGCCTTAATTTATGATGAGAAGCAAATTTTTTGGTGGAATAGTGCAAATAAAAATTTCAGTTTTAATCTTTTAGAGATAGAGCATATACTCCCTAAAAAATGGCAGGATAATTACTACAAGCTTGAAGAAGATGAGGTTAAAGGCTTGGTTGAACAAATAGGCAATAAAATTCTTATAGAAAAAAAGCTTAACATTAGCGCTTCAAATGAATTTTTTGCTAAGAAAAAAGAGTATTACGCTACTTCATTTTGTGCCGAAGTAAAAGCCCTTTCCAAAAGCTCTAAAAAGAACTGGGATTTTAAGGACATTGAGGAAAGAAACAGGCAAATTTATGCTAAATTTGGCGAATTTTTCAGTAGGATATTTTAATGCAAAAACACACCAAAATTAAGGGTTTTGCCAAATTTAGACTTATTTTCATTTTAGCTTTAATGTCGAGCATAGCTCCACTTTCTACCGATATGTATCTCCCCGCTCTTTCACAAGTAAAACAAAGCTTTGAAACAAGTGAGTTTTTAACTCAACTTTCTTTAGCAAGTTTTTTTGTAGCTTTTGCTTTAGGACAGCTTATTTATGGACCTTTAAGTGATGTTTTTGGGCGTAAAATTCCTGCACTTGTGGGCATTTTTCTTTTTATGCTTTCTAGCCTTTTTTGCGTGATTATTGATAATATTTATGTTTTTATCATTTTGCGTTTTTTTGAGGCTTTGGGTGGGTGTGCTGGGGTCGTCATTGCTAGGGCTATTGTTAATGATTTATTTGAACTCAAAGAGGCGGCGAGTATTTTTGCTCTAATGATGGTTTTTAGTGCGCTTGCACCTATGCTTTCTCCTTCATTTGGGGGCTTTTTGATAGAATATTTTTCTTGGCATAGCATTTTTGCGACACTTTTTGGGCTTGGAATTTTACTTTTTTTACTCATTTTTTTTGCACTCAAAGAGTCCGCCCCTCATCTTAAAAGGCAAAAATTTTCTCATAAAGAAACACTAAAAAGTTATCGCTTTGTTCTTAAAGACAAGCCTTTTATCCTTTATGTTTCTTGTGCTTCTTTAGTTTTAGCAGCTATGTTTGCTTATATTACGGGGTCTAGCTTTGTGTTTATTAATTTTTTTGGTTTGAGTGAAAGGGATTTTGGTTTGCTTTTTGGACTTAATGCTTTGGGCTTTGTTATTTTTGCAAATATTAATGCCAAAATGGTTAGAAAGATCGATAGCGAAAAAATCCTCTTTTACGCGCTTATCATTATGCTTATTTCTACGCTCATTTTATTTGTAAATTCTTTGATTAAGCCAAATTTTTGGCTTTTTGAACTTAGCATTTTTACAAGTATAGCCTTGCTTGGTTTTATCGCTCCTAATACCACAACTTTAGCAATGGCACGCTTTAAAGACCACAGCGGAACAGCTTCTGCGGTGCTTGGCACTAGTCAATTTGCTTTAGCGGGGGTAATTTCTTTTATTGTGAGTGCGGTGGGTGCAAACACTCCTGTCATTTTAGCTTTAGTAATGCTTATTTGTGTTGTGCTTGCAAATGGACTTTATTTTGCGATGAAGAGATAATCACCACTCTATAAAGGTTTTTGCTTTTTTAACTTGACTAAATTCAATGCAAATTTCAGCTTTTTCATCTTGCAAAAAGATATTTTCTCCCTCGACTTTTAAAAGTTTTCCTTGAATTTTCTCTTTTTCGCTTGTAGTGATTTTAAGCATTTCGCCCACACTTTTTTCAAAATGCTCCAAAGCGCTTAATTTTCTCTCAAGTCCCGCAGAAGACACTTCTAAAAAATACTCCCCACTAACAGGCGGCTCCACATCAAAAATTGGGGAAAGAATTTCACTTAGTTTAGCACAATCTTCCAAGCTCACTCCACCCTCTTTCATAATGTAAATGCGGTAAATTTTTTTGCCATTTTCACTCACTAGCTCACTATCATAAAGCTCAACTCCAGCTTCTTTACATAAAGCCTTAAGATTCATCATTTTTCCTTTTTATCTTTTCAAAAAGTGCGTCCATATGATTTTGATACTCTAATCTATCGTCAAATTTAAAGTGAAAATTAGGACATCTATACCAGCCTTGCTCACTCATACAATAATTTTGCAAAGCCCTTGAAGCTTTTTTAAGAGCATTTAAAATTCTTTCTTGCTCGTGAGTATTTAAAAACATCTTATCTAAATAAACAAAGGCATCATAACGCCCCTTGCGACACTCCACATCAACCACACAAAGATTTTTCAAATTTTCATCATCTAAATGCGCTAAAGCTTCAGGAATAAGCTCTTTTAAGATACTTTCGGTGCGAAGTTTTTTAATCTCACTCATAAACTCACTCTTTGCTCAACTTCTTTATAGCTTTCTATATAATCGCCCACACGCATATCATCACAGCCTTCTATCCCAACGCCACATTCATAACCCTTAGCGACTTCTTTAACATCATCTTTAAAGCGTTTAAGTGAGCTGACATTACCCTCATATACGACCACCCCATCGCGAATCAAGCGAATTTTAGCACCCCTATTGATAACACCTTCACTCACCATACAGCCAGCGATTTGCCCTATTTTTGGCACAGAAATAACTTGTCTAACTTCAGCTTGTCCCAACTGCTCTTCAGAAATTATAGGACTCATCATACCACCAAGCAAGGCTTTGACATCATCAAGCAAATTATAAATAACATTGTAAGTTTTAATCTCCACGCCCTTATCTTTAGCTCTTTCTTTAATCTCACCTGTTGGGCGTATATTAAAGCCAAGCACGATAGAATCTTCACTCGCACTAGCTAACTCTATATCACTTTGCGTGATACCGCCCACACCGCTATGGATAATATTGACCTTAATTTCATCATTTCTAAGCTTTTCCAAACTCGCCCTTAAAGCCTCTAATGAGCCTTGCACATCGGCTTTTAAAATCACACTTAAAGCCTTTAAATTCCCCTCTTTAATCTTAGCTCCTAGCTCGTCAATACTCACTTTAGTGGATTTACTTAATTCTTTTTGTCTATTGTATTCATAACGCTTTGCGGCGTATTCTCTCGCCTCTTTATCACTTTTAACGGCGATTAAAATTTCACCCGCATCAGCTACCTCACTAAGTCCTACAATGACTCCGCATTCTCCGGGCTTAATTTCCTTTAAAGCCCTGCCAGTATCATCACTCATAGCCCTTATTTTACCATAAGCTACACCAGCAACTATAGTGCTTCCAACCTTTAGCGTTCCATTTTGCACGATAATAGTCGCCACAGCCCCACGACCCTTTTGCACGGAGCTTTCTATCACGCTAGCCTTAGCTAAGGTTTTAGAATTTGCCTTAAGCTCCAAAAGATCTGCTTGTAAAAGCACAATCTCAAGTAAATCTTCTATCCCCGTGCCAGCCTTAGCTGATACAGGCACAAATTCATAGCTTCCACCCCACTCCACGGGCATAATTTCCATTTCGGCAAGTTGGGTTTTGACCATATCGGGATTTGCATTTTCTTTATCCATTTTATTAATTGCTATGATAATAGGCACATTAGCCGCTTTAGCGTGATTAATCGCTTCTTTGGTTTGTGGCTTGACCCCATCATCAGCCGCTACGACTATGATGACAATGTCCGTAATGCTCGCTCCTCTTGCACGCATAGCGGTAAAAGCTTCGTGTCCGGGAGTATCGATAAAGGTGATTTTACGCCCATTTTTTTCCACCATATAAGCACCCACATGCTGAGTAATGCCCCCTGCCTCGCCACTTACCACACGCGAATTTCTTATATAATCTAAAAGTGAAGTTTTCCCGTGATCGACATGTCCCATAATGGTAATTACAGGTGCTCTAGGCTCCAAACTCTCTTCATCTCCCATATCATAGTCTTTCACATAATCAAACTCGCTCACCTCATCGATAATCTTAATTTCAATCCCAAATTCTTCCGCTAGAATTTCGATCGCTGTCTCGTCTAAAAAGTCATTTTTAGTCGTCATCATACCAAGCATAAAAAGCTTAGAGATAATTTCGCTTGTGTTTTTACCAAGCTTATCGGCAAATTCATAAACACGAATTTCCTTAGGAATTTCTAAGTTAGTAATAACTTCACTTTCCTTTTTCTCCACTCTTTTTGGCGGCTTTTTGCGACTTCTTCTTTGTATGCCAACTTCGCCAAAATTAATAGAATTATTTTGACGCAAAAAATTTGGCGGTTTTTTAGGAGTATTTTGCACGACCTCTTTTTCTTTTACGCTAAAATCGGGCAAAACGACCTCATCTTCATCATCTAAAGAAATATCACCAAAATCTTGACTTTCTAAAAAGTCCATTTTTTCAACACTTTCTTTTTTTGTAGCAACAAGGGCTTTTTTTTCTTTTTTCTTTTTCTTTAAATTTTCATCAGCATTGGAAAAAATCATCGACAAGCTAGGACGCTCTGATGTGCTAGGCTTTTGTTCTTCTTTTTTAAATTCTTGCTCGTCCTTTTTCTTTTTAACGATGACAAGACCACGCCTCTTAGCTAAAGTTGCACCAGCCAAACTTTGAGGCTCATTTTTTTCTTTTTTAAGTTCTTCTTTTAAAGGCTCAACTTTCTCTTGAATTTCTTCTTTAGGTTCTTCTTTTTTTGTCTCTTTTTTGGCTTTGACTGCCTTTGGTTTCTCTTCTTTTTTTAAATTTTTACCTGTTTTTTTCTCTTCTTTTTTGAAAATAGCAGGGATAGTTTTGGTTTGAATATATTCATAAATTCCAGCCGCTATCTCTGGCTCTACGGCATTTGAAGCGGTTTTAATGTCAAGTCCTAGCTCGTTAGCTTTTTGAATAATGTCTTTGCTATCATAGCCTAGCTCTTTTGCGATTTCGTGTATTCTAACCTTTGCCATTAAAAATTCTCTCCTTTAAATCCTGCTGTGATGTTTTTATTATATTTTTACAAGCCCTAGAAAGTGCTTTTTGCCATTTATGATTGTCCTTTAAGAGACACGCCTCACACAAATATACGCTACGACCGCATTTTAAATCAGCACGAAGTTCATTATTTTCAACTCTAAAGCGGTATAAGGTATTTTGTTTAAAACGATTTTTGCATAACACACACATTCTAATTGGCGTGTGTTTGGGCGTAATTATACTTTTTTTTGTGTTATTTAGCAAATTTTAAAGCCTTCGTTATCAAACTCTACGCACTCTACACGAAAGGTAGGAAATTTTTGTGCTATTTTGGTGGCTAAATGTTTTGCTTCCTCCTTAAAAGCAAGAGAGAAAAAGCTTGAGCCTGAGCCTGAAAGTGTGCTCATTAAAGCCTTATTTTCAAGAGCGAATTTTTGCACTTCAAAAAGTTCTGGCAGGGTTTTCATACGCTTAAATTCGTGGAGTTTATCCTGACTTGCTAGGCGTAATAATTCATATTTTTTCTCCAAAAAACAAGCCGTTAAAAAAGATGAGTGAGAAAGATTAAAAACGCAATCTTTTAAGCTTATATTAAGACTTAACGCTTCTCTACTTTGCTCCGTATTCATCGCTATATTTGGTATGATTATGACTGCTCTTAAGGCTTCATCAAGCTCTTTTTTAATGCTAAAAACCTTACTATTTTCAACCATAGAGCAAACAAAGCCTCCCAGTGTGGCGGGGGCGATGTTATCGGGGTGATTTTCATATTTTAAAGCCTCGTTTAAAATGCGTTCTTTTTCTACCTTAAATCCACTTATCGCATAAGCTGCCCCAATCGCTCCTACAATCACAGCTGAAGAGCTTCCAAGACCTCTTGAAAGGGGGATATTATTTTGAAAAATGAAACGAAAATTTTCTTTTTTACCACTTAGATTTCCATAAATTTCATTAAAGATTCGCACAAAGGCATTGTTTTTCTTCAAAAAGACATTTTCACTACCCTCGCCATTAATGCTAATGCTAGTAATTTTTGCTTTTTCAATTACAACTTCATTGAAAAATTTAAGACTTAAGCCTAAGCAGTCAAAACCGGGACCCAAATTTGCACTCGTAGCAGGAACTAAAATCTTCAAAAAATATCCTAAATCACATCTAAAAAATAAAAAGGAAGATTATCTTTTTTCAAATTTACTTCTTTTAAGCTAGAGGGTAAAAAAAATTCTCCCTCCACCGCCTGTTTTAAAACAATTTCGCCTCTTTCATAAACAAAACAAAAATGCTTATTTGCCCTTATGGGTTTGAAATGGTTTAGCTCAAATGCACTTAAAGCAAAAAGGGGAATTTCTTTCACTATGCTTAAGGTTTTAAGGCTTATATAAGAAATTTTTATCCCCATATAAGAGCCCGGACCATTTGCATAAACAAGCCTTTCAAATTCAAATTCTTTAAGCAAATTTTGCAAAATTTCTGGGATAAATTCACTTGCTTTAAGCTCACTTTGATATTCTCTTATAAGTCTATCATCATCATAAATTCCAAGCATTACAGGCTTAGAAATGGCATTTAATAAAAGCGTTTTTATGCAAAAACCTTTTCATAAGCTTTTTCGCAAGAGTTTTCAAGGGTAATGACTTCATAACTCTCCTTATCTTTTAAAAGCTCTTTTGTAAGTAAATGATTTAAATGATGACTCCCAGCATAAGAGGTATAATCCCCATAAATTCGGTATCCAAGTAAGGTCAAATCTCCAATGGCATCTAAGATTTTATGTCTTACAAATTCATCTTTAAAACGCAAACCTTCAGGATTTAAAATGCGGTTATCATCAACAACTATGGTATTTTCAAGGCTGCCTCCAAGTCCTAAATTCATAGCTCTTAAGGCTTGCACATCTTTTAAAAAACCAAAAGTTCTAGCCCTGGCGATATTTTCTATATAATTTTTCTTGCTAAATTCAAAACAATAGCTTTGTTTGCCGATTAAGGCATTGTCAAATTTAATGGTATAGTTTATTTTAGGCTCTTTTGTAGGGCTAAGACGCACAAATTTATCTCCATCTCGCACCTCAATAACCTTTTTAATTACCATAATTTTTTTAGACGCTTCAAGCTCTCTTACTCCCGCTTCATCAAGCATCATACAAAAGCTAATGCTAGAGCCGTCCATTACGGGTGCTTCGTTAGAATTTAAAACGATGCGGACATTATCTATTCCATAAGCATTAATCGCACTCATCAAATGCTCAATAGTCGATATATAAGCTCTTTCATCGCCTATTACTGTTGCTAATTTTGTATTAATAACATTGTGCGGTTTTGCCTCGTAACTTATGTTAAGGTCGCTTCTAAAAAATACTATGCCAGAATTTGCCTCCAAAGGCTCTAAAATAATCTCAATAGGCTCACCCTTATGAAGTCCTATGCCCGTGCCACTTACGGCTTTTGCTAAGGTTAATTGTTTCATCTTGTCCCCATTATCACTTTTTTAGCGTCATTAAACACCTTATAGATATTATTTTCTAGCCATTTTTTATCTTGCCATTGCTCAGGTCTTGTCTCAACTCCTTGCACTAAAATTCCAAAATGCAAATGATCTCCCAAAGCCAAGCCGCTTACGCCTGTTTTAGCAATAATGCTATCTTTCGCTACATTTTCATTAAGCTCGACATTAGATGAGGAGCAATGTCCATAAAGGCTATAAATTCCAAAGCCGTGATAAAGTATGAGATTAAGCCCATAAATTCCATTTTCTTCAGCGAACACAACCTTTCCAGTATTATTGCTAATAATAGGTGCTTCGCTCGTGCTAGCTAAATCAAGCCCCATATGATAAGAATCGCTCACAAACTGCCCATTATAAGAATAATATCTATGGTCAGCAAAATCGGCAACCTTAGCGGCATTTTTTAAAGGTAAAAATAAATTAATATTAAATTCTCCAAAGCTTTCTTCAGGAACGGCAGAAGTGATTTTATGAATAAGCTCTTCATTTGAGAGTCTTAAGGTTTCATTTACAAATTTAAATTTTTCAAAACGCGTAAAGGTATTGTTTTTAGGAGCGTATATGGAGACTAAACTTTCTATTTTTCCGTCTAAGAATTTATCGCTTAAGTTAATATTAGAAACGCGGTATTTTCGATTTAAAAGATAATATCTTATGCGTTCTTTTGCAATATTTCCTGCCGCATCTTTTGCGATAACATAGGCTCTAAATTCCTCATCTTTTGCGTCCCAAGCGATTAAAGCGGCGTAATAATCTTTCTTAAGATAAGGTGTAACCTTAAAAATTCGACCCTTATTTGTTTCTATAAAAAGTTCTTTTAAATTCGCATCCTCAGCCTTAAAAACGACACTTGCTGCTCCTCCTTGCTCTATATTATAAGAATTGCTAATGATATTTAATTTAGGAGCCTCATTGTCAATCATAACTACAACTTTTTTATAAGCTTCATTTCCATTAAAATTCCAAAAACTTGTATCCTTCGCCCAAATTTCTAAAAAATAAGAATTTGTTTTGTCTTTATAGGCTTGTTTGGGAAGATTGATTTGTAAAGAGACTTCTTTATCCTGCTTGATTTTACCATCTGCTAAGATCACTCCTGGGTCATTATCATCTTTTTTAAGAACGATTTTGATGGATTTTACCGCATTTTCTTCATCTTTGACTTTGACTAAAAGTGGGGATTTAAGATTGGTATAAAGTGTATCTTCAACAAGAATTTGCGGAGCATTTTTCTCAAAGATGCTTAAATTTAAAATAAAAAAACTACCCAAAAATAATAAAATAATAATCAAAAGCCACAATAAATTCCTTGTTTTTTTCCTCGCCATCATTTTTCCTAAATATCTAAAGTAATATAGGGAATTTATAGTATTTTTAAATTAATATAAAGTAAATTATAAAATTTCTCTTAAATGATTTGCTTTTTCCATCCATTTTTTAAGCTTATTTTCATCACAATTTTCCAGCATTTTTTTGCAATTTTCTAGTTCTTCTTGAAAATGTTCTATGGATGCTAGGATATTTTCTTTATTTTGCGTAAAAATTCCCCCCCACATTAAGGGCGAAGATTTAGCGATACGACACATTCCCTTAAAAGAAGGACCGCCAAGATAAGCGATATTTCTTCTATCTTCTTCACGCATAACATAATTTGCCAAAGAAAAACTAATGGCGTGAGGTAAATGAGAAATAATCGCCGTGTGATGATCGTGTGAAATGCTATCCATAAATACAATACGCATACCAAGATGAGAGAAAATTTCCACCGCTCTTTTTTGGTGTAAATCATCAGCCACTTCACTATCGCAAAGCACACAAACAGCGTCCTTATAAAGCTCCTTAAAAGCGGCTTTTGGTCCGCTATTTTCCGTCCCTGCCATAGGATGTGCGAAAATAGTTTGCTTGATTAAAGTAGTGGGTAAGCTCTCCACTATCTTTCTTTTTGTGCTACCAAGTTCTATAATGGTCGTTGTTTTTGGCAATTCTTTTAAATTTTGTAAAATTTCTATAATGGCATTAACAGGCGTAGCGATGAAGATAATATCGCAATTTGAAAGCTTATCAAAACCAATTAATTCGTGAATCAGCCCAAGCTTTAAAGCATCTTTAGCATTTTGAGCGTCTAAATCTAACCCATAAACACTACTAATAAGCTTATTTTCTTTTAGGCAAAGTCCTAAAGAACCTCCCATTAGCCCAAGCCCTATAATTCCCACTTTCATCTACTTCCCCTAGCTACTTTAAAGATTGTTAAATTTTCTTTGCTATTATACACAATTTTTAATCACAAAATAGGTAAAGTAATATGAAAAAACTCATCAGTATTTGTGCCTTAGCACCCTTTTTGAGCGCAGCAAATATAAAAGATATTCAATTTAGCGGCTTATATCATCTCTCTAATGAAACGGCATTAAGTCTTACAGGACTTAAAAAAGGCGAAGAGTTTAACGAAGCGAAAATTAACACAGCTATTTTAAATCTTTATAAACAAAATTATTTTCAAAACATTGTCGTTGAAGAAAATAATGGAATTTTAACTTTCAAATTTAAGGAAAAACCAAGTGTCGCTAAAATCACCATCACGGGTATAGCTTCAAATGATAGAAAACATTTAGAAAGTCTTTTAGGGCTTAAAAGAGGAACTTTGCTTGATGAGACTTCTTTAAAAGAGGCAAAAGAGAGAATTAAGGGCTATTATGAAGCAAAAAGTTATTTTGATACTGTGGTTGAAGTCAAGCAAAAAAAACTTGAAAATACAGAAAGTCTAGAGCTAGAATTTATTGTCAATCGTGGTGAAAATATCATCATAGATAAAGTTCATCTTAGCGGAAGCAAAGAGCTATCTTATGGCGATATTGAACCTGCGGTTACTAATAAAGAGCGTGAATTTATGGGCTGGATGTGGGGTAGAAACGATGGCAAACTCAAAATTTTTGAACTTGCTAACGATAGTGCTAGAATTAGCGATGAATATATGAAAGAAGGCTATTTAGATGTGCAAGTTTCTTCACCTTTTCTTAAAACATATACCGACACTTATAAGGCGGATTTGACTTATTTTATCAAAGAGGGTGAGCCTTATAAAATCATCGATATACAAATCAAAAATCCTCTTTTTAGTGATGAAGAAAATCAAGAAATTTTAGAAGAGCTTGAATCACAGGTTAAAGATATAGTTAATATAGAGGATGTAAGAAAAGACCTTAAAACTATAGAAACAAAAAGTGCGGATTTAGGATATGCTTTTGCTCAAGTTTTTCCCGATATCCAAAAAAATAATCAAACGCACGAGGTAAGCATTGTGTTTCAAGTCGTGCCAAATGAAAAAGTTTATATAAGAAATGTCATCATTTCTGGAAATTCACGCACGGTCGATAGAGTCGTGCGTAGAGAGCTTTTTCTCACAGAGGGCAATCTTTATCATAGAACTGATCTTCAAGAATCAATCAACGCATTAAGAAGAACCTCTTATTTTGAAAGTGTGGATATAAAAGAAGAAAGAGTTGATGAAACACATATAGATTTAGTTGTCGAAGTGAAAGAGGCTGCCACAGGAGCAATTTCAGGAGGTATAGGATATAGCTCAAGCGATGGAATGCTCCTTAACGCTTCTCTTTCGGATAGTAATATTTTTGGTTCAGGCATTAAAAGTTCAGTTAGCATAGATAAAAGTGATGAAACGCTTTCAGGCAGAATTAATATAACTAATCCAAGAATAGCCGATAGCGAATATAGTCTCGGCGGTTCACTTTATTCAAATGATTATGAGTGGAACGAATACTCAGAGCAAAATTACGGCTTTGATATCACGCTTGGTAGGCAATTTTGGCGTTATTTTAATGCAAGCTTAACTTATAATTTAGAGCAAAGTGATATTTATCATCTAAGCCCAACGCTTATAAGAACGGGTTATGATTTAGGTGAGACGATTAAAAGCTCCATTACACCCGCGATAAGTTTTAACAATACAGATGATTATTATCTGCCAAGATCTGGGATTATAGCTTCTTCAAGCCTTGAATTTGCTGGCATTGGTGGGGATCAGCAATTTTTATATTCTAAATCGAATTTTAATTTTTATCAAGGTTTGGAAGATTTTATAGGCTATGATTTGATTTATCGCTACAAGGCGAGTTTTTATAAGGTGTGGGATCAAGGCTATTTGCCGATTAATCAGCGTGTTTATTTGGGCGGTATACGTTCTTTGCGTGGTTTTGAAAACCGCACGGTAAGCCCTAGAAACCAGTGGGGCGATGAGATAGGTGGAACGATAGCTTTTGCAAATTCTTTTGAGCTTAGTTTTCCACTCATTGATAGGATTAAATTACGCGGAAGCGTATTTTTCGATTATGGTGCCATAGGTAAAACGCAAATTGACGATATGCAAAGAATGAGCACGGGTTTTGGCATAGAGTGGATTACACCTATAGGTCCTTTACAAGTTGTCTTCGCCAAGGCGCTTAATGATAAGCCCGGCGATGAAACCAGCTCTTTTGAGTTTAATCTCGGAACAAGATTTTAAAGGTTAAAAATGAATTTTACCGATATATTTTCCAAAATTAGAAAAAAACAATCAAGCCCCCACGAAGCACCCAATCACTGGGTAAAATGCCCTTCTTGCCACGCTTTGATGTATTATAAAGAGATAGAAAGCTGTTTTGATGTTTGCCCTAAATGCTCTTATCATATGAGAATTTCTGCGAGCAAACGCATAGAGCTTTTAAGCGACGCGGGAAGCTTTATGGAATTTGATAAAAATTTGGAAGCAATCGATCCTTTAAAATTTGTCGATAGCAAATCTTACAAAAAGCGTTTAAGCGAGGGAGAGAGTAAAACAGGGCGTAAAAGCTCCGTTATAAGCGGAGAATGCACAATCAATGGCTTAAAGACTCAGCTTGTTGTTTTTGATTTTGCCTTTATGGGAGGAAGTTTTGGTTCTGTGGAGGGCGAAAAAATCGTCCGTGCCGTGCAAAGAGCTATTAGCACAAAAAGCTCTTTAGTTATCGTTAGTGCAAGTGGGGGCGCTAGAATGCAAGAAAGCACCTACTCTTTAATGCAAATGAGTAAAACAAGTGCCGCTTTAAAACTTCTTAGTAAAGAAAAATTGCCCTACATTAGCATTTTAACAGACCCAACCTTTGGTGGAGTTTCAGCTTCTTTTGCTTGGCTTGGAGATTTAATCATCGCTGAACCCGGCGCACTTGTGGGCTTTGCAGGTGCAAGAGTGATTAAGCAGACCATAGGAGCAGACTTACCTGAGGGCTTTCAAAGGGCGGAATTTTTATTAGAACATGGACTAATTGACAATATTATCGAAAGAGCATCTCAAAAACAATTCATTAGCGATGCTTTGAAATTTTTTAACGGAAAATAATTTGCAACTTAATATTTTCTACTTGCAAAAAAGCGAGGATTTGGCATTTTTGAGTGAAAAATATACAAAACTTATCTCCAAATACGCCATCTTAAAAGAGCATAATCTTTTTGATAAAAAAATAGCCAAAGCCCAAATTCAAGGAACGCAAAACGCACAAAAAAGCTATGAAGAGGCGTTTTTACCCAAAAAAAGAGGCTTTTGTGTGCTTTTAGATGAAAGGGGGACAGAACTTAATAGCCTTGAATTTGCAAAATTGCTAGAAAATAAAAGTGAAATGAGTTTTTTTATAGGTGGCGCTTATGGTTTTAGAGCGCAAATGCTTAATCAATTTGACTTTAATCTCGCCCTTAGTCGTCTAACCTTAGCACATCATTTTGTAAAAATTTTGTTGTTAGAGCAACTTTATAGGGCTTTTTGTATTAATCATAATCACCCATATCACAAATAGGAGTTTTAATGAAAACAAGCGATTTAAAATTTTTTGAAAATTTCTTACAAGAGCGTAAAAAAATCATCTTAGAAAATATCCAAAGCAATTCAAAAGAAATCGAGGCTTTGCATAATTCAGCGCCAAGTGATAGTGTCGATTTTTCAACCATAGAGATTAATTCCCAAATCGACTTTGCCATTAGTGCGAATTTAAAACAAGAATTAAAAGAGATAGAGGAATCACTTAAAAAAATTCAGCATAAAAATTATGGTATTTGTGAATCTTGCGATGAGCTTATCGATATAGAGCGGCTTAAAGTAAAACCTCACGCGAGATATTGTATTGTTTGTAGGGAAATCGTAGAAAAAGGAAATATGCAATGAAAATTCGACTCTTTATTTTAGCAAGTTTGATTTATATCGCTTTAATTGTAGCTTTTATGTTTTATCTTAATTTGGGCTATTATGAGCTTGTTTTGGGAACTTTTGCTTTAAATTTACCCATTATGCTTTGGCTTATTTTACCCTTAGTTTTTTATTTTGTCTTAGCCTTAACACATATGAGCTTTTATGCTTTTTTAAGATATTTAAAATTCAAACATTTCTTTAAAGATGCGGCGAAATTTGAGGACTTTGCTAAAGATTTGCTTTTAGAAAAAGAAAGCAAAATTTCTTTTTACACCAAAGAATTTAAGCGAGTAAGTGAGCTTTGTAAAAGCTTAAAAAATGGCACAAAAAATGCCGATTTTCACGCCATTAACGACCTTTTGGATTTGCTTGAAGCTCTCAAAAAAGGCGAAACACAAAATCTTAACAAATTTAAACTCGACAAAAATAACCCTCTCATTTTACAAAACGAAAAAAATCGTCTTAAAAATGACTTAGATTATGCCTATTCTAAACTTAAAAATTTAAATGAAATTAGCACAGAGTTTGAAAAATTAGCTTTTGAAATGGTGCTTCAAAAAGGCACTTATGAGCAAATTAAAAATCTTAAAATAAGCAAAACAAATGAGCAAATTTTAAGCCTTATCAAGCGTTTTAAGGATGGCAATTTAGAACTTTCTTTAGCTGAATTTGAAGTCTTAATCGAAATGGCAAATTTAAATGAGGCTGAGTATTTATCTGCTGCAAAAATGTGTGTTAAATGCTTTAATCCGGACGCTATTATTAATATTTTCTTAAAAATTAAAAATACCAAAAGCGAAGCTTTAAGAGCTTATTTATATTTATTAGCCGAGTTTTCTATGTTTGAAGAATTGGAAAATCAAATTAGAAATAAGGAAGAATTGAGCGATTTTAAAGCCGTTCTTGCCTTAAGAGAAAAAAATATTAAATTTGATTTAAATCGTCTTATCATATGATTGATTTTAAAGTAAATCCCTTATTTTTAGCACCTATGGCAGGTTTTACAGATCCGCCTTTTCGTAGTGTTGTTAAGCAATTTGGTGCTGATGTTACTATAAGTGAAATGATAAGCTCAAATGCCTTAGTTTATGAAAGTCAAAAAAGCCTTAAAATGCTTGAAAAAACGCCTTTCGAAACGCCTTATATCGTGCAAATTGCTGGAGGAGATGAAGAAATTCTCAAAAAAGCGGTCTTAATCTTAAATGAACTCGATTTTATAGACGGCATTGATTTTAACTGCGGTTGCCCTGTCAATAAGGTCGTTAAACAATGTGCAGGCAGTGCTTTGCTTGAAAATTTAGACCTTTTTAAAAGACTTGTTGGAGTGATTAAAACGCATAATAAAAAGCAATTTACAAGCGTGAAATTTAGATTAGGCTTTAATGAAAAATACCCTGAAAAAATGGCAAAAATTTGCGAAGAGCTTGGGGTCGATTTTATCAGCATACACGGACGAACGAGAAAGCAACTTTATAGCGGAAGTGCGGACTATAATTCCATAGCTAAGGCAAAAAAAAGCGTGAAAATCCCCGTCATTGCTAATGGCGACATTAACGCTCAAAATGCTAAAGAAGTGCTTAAAATCACTGCTTGCGAAGGCTTGATGATAGGTAGAGCGAGTGTGGGCAATCCTTGGATTTTTTACGAAATTAAAGAGGGGAAAAGCGTGGATAAAGCACTTAAAAAGCGAATTATTTTAACGCATTTTGATGAGATGATAAAGCATTATAAGGCTATGGGAGTGAGCATTTTTCGCAAACATCTACACGAATATTCTAAAGGATACAAGGATGCTTCCGCTTTTAGGGATATGATAAACCGCATTGATAATGCCAATTTAATGCGAACAAAAATCGAGGAATTTTTCTAAATTTAAAGTCAAGGATAAAAGGTGAGCTTAGAAAAACTTAGGAAAAAGTTAAAAGATGAAAATTTAGCTTCCGTTTTTGGAGAAATCACAAAAATTTCCGCCACAAATATAGAAATTCAAGGACTTAAAACGAGTGTTGGTGATATAGTAAGACTCATTTCAAATGAAAATGAAAATTTGCAAACTCTAGCTATGGTCGTGGAGGTCAAAGCACAATTTAGCTATCTTAGCCCCTTTTCTTTCATCGAGGGCTTTAAGATAGGCGATAGAGCTTTTTTAAGCGATGCAGGGATGCAAATAGGCGTAAGCGATGCACTTTTAGGGCGTGTGGTTGATCCTTTTATGAAGCCAAAAGATGGTAAAGGGGCGATTGAAATTACGCAATTTATGCCTATAATGCGTTCGCCCATTGATGCGATGAAAAGAGGTTTGATTGAAGAAATTTTTCCCACAGGGGTTAAGACTATTGATGGGCTTTTAACTTGCGGTGTGGGGCAAAAGCTTGGAATTTTTGCTGGAAGTGGCGTGGGTAAATCAACCTTAATGGGTATGATAGTCAAAAATTCAAAAGCCCCCATCAAGGTCATAGCACTCATCGGTGAAAGAGGGCGTGAAATCCCTGAATTTATCCAAAAAAATCTTGGTGGAAAGCTAGATAATACCGTCATCATCGTGGCTACAAGTGATGATAGTGCTTTAATGCGTAAATATGGTGCTTTTTGTGCGATGAGTGTGGCGGAGTATTTTAAAGAGCAGGGCAAAGATGTGCTTTTTATTATGGATAGCGTTACGCGTTTTGCTATGGCACAAAGAGAGATAGGCTTGGCTTTAGGAGAGCCGCCTACGACTAAGGGCTATCCGCCAAGTGTGTTAAGTCTTTTGCCTCAACTTATGGAAAGAACGGGAAAAGAAGAGGGTAAGGGCACAATCACGGCATTTTTTACCGTGCTAGTCGATGGAGATGATATGAGTGATCCTATAGCCGATCAAAGCAGGTCAATTCTTGATGGGCATATCGTGCTAAGTAGAGAGCTAACGGACTTTGGGATTTATCCGCCTATTAATATCCAAAATTCAGCTTCAAGGGTGATGAGCGATATTATCAGTGATACACATAAAAATAATGCAAGGAAATTTAAACGCCTTAGCTCACTTTTGAAAGAAAATGAAGTGTTACTTCGCATAGGAGCCTATCAAAAAGGTAGCGATAAAGAGCTTGATGAAGCCATTATGAAAAAGGACTTAATGCAAAAATTTCTTAGCCAAACTCCAGAGCAAAGTGTGGAATTTGCCGAAACCTTAGAACTTTTAAGTCAAATCAATGCTCAAGTCGCCCCTCAGCCTGTAAGTGTCGCTACTCTGCCTAATCCTAACAGCTAAAGCCACTTTTTATCTGCGGTAAAGCTTACGGAAAGCCAGATTTTATAACTTGGAATTTCAAGGGCTTTTTCTATGCGTTCTCTTATAAGGTCAAATTCATTAAGACTTTTGACTTGGAAATTTTTTTGCATTAAGATATTGACTTCTACCATATAAAATCTACCCGATTTAGTCACATGCGTATCATAATCGCTAAAGCCAAATTCCTCGCTTAAATTCTCCATAATTTTTGTAATCTTCTCATCAAGCTCCAAAGGTGCAAGCATTATCAAGTCTTTAAAATTTGCTATCGCTATGCGAAGAGGTGTGAAAATAAGCACTAAAGAAAGTAAAGTCAAAAGTGCGGGGTCTATATAAAAAGCAAATTCTTTTTGCCACGCAAATTCCCAAAAAGAACAAAACCAAATCGTCCCAAAAGCCACCAAAGCACCCAAATATAAAACGCAGTCAATTCTCCACTCAGCATTATCTACTTGAATCAAATCAGAGCCTAATTTCTGCGTATAAAAACGCGTATAAATAAAAAGCACAGCACAAAAAATAAAAGCACAAGCACTATAAACAGCTGCTCCACCAAAAGCCACTTTGTAGCCTCCATTTAATAAACTATGTAGAGCATCAAAAAGAGCATAAGTGCATACAAGCACTAAAATAAGGGACTTAAAAAGATTAACCATAGGTTCAAAACGCCCATAGCCGTATTGAAAAATTTCATCATCTTCTTTATAAATATAACGCGAAGTTAGCACACTCAAAGCACCAAGAGCCACGCTTATAAGGGCTACAAAGCCATCAAAAATCACTGCCATAGACTTGACAAAAATTCCAAAACCTATACCAAAAATAGCTAAAATCAAAGCACAATACATAGAAACTTTAAGGACAAATTGCTCTTTTTGATTGATTTTTTTAAAGTCTTGAGCCTGATTGGCTCTTACACTTTTTGTCATTTTACGCATTTTTTGATAAATTTTAACGCATTTTACGCATTTTAGAGCGAGAAAGTTTAAAAATTTGAGAAGCACTTGCTTCGTGTAAATTTTTATCTATTATTTTAATTTTGTGTTTTTTAGCTAAAAAAAGGGCGTAACTAAGCTTAAAAGGCTTTTTGTGTTTATTTGCCGAGCTTGAATAAAGCCAATCGTGTTTTTGTAAAAATTTTGCGTGTTTGCCATTTTTTACAATTCTTAAAGCTTTTTGATTGGGGTAAATAAAGGTCGTTTTTTGTGCTTTTCTTACTAAATTTTTAAAGCGTTTTGGCACTCTTGTAAAGCTTAAAAGTGTGGAAAAATCAGCCGTAGTAATAAGACAAGGTGTGTTTAATGAGCGATTTTTAAGCTTGTTTAATAAAGCTTTATCTTTACTTAAAAAACCAGCCGTTGTGTCTGTTTGACAAAGATAGATTTTCATAACCGATGTTAATAAAATAATACAAACAATAGACTAATTAAAGCTTGTCAAATATGAGAACTTATAAATATAAATCATACACAAAAATGTATGATTTATAATGATTTTCATCATAAGCTCTCATTTTAAATCTTTCATTGCGAGATAAAGTTTTCCACCCCAGGACCTAAAGGTAAATTAAAGATGAAAACCCACGCATAAAGTAAAGCCGACCACGACACGAAAAACGCCACAGAATAAGGTAACATAAGGCTTATCATCGTTCCCATACCAACATTTTTTTGATATTTCATAGCAAAGCTAAGAATAATAGGCATATAACTAAGTAAAGGCGTAATAATATTTGTCGTAGAATCGCCAATACGATAAGCCGCTTGAACAAGCTCAGGAGCATAGCCAAGTAACATAAACATAGGCACGAAAACAGGCGAGATTAAAGCCCATTGTGCTGAAGCAGAAGCAACAAAAAGATTAATAAAAGCACAAATAGCTATGAATAAAAGTATTAATAAACCTGAATTTAAATCCAAATTTTTAAGAAAAATAGCCCCTTTAATGGCAGTATATTGACCAATATTGCTCTGTGCGAAAAGAGAGATAAATTGTG
This sequence comes from Campylobacter upsaliensis, assembly GCF_900637395.1. Lineage (NCBI taxonomy): Bacteria > Pseudomonadati > Campylobacterota > Epsilonproteobacteria > Campylobacterales > Campylobacteraceae > Campylobacter > Campylobacter upsaliensis. The sequence goes on along the minus strand of NZ_LR134372.1, from coordinate 1,409,448 downwards.
CGGCGAAAAAAATGATAACTAAGTACATCGCCATAGTTTTCATTCCCTCACTCATAGCATTAACCACATCAGTGCTTGTCTTAAAACTTCCACTTAAAAAACCATAAATTACACCCGGTATAGCAAGAAGGAAAAAGACAAAAAATATAATTCCAACAATGAAAGGTGATTTTATAAAAGAACCTGTTTCCGCATTTCTAAAAAGGCTATCTTGAGGTAAAATCATTACCAAAACTACCGCTACATAAAGTAAGGCGCCCAAAGAAGCGAGAATCATAGCTCTTTTTTCTCTCGCATTCATATCTTCAACAGCCTCAACTTGCGAATCTTCTTGATATGTGCCAAGCCGTGGCTCAATAATCTTGTCAGTAATCAACGCTCCAACAATAGCAATTAAAAAGGTGGAAACAAACATAAAATAATAATTTACTTCAGGTCCCACGACATAATTTGGATTTATGATTTGTGCGGCACTTTGCGTAATACCTGCTAATAAAGGGTCCGCAGTCGAAATGAGTAAATTAGCGCTATACCCACCAGAAACCCCAGCAAAAGCTGCTGCTAAACCAGCTAAAGGATGGCGTCCTATGGAATAAAAAAGCATAGCTGCAAGCGGGGTTAGCACCACATAGCCTATGTCCGAAGCTAAATTTGATAAAATCCCAGCCAAAACGACAAAAAAGCTCACTAAAGCCTTAGGCGCACTTAGAACTAAAGCCTTTAAAATACTCTTAAGATAACCAGAATGCTCAGCTATACTAATGCCTATCATCGCTACAAGGACAACACCAAGGGGCGGAAATTTAGCGTAATTTTCCACGAAAGTATTAGTGAATTTTACAAAGGATTCCATACTTAGCAAATTCACAATTTGTATATTTCTATCCCCAAAACTTACGCTTAAATTAAAATAAGACGCTAAAGCTGAACTTACCATCAATATAATGGTTAAATAAATAAAAATCATAGCTGGATGCGGAAGAGCATTGCCCAGCTTTTCAACAAAATTAAGAAAAGAAAATCGTTTTTGTTCCATTAAAACTCCTTGAAATAATAAATATGGCTATAAAATACGGAAGCTTGAATCAAGCTTCCGTAGAATTAGCAACCTATCATAATTTGATAGAAGTAAGCTGCTTTTCTATTTTTGTCATTTCTTGAGGCTGAATTTGTGGTTCAACCTTAGCCAAGTAAAATGATACGAGGATATTAACAAACATAGCAATCAATAAAAGTGGTGCAGTGCGTTTAATAATATCCATAGGCGAAACCTTAGCAAAACCAGCTAAAGCGATAATCCCCCCAGCAATAGGCGAAGCAGCACGCCCTAAACAAGAGGCAATTTCAATCGGTAAAACTAAAGTAATAGGTGCCACTCCAAGCCTTGTAGCAATATCAGGTGCCAATCTTCCAAAAGCATTAAAAGCAGCAATTCCACTTCCCATAATCATAGCAAAGCCATAAACCAAGAAACTTAATACCGCAATACTCACTAGCACAGCAAGACTAGCAAATTCACCCTCTTGACCTAGAGCGCTCATTGCATCAGCTAAAATTCCTACTCCACCAAGTGCCTTAATACCCTCCGCAAAAACGCCTGCTGCAATGATAATGCTCACCACACTGACAAAAATTTCTGCCATAGCCTTTAAGATGACAACCATATCTTCACCAAGTTTTCTAGCGTCCCTATGTCTTGCAAATTCCACAATGAAAACCAAAGCAATGCTTACAAAATTCGCCGTTACCACATCAAGCTTGATCCCTAAAAAATATGCCGAAAACAAAAATACCACAGGCAACCAAGGAAAGAGTATGTAGAGGGTAGGGCATTTTGGATCGATGATTTCAGGAGCTTCGACCTCATCGCAAAGCACACCTTTAGCTCTATCTCTTTTATCCACCCAAGCAAAATAAAAAGGAATTAAAACAGCAATCACAGCTACATAAGCTAAAACGACCCAAAGTTGATAATTTAAGAAAAGTCCTACGACATTGTCTTTTTGACCGACCATATCTGCCATATTAATGGAATTTCCATCTTTTGGACCATAATCAAGAGCGATTAAGGATAGCACACAAACGGCAGTAATAGGACGAATCTTAAGTGCGATTAATACAGGATAAATACAAGCTAAAAGCAAAAGTAAAAGTCCAGCATAGCTTGAGATGACGATTTTAAGAGCCATACCTACGATGAAAGTGCCACTTAGGATTAAATATTTGTTTTTAATCTTGCCAAGCGGCTTATTAGCCAAAAAAGCAAGTTTTGCAGAAGCATTAATGTGCTTCATATAGGCTGCAAAACCCGCCACACTCATAATAATAAGCCCCACTCCAGCAAGTTGAGTCTTAAAAGTCGCTGTGATAAAGGCAAAGCTATCGAGAATAACATCTAAAAAACTTGCACTTTCTCTAGAAGGAGCTTTTGGTATAGGTGTGCCAAAATAATAAAATGCAAATATTAAAATAATCATACCTGAAAATAAAAAGGTGAAAATGGGATTATACTTTTTGAGGATATAATACGCCACAACCACCACGGCAAAGAGGGTCGAAACGATAGCCATATGAATCCTTTTTTTTGAAAAATTTAGCATCATTTTGACAAAAATTAAATTTTATAAAGCTTAAAAGCTATTATAAATTTTCGCAAATTTTTTCGAACTCCTTATAATACTTCCACGAAGCTACGATGTCGGGACGATGAGTTTTGATTTCTTGAAGATCTTTTTCAATGATTTTATTTAATTTTAACGATAAAACATTGTTGTGTTTTAAAAAATTTAAAATATCTTTTTCGCAAATTAAATCTTTTTTAACGCCATCAATATATTTTTTTAACTCTTGGATGTATCGTGCAATAAATAATTTTATATTTTTTAAGTTTTTATTTTTTAGAAAATAATGTTCTTTATCTTTTTCCATTAAAACAAAAACATTATCTAAAATAAAATTTGAATTAAATATGTATGGAGTAATGTTGATATAATTTTCCAGTTCGCTATGAAAATATGGGATGCTAATCCACACATCAAATGTGTCAAACAATATTTTTACCGGCAAATGATTAAGACCTGCATAAAAATTAACTTTTTTCTCAAAAATAAAACGATATTTTTCATTACAAGGTGTAAAATTAAGTCTTTTTGAAAGTATATGATAAGTTTCAAATGCGTTTTGATATGATAAATCTGTATCAAAATTTAATGCAATTTGTTTATTCTGCTTTAATATTTTTAACCTAGCATCTAAATTAAATATAAATTTTTTCATATATTCTCCCTCTATAAGTGAATATAGTGCATTTATATCAGGTTTATAATCCTGACAAGTTTTTTGAAAATTATAAATTATTTGAGGGAACTGAAAATTTGTATCAAAAGCCGTAATTTGCCTCATATTCATATTAATATTTTCATTTGTAAGGCGATTGTGAATATGATTTAAACAAGTTTTAATGCGGGAGATAGGATCTCTTAAAGCAAATAAAATTTTATACTCTCCATCAATGAGATAACAATTTTTCTCATAGTATTTATCTGAATTTGGACATAATGTTACTAAGTTTTTCTCTTTAGATAAAGAATTATTGTAATTTACAATAAAGGTGCTTTTACCACTTATTCCCCAAACACCAACTTTTAATCCACACAAACGAAAAAAATGATGCATAGCTTCACTTCCACTACAAGAATTAAACATCAACACAAACTCATACCTCCTAGGCAAAGGCAAGTTCATCTCCCAAGCTTTTTCAGCAGGAATTTTCTCATAATTTAAAATATAATTTTCATCATTAAGCTTGTCAGGGTTTAATAAAGGAGGATAAGGGTGATTAATATCTTCATATTTTTCTTTAAATTTTTTAGAATTTAACCATAAAGAAACTTCATCAAAATGCTCTAATACAAAAGCCTTATTTAACACAATGACTTCATTTAAAGCCTCATAATGTGTAAGTAAATTTTCTATCAAAGCATAGTTTTTAATAAAAAAATCAAAATCTTCTTCATTTTTAAATTTCAGTTTATCTTTGAGCCTATAAACCCTACTTTCTTTTAAGGCTTTAAATTCTTTTTTAGCTTGTTTGATTTTGCCATAAAGATTAAAATAGGATGCCTTGCTTAATAGAATTTTTCCTAAACGATAGCTTAAATGTGTTTTTACCCATAAAGCTTCATTAAAATCAAAACATTGTCTAAGGGGAGGATAGGCTAGATCTGCTCTTGCAAGCTCAAGTGTTTTTCTAAATTGAGTGAGTTTATGATGAGTTTTTTTGATATGGTAGAGTTTAAAGAGTAAGGATATTATACCCCCCCCCCCCCCCCGTGTTATATTTGATTAATTCTTGACCAAGTTTATAAGAAAGATGATTTTTGATTCTTTGTATGGCTGAGTTTGGATTGGTGATCATTAGTGTTCCTTTTGTCTAAATTAAAAACGCCATTGTATCAAAAAAATGAAAGGGTAATCCCTGAAATGGGGATTACCCTATAAGAGTTAAAGCTTCTAAAACTTCTTCTTCTTCACATCTTCAAGGATATTATTAGCTATATCACTAACAGTGTTAGAGATGATAGCACTTTCATTAGCAATTTCTACATTATCCTTAGTGGTTTGATCTATTTGAGCCACACTTTCATTAATCTGTGTGATACCAGCAGTTTGTTCTTTAATGCTTTCTGCCATATCATTGATAGATTGGACAAGTAAGTTAGTATTTGCTTCTATCTCACTTAAAGACTTTTGTGTTCTTTCAGCTAGTTTTCTTACTTCATCAGCCACGACGGCAAAGCCTCTTCCGTGTTCTCCTGCTCTTGCTGCTTCTATGGCAGCATTAAGGGCTAGAAGATTGATTTGGTCAGCTATATCACCTATAATGCCTGTAACATTTTTAATCTCTTCACTTTGAGTGATAACATCACTTGTTTTTTGAGAAACATTTTGCATAGAGGAGGTTATCTCTTCTAAAGCAGCAGCAGTTTCTTCTAAAGAAGCAGCTTGAGAATTTGAACTTGTAGTAAGGTTTTGCACAGCGTTTTGAAGTTTGGAGCTTTCATTGGCTAAAGAATTTGCAAAATCAGAGCTTTGTTTAAGCATTTTGATGATTTCTTCGCCTAAGGCATTAGTGGTTACTTCTACACTACCGCTTGCATTTTCTATTTTGTGTCTAAAGTCTAGGCTTTTAAATTCTTCAAAGATAGAATGAATTTTATTCATATCTTTACCCACTTTAGTTTGTAAGACATCAAGGAGATTATTAAGAACGCTTTTAAGTTCTATGAGTTGTGGGTTTCTAGGATTAGCTGTGATTCTTGCTGTTAAATCTCCGTTTTCGACTATGCCTACTGTGGTAACACTTTCTTTTACAGCTTGTTTATCTTGGTCTAAGCCTTCTTTGGTGGCTTTGATGTTTTCGTTAATAGCAGCTGCCATTTGACCGAATTCATCGCTTGTTTTAATGCTAATGGTAGAGATGTCTTGTGTTTTATGATTGATGAAATCAAAGAAGGAGTTGAGACCGGATTGGATGGTTATAAGTGGAGAAAGATATTTTGATACGATAAAATATAAGAAAAGCACACTGGCAATACTTGTAAAAATCACAATTACAATTTGTATAAATGCTATTTTATACACTGGAGCTTTTATTTGATCTATGGATTCTCCAACACAAGCGGTGTAAAAATCGGAAACTTTTACACAAATGCCAAATCTTTCCTGACCATTCCTCGTTACATATTCAAAAGGTTCAAAATCTGCTTTATTTTTCGCAATATCTGCAAAAAATTTAATGTCATAATTTGGGTCTAAAAGAGTTTTATCGGTGGAAACAAAAACTTTATCTTCATTATCAAGCACGAAAGTTCTACCCGGTAAATTTTCAAATTCGGTTTGCAAATCGGTTACAAGCACATCAAAGGCTAAAACACCTAAAAATTTATCGTCTTTATAAAGCGGAATAGAATATGTAAAGCAAGGCAAATTTGTGGTTACATCAATGTAAGATGCGGTAGTGTAGGCTTTATTTGCTTTGACTGCCTCTATAAAATATTCTCTCGTTCTAGCATCGTAATTATCAGCCTTTCCATAAATTCCAAAATCTAATTTTTTCGCATCAGAATCGGGATCACTTACAACAAGCTCTCCGTTTGGTTGAGCGATATAAACGGCTAAAAATCCCCCAGCATCTCTAAAGTCTTTTAAATCTTTTCCAATGTAACGCATTAAAGCTTCTTGGTTGTCTAATTGCTCTATGGGGCGTTTTAAAATGCTTTTAGCTAAATTTTCAAGAGCAGAAGAATTTCTAGTTTTAAAAGTTTCCATAGAATTTTTAGCTGTTTTTACATAGTTTGTTTCAGCCTTTAAAACTTCTTCAAATAAGGCTTCTTTTACAAACATAAATGTAATTACACCTAAAATAACTAAACACGCTACCGCAATTAAATTTGCGATCAACGCAACCTTTAATTTTACACTCTTCATAAATAAATGCTCCTTATTTAAAATATTCACACAATCAAACTTTGCATTATACAAAAATAATTTTAAATTTTTATTTTATGGATTTTTAAGCTTCAAACATAGGCTCTAAAAGCGTGTCTAAATAAGCATTTGCGTCAAATTCATATAAATCGTCCATTTTTTCTCCCACACCCACATAAAAAATAGGCAATTCAAGCTCTCTAGCTATGCTAAAAAGCGCCCCTCCCTTTGCTGTGCCATCAAGCTTAGTGATAATCACTCCATCAAGCCTAATAAGCTCATTAAAGGCTTTAGCTTGTAAAATCCCCGCATTACCTTGTGTGCCATCAAGCACGAGAATTTTTCTATGAGGAGCGTTTATCATAGCTTTTTCACAAATTCTTACGATTTTTTCGAGTTCGTTGGCTAGATTTTTTTGATTTTGTAATCTACCTGCTGTGTCTAAAATCACCCTATCAAAGTCCCTTGCTTTAGCCTTTGAAATGGTATCAAAAGCTACGGCTGATGGGTCGTGTCCTTGATTTGAAAGAACGATTTGAACGCCTATTTTCTCAGCCCATAAACGAAGTTGTTCAATAGCTCCCGCACGGAAGGTATCGCAAGCCCCTAAAATGACCTTTTGACCTTGTTTTTTATATAAATTTGCAAGTTTAGCTATGCTTGTGGTTTTACCCGCTCCATTAACTCCCAAAATAAGCTCTACAAAAGGTTTTTGCATATCAAATTCGGGTTTTTCATAAAGAAAATATGCTCCCATAACGCGTTTTAAATCCGCCTTTTTAACTTCATCTGTGGGTGGTAAATAATAAATAATTTCTTCAACGATCTCATAAGCCACATCAGCCTCAAGTAAAATTTCTTCTAATAAATCTTTAGAAATTTTGTGATTCGCCTTTGTTTTAGTGATATTTTCTAAAGTTTTTGCTAGGCTTTTTTTGAAAAAATTTAGCATTATATTGCCTCTAAAATATCAATTTCAAGCATTTCCACAGGCACAACGCCTAAATAATGTTTTAATAATTCTCCATTTTTAGCAAATAAAAACATCGTAGGAATCCCATTAATCCCCCCTAAAGCCTTAGCAAAAAGGTAATTTCCTTCGCCACTAGCAATTTGATAGTTTAAATGATTTTGTGCGCTGAAAATAGCTAAATCTTCAGGATTTTTGTCCTCAAGCAAAATGCCTATGATTTGAAGTTGGTCTTGGTATTTTTCTTTAAGCTTATTTAAATGCGGTGCTTGAGCAATACAAGGCTTACACCAAGTTGTGAAAAAGACGAAAAGAGTGGCTTTATTTTGTGCGTCAAATTTTATTTTTCCTTCTTTGACTTGGATAAATAAGGAGGTGTTATCGTTTAAATTTAAATCAAAATTATAACTTTCTCCTTGCGTAAAACTTGCTTCCGTTGTGGAGTTGAAATCTTTCATTTCTTTTTCTTCGCTACTACACGCTGTAAAAAACAATAATAAAACAAATGTTAAAAATATCTTTTGCATTAAATTTAGCTTTCCCTTTTGCCATAAAATGCTAGAATTATAACTAAGTAAGAGTAAATAAAGGAGAGGGATGCAAAAAGAACTTTTTAGGCAAGTTCAAAAAAGAAGATTGAGGCAAAATACGCGATCGCATTACAAAAAAGATTATGCTATTTTTAAAGAAAGTCTTAACATCATCAAGTTTTATAGGGCGAAAAATGTGCTTATTTTTTTACCCTTGCAATATGAGCCAAATTTAGTGCGTTTTCGTAGAATTTTAAGTCAAAATTGCAAACTTTTTGTTCCATTTATGCAAGATAAAAGTTTAAAAATTGTAAAATTGAGGCTACCTTTTTCAAAAAAAAGGTTTGGGGTTTTAGAGCCTAATAATTCTTTTTGTCAAACTTCGCTTGATTTGGCTTTTGTGCCTGTGATAGGGGTTGATAAAAATATGAAAAGAATAGGACACGGCGAGGGTTTTTATGATAGATTTTTTGCAAATTTAAAGCATAAACCCTTAGTTGTTTTCGTGCAAAGTATCACCGCTTTAAGCGGAAAAAAACTCACGCAAAAACACGATATTAGCGCGAAATTTTATCTAAGCCCTAATAGAAAATATTTTAAGAGAGATTTGAAAAATGATAGCATTAATCGCATTTATCGCCGCTTTAATCGGTGTGGGAGTTGGGTATTTAGTCGCTAAGAAAATCAACGATGCCAAGCACGAAATTTTTGTCGAACAAGCAAAAGCTAAGGCAAAAGCCATAGAATACGAAGCCGAGCTTGTTTTAAAAGACGCTAAAAATTCCGTCTTAAATGCTGAACTTGAGGCAAAAAAACGCTACGAAGATAAGGCACATAAAAATCAAAAAGATTTCAATCATAAGCTTGATGAACTCCACAAAAAAGAGCAAAAACTTTCGCGTTATGAGGAGCAAATGCGTCTTGAAGAGGAAGAAATTTCTAAAAGCAAAAGGATAATTCAAGATTTACACGATGATAGCTTAAAGCTTAAAAAACTTTATCAAGATAAGCTTGATGAGGCTTTAAGGGTGCTTGAACATTCGGCGGGTTTAACGCAAAATGAGGCGAAAAATTTGCTTTTACAAAAGGTCGAGGAGAATTCTCGTGCTGAAATCGCTCACATCGTGCGTAAATATGAAGAAGAAGCTAAGAGTGAGGCGAAAAGAAAGGCAAATTACATCATCGCACAGGCAACTTCGCGTTTTGCAGGAGAATTTGCAGCAGAGAGGCTTATTAATGTCATCAATATTAAAAATGATGAGTTAAAAGGCAGGATTATAGGTAAAGAGGGGCGTAATGTCAAAACACTTGAGATGGTTTTAGGCGTGGATATTATCATCGATGATACGCCCGGAGCTATCATTGTGAGCTGTTTTAATCTTTATCGCCGTGCCATTGCGACTAAGGTTATTGAGCTTTTGGTTGAAGATGGACGCATACAGCCTGCGCGTATTGAGGAGATTTATGAGAAGGTCTGTAAGGAATTTGAAAATAATATTTTAGAAGAGGGACAAACTATTATTATGGATTTGGGACTTGGCAAAATGCACCCTGAAATAGCAAAATTAATCGGCAAACTTAAATACCGCGCAAGTTACGGACAAAATGCTCTTGCGCACTCTTTAGAAGTGGCACATTTAGCAGGAATTATCGCTGCGGAGTGTGGAGGTGATGAGAATTTGGCAAGAAGGGCGGGGATTTTACACGACATAGGAAAGGCTTTAACACACGATTTTGAAGGCTCTCATGTGGATTTAGGGGCGGAGCTTTGTAAGCGTTATAAAGAACACCCTGCCGTGATTAACGCCATTTACGCCCATCACGGACACGAAGATGCTTTAAGTATAGAATGTGCGGCTGTATGTGCGGCTGATACACTAAGTGCGGCGAGACCGGGTGCTAGACGCGAGGTTTTAGAAGCCTTTTTAAAGAGGGTTAATGAGCTTGAAGAAATTGCTAAAAGTAAAGAGGGGATTAAAAACGCTTATGCGATTAATGCGGGGCGAGAAATTAGAGTGATTGCCAATGCGAAGCTTGTCAATGACGATGAAGCAATACTTTTAGCCAAAGAAATTGCTGCTGAAATTCAGGAAAAAATGCAATATCCAGGTGAAATTAAAGTCAATGTTATACGCGAATTAAGAGCGGTAGAATACGCTAAATAGGACGCTTATGCAAGATATGATTGACACGCTTTTGCGTTATGGTTATGTGATTTTATTTGTATATTCTTTGGGTGGAGGAATGGTTGGAATTTTAGCGGCTGGAGTGTTAAGCTCACTAGGGAAAATGGAGCTTCACTGGTGCATTGTAATTGCTTTTGTGGCAAATGCTTTAGGCTCGAGTTTGCTTTATGTGCTGGGAAAATATGGTAAGAAAGATTTAATGCCTTATTTTAAAAAACATCGCCGAAAACTTGCCCTTGCTATGCTTAAGATGAGGCAGTATGGTGGAACTTTACTCATTATTCAAAAATTTATTTACGGCTTAAAAACCTTTATCCCCATAGCCGCAGGACTTGCGAACTATGATTTTAAGAAATTTCTCATCATTAACACTTTAGCAAGTTTGCTTTGGGCTTTGATTTTGGGCTATGTGGCTTTTAGTTTTGGGTATTTGGTAGAGAAAGTTTTTGAAGAATTTGGGCGGTATTCTTATGCCGCGCCTCTATTTTTAGTGTTTTTAGTGGCACTTATTTGGTTTTATCTTTCACGCTTTTCTAAAAAATAATGCTTTTAAGAAATTCTTTTTTAAAGCCTGTAAAAGAATTTCTTTTTTTAATCTTAGCTTGTGTAATGATTTTCCTTTTTAACTTAGGCTTAGAATATCAAAAATTTTTAAACTTTAAAGAGCAAAAACACTTTTTCATTAAAGAAGCAAGACTTGAGAATATCCAAGAAAAATTAAGAAAAAATGGTAAAAAATATTTTGTCTTAAAACTTAAAACAAAAGAATTTAGTTTTTATACGACAACTTACAAAGATTTAAATTTAAGTAAAAATGAGCTTTTGAGTTTAAGAATTATCAATGAAAAAGTAGATTTTAAAGACTATCTTGCGAAGAGTTTTTACGCTCCAAGTTATGATATTAAATTCCTAGAAAAAAGTGAAGAAAATGCTATCATCACTTATTTTTTAAAGCAGCACGAAAGTGAAAAAATGAAGGAATTTTATGGGGCTTTGTTTTTTGCTAAAAGTGTTTCAAAAGAATTAAGAAATGATGTTAATCACTACGGCATAGCGCATTTAATCGCCATTAGTGGGTATCATATCGGGCTTTTGTTTAGCTTGATTTTCTTTCTTTTTGCACCTATTTATAGTTTTTTTCAAAAGCGTTATTTTCCTTACCGTAATTTAAGATTTGATTTAAGCATTTTGATTTTTATTTTGCTCTTTTTTTATGCGTATTTAATAGGCTTTGTGCCAAGCTTCACACGCTCTTTGGTAATGGCACTTTTTGGCTTTTATTTACTCGCAAAAAATATTAAAATTCTAAGCTTTTTTAATCTTTTTTTATGCGTGTTAATTTGCCTTAGTTTATATCCAAATTTACTTTTTAGCGTAGGATTTTTCTTTTCTATTTTAGGTGTGTTTTATATCTTTTTATATTTACATCATTTTGCGAAATTTTTTGGGGTTTTGACAAATCTTGTTTTGATTAATCTTTGGACCTTTTTGGCTATGATTATCCCTGTGCTTTATTTTTTTCCTCTCATTTCTTATCAGCAATTTCTAGCTATTTTTTTAAGCCTTATTTTTGTGCTTTTTTATCCTTTGGTTTTGTTTCTACACTTCATTGGGGCAGGGTTTTTATTTGATGGTTTTTTACTGGAATTTTTTGCCTTTAAATTTCACTCTATAAATTTTATTTTGCCTTTTTGGGCTTTTTGCTCTTATCTTTTACTTAGTTTGTTTGGAATTTATTTTAGAATTTTGGCGTTTTTTTGCATTTTGCTTAATCTTATCCCTTTCATTTTCATTTAAAAAAAAGCAAATTTTAAGTCCATAAAGATAAATCACCCAAGAAATATAAATCCAAATAAAAAAGAAAAGTATAGTTGAAAAAGAGCCATAAACGCTTGCGTAAGTTTTATTATACACCACATAATATACAAATAAATTCTTACCTGCATACCAAATAGCCCCCGCACAAAAAGAAGTTAGAGCAAGATTTTTAAGGCTTACTTGATGTAAAGAGCTTGAATAGGAGATGAAAAATAAAGCCCAAATAATAACAAAGGGTAAAATTTCAAAAAAATTAAAGCCGATGTGATAATTGTCCAAAGTTTTTTGAATAAAAGAAGAAACATAAAAACTAAGTCCTAAGCCAAGCGGCACGAGGGTTAGTAGGGTCCAGTAGGAGCTAATGCTGGTCCAAAGTCCTTTTGGCTCATTTTGCGTGATACGGTTAATCACAAAATCATAGCCCGAAAAAAAGGCAAGAGAAGTGAAAGCCATAGCGATAAGTCCCATTATGCCTAAATTGACGCTATTTTTTAAAAAAGTATCTAAATAGCTAGCGACTAAGTCTTGTTGTGCGGGGATAAGAAAGGTAAAAATCACATTCTTAGCCCTTTCGTAATGTGCTTCAAAACTTGGAATTTGTGTAAAAACAGAAAAACAAACGAATAAAATAGGGATTAAAGATAAGATAGAATAAAAGCTAAGGGAAGCTGAATAATTTAAAATTTCTTTATCTCTTAAGGCTAATAAAAGTTTAAAAACGCGTTTCATTGCTATCCTTTAGTAAATTGATGAAATTAAACCTAATTTATTAAGTAAAGAATAAGTCGTCATAGCGATAGAAAGAGCATAAACAACAAGCAAAATTTTAAAATGTGAAGAAAGACGCATTTTCTCCATAATCTTAATCCCCACAAAAACACCTATCATAGAAGCTACACCTACAATAACGCCTTTTTGTGCAAGCTCGTAAGTGATAATATCAGCATTTATAAAAGAAAAAAGTCCTGCCAAAGAAGCAAATATAACAAAAAATAAAGAAATAGGCACGACTTTTTTATTATCATAGCCTAAAAAATATGCCAAAATAGGAGCGATCAAAAGTCCGCCACCTATGCCTAAAGAGATAGCAAAAATCCCAGTAAAAACACCAGCACCAAATAAAATAGCATTTTTGGCAAATTTGCTTCTTTGCGTGTGATTTGTCGTGTTTTTCACTCCAAAAGCATATTTTAGAAAAAAGGCAAAACTTACACACAAAAATATAGCCGTTAGGGCAATATCACTAAGATGACTTACTAAAACCCCACTAAAACTCGCCCCCAAAAGTCCCCCTAGTCCTATGTAAATGCCGTCTTTAAAATTTAAATTTTTCTTTTTGTGATTGATATAAGAGCCAAAAATTGCGGCAAAAATCATCTGCACCACAGAAATTGCCACAGCCTGATGTGAGCTAATGCCTAAAAATAGCATAGTTGGAACGATAATCATACCTCCTCCTATACCAAAAAGCCCAGAAGCTATACCTGAAATAATTCCCACCAAAAAATAAGGCAAATCCATCAAATTCACTATAATCCTTAAACTAATGCAAAAAAGGGATTTTACAAAAAAGCAGTTAAAATAGTCTTAAACTTCACTTTTTATAAAATTTTATGAAAAATAAGCAAAGTTAAAGTTCTATTTAAATAGAATATGCGTTTTTGTGAGTTACTTTGCAAAAAAGTATTTTCAAAATTTGGCATTTGTTTTGAAAATAGTTGGCTTAAAGCCTCGCTTACAAGAAATGAAAATGCGAATTTATTAAAGGAGCTTAACGATGAAAGTTAGACCTTCCGTTAAGAAAATGTGCGATAAGTGCAAAGTGGTGCGCCGCAAGGGCGTTGTTCGCATTATTTGCGAGAATCCAAAACATAAACAAAGACAAGGATAAATATGGCTCGTATTGCAGGTGTTGATTTACCAAAGAAAAAGAGAGTTGAGTATGGCTTGACCTACATTTATGGTATAGGGCTTTTTACTTCAAGAAAAATTCTGGATAAAACAGGAATTTCTTATGATAAAAGAGTGCATGAGCTAAGTGAAGATGAGGCGGCAGCGATTCGTAAAGAAATCCAAGAAAACTATATGGTTGAGGGTGATTTAAGAAAGCAAGTAGCTATGGACATTAAAGCTTTGATGGATTTGGGAAGTTTTAGAGGTTTAAGACATAGAAAAGGTCTTCCTGTGCGTGGGCAAAAGACAAAAACTAATGCTCGAACACGCAAAGGCAAAAGAAAAACAGTCGGTGCGAAATCATAAGGATAGAAAATGGCAAAAAGAAAAATTGTAAAGAAAAAAATTGTTAAGAAAAATATCGCCAAAGGTATTGTCTATATCAGTGCGACTTTTAATAACACTATGGTTACAGTTACTGATGAAATGGGAAATGCTATCGCTTGGGCGAGTGCGGGAGGACTAGGCTTTAAAGGCTCTAAAAAATCCACTCCTTACGCCGCACAGCAAGCCGTAGAAAGTGCCTTAACTAAAGCAAAAGAACACGGCATTAAAGAAGTTGGCATTAAGGTGCAAGGACCAGGAAGCGGTAGAGAAACTGCTGTAAAAAGTGTCGGTGCTATGGAGGGTATTAAGGTGCTTTTCTTAAAAGACATAACCCCATTAGCTCATAATGGCTGCAGACCACCTAAACGCCGCCGCGTCTAAAAATAAAGGAGAATAATATGGCAAGATATAGAGGACCAGTAGAAAAATTAGAAAGACGCTTTGGAGTAAGCCTTGCATTAAAGGGCGAAAGAAGATTGGCAGGTAAGAGTGCGCTTGATAAGCGTCCTTATGCACCAGGTCAGCACGGAGCAAGAAGAGGTAAAATAAGTGAATACGGACTTCAATTAAGAGAGAAACAAAAAGCTAAATTTATGTATGGTGTAAGCGAAAAGCAATTTAGAAGATTATTTGCTGAAGCAGCGAGAAAAGATGGAAACACAGGGGTTTTACTTATCCAGCTTTTAGAACAAAGACTTGATAATGTCGTTTATAGAATGGGCTTTGCAACCACACGCCGTTTTGCAAGACAGCTTGTAACGCACGGACATATTTTGGTTAATGGCAGAAGAGTGGATATCCCGAGCTTTAGAGTTGAAGCGGGTGCTAAAATAGAAGTGGCGGAAAAAAGTAAAAATAATCCTCAAATTTCAAGAGCGATTGACTTAACAGCTCAAACGGGTATCGTGGCTTGGGTCGATGTAGAAAAAGATAAAAGATATGGAATTTTTACAAGAAAGCCAGAAAGAGAAGAAGTGGTCATTCCTGTCGAGGAAAGATTTATTGTCGAGCTTTACTCTAAGTAAGAAGGAGCAGATATGAGACATATAACAACATCTGCTTATACACCGACTGAATTTACCATAGAAAGTTTAAGTGAAACAAGTGCTAAAATTAGTGCTTGGCCTTTTGAAATAGGCTATGGCATTACTTTAGCACACCCACTTCGCCGTTTGCTTTATACTAGCACTGTGGGCTATGCACCTACGGCTATTTATATTGAGGGTGTTGCGCACGAATTTGATAGTATGCGTGGTATGCTTGAAGATGTGGCGCTTTTTATCATCAATCTTAAAAAACTTCGCTTCAAACTTAAAAGCGATAGCAATAAAGAAATTGTCGAGTTTTACTTTAAGGGACCTAAAGAAATTCACGGCAGAGATTTGGATAATGATCAAGTTAGCGTTGTTAATGAAGATGCCTATTTGGCGACCATTAATGAAGATGCCGAGCTTAAATTCACACTCATCATCGAAAAGGGTATAGGCTATGTGCCAAGTGAGGAGATTAAAGAGCTTTTAGATGATAATAAATTCATAGCTCTTGATGCCTTTTTTACTCCAATAAGAGAAGCGACCTATGACATAGAAAAGGTTTTATTTGAGGATAATCCAGATTATGAAAAAGTGGTTTTAACTATCACAACAGACGGACAAATCACTCCAAACGAGGCTTTTCAAAATGCTTTAGAGGCGATGTATAAACAATTAAGCGTTTTTGATAAAATCACAAATGTTAGAAGTATGATTAAAACACAAGCAAGTCATAATGAGCTTGAAAATACTAAGCTTCTTCAAAACATTACCGATTTAAATTTAAGTGCTAGAAGTTATAATTGCCTTGAAAAAGCTGGAGTTGTTTATATTGGTGAGTTAGCCCTTATGAGCGTCAATGAATTAGCTGGACTTAAAAATTTAGGTAAGAAATCTTTAGATGAGATTAAAAGCGTTATGGAAAGCATAGGTTTTGCAGTCGGCACTTCTAAATTGAGTGATAATAAAGATTTGCTTAAGAAAAAAATTGAAGAACTTAAAGCACAAAACGAAGGATAAATAATGAGACATAAACACGGATATAGAAAACTTGGCAGAACTTCATCGCATCGTGGGGCTTTGTTAAAGAATTTAACTATAGCTCTTGTAAATAGCGGGAAAATTGAAACAACTTTACCTAAGGCTAAAGAATTAAGATCTTATGTTGAGAGATTAATCACTAGAGCTAGAGAGGGCGATTTTAACGCACATAGAGCTGTTTTTGCTTCTTTGCAAAATAAATACGCTACAAATAAGCTTGTTAATGAAATTGCCCCGCAATTTAAAGAAAGAAAAGGTGGCTATACTAGAATTATTAAAACAAGAATTCGCCGTGGTGATGCCGCCGAAATGGCTTTTATCGAATTTGTAGCCTAAAAATTTAGTGGAATTTTCCACTAAATTATCTCTCCATTTTATTTAATACCTTTTTAATCTTGCTAAAATTCAATTATTTTTGTTAAAATTTAATCATATTTTATTTTAAGGAAGAATTATGCAAGAGCGTCTTCGTATCGCGATACAAAAATCAGGCAGATTATCTAAGGAGTCTTTAGAGCTTCTTGCAAAATGTGGCGTTAAAATGCATATTCACGAGCAAAGTTTAATAGCCTGTTCGACAAATTTAGCCCTAGATGTTTTAAGGGTGCGTGATGATGATATACCGGGACTTGTTTTTGATGGGGTTGTAGATTTAGGCATTATAGGTGAAAATGTTTTGGAAGAACACGCCCTTGAGCGTGAAGCACAAAAAGAAAGCGTTGAATTTAAGTTACTTAAAAAGCTTGATTTTGGTTATTGTCGCCTTTCTTTAGCCCTACCTCAAAATAAGGAATTTAAAGATATCAAGGACTTTGAAGGGCTTAGGATAGCTACTTCTTATCCGCAGCTTTTAAAACGCTTTATGCAAGAACAGGGCGTAAATTACAAAAATTGTATGCTAACAGGCTCTGTTGAAGTTGCTCCAAGGGCAAATTTGGCTGATGCGATTTGCGATTTGGTTTCAAGTGGAGCGACTTTGCAAGCTAACGATTTAAAAGAGGTTCAAATCATTTATGAGTCAAAAGCCTGCTTGATACAAAAATCCGCCTCCTTAAATAAAGATTGTCAAAGTTTAGTGGATAAAATTTTATTGCGTATAGAGGGTGTTATGCAGGCAAGAGAAAGTAAGTATATTATGCTTCACGCCCCAAAAGAAAAACTTAGCGTTATACAAAATTTACTTCCTGGTATGGAAAAACCGACCATAATCCCCCTTTCACACGATGAAAAAAATGTCGCCTTACATATGGTAAGTAAAGAAAATTTGTTTTGGGAGACTATGGAGGCTTTAAAAGATGAAGGGGCGAGTTCGATTTTGGTCTTGCCTATTGAAAAAATGCTGAGGTGAAAAATGCAAGTATTAAACTATAAAAATTTAAATGAAAAAGAAAAATTTGAAGCCCTCAAACGCCCTGTGATGAGCGTTAAAGAAGAGCTTGGTGATGTGGTTAAAGGAATTATTGATGATGTGAAAAAAAGAGGCGATGAAGCTCTGTATGAGCAAGCCTTAAAATTTGATAAAGCTGAAATTTCAAGTATTCAAATTTCACAAAAAGAGCTCAATGAAGCGTGTGAAAGAGTCGATGAAAATTTAAAAAAGGCGATTCAAAAAGCTTATGAAAATATCACACAATTTCATCAAGCCCAGCTTAAAGAAGTGTTAAGGGTGGAAACTAGCAAGGGCGTTTGCTGTGAGCTTTTGACGCGTCCTATTGAAAAGGTGGGTTTGTATATCCCTGCGGGTTCGGCTCCGCTTTTTTCCACAGCCTTAATGCTTGCTATCCCTGCTAAAATAGCAAAATGCGAAAAAATAGTCCTAGCAAGTCCCGCTAAAATCAATGATGTTGTGCTATTTTGTGCGAAACTTTGTAAGGTCGATGAAATTTATCAAATGGGAGGAGCTGGAGCCATAGCCGCCCTTGCTTATGGGACAAAAAGCGTTGTAAAAGTGGATAAAATTTTTGGTCCTGGAAATGCCTTTGTAACGGAAGCTAAAAGGCAGGTTAGTAGCGATATAATGGGTGCTAGTATAGATATGCAAGCAGGACCTAGCGAAGTTTTGGTGATTGCTGATGAAAATGCTAGAGCTGATTTCGTAGCGAGTGATTTGCTCTCACAAGCTGAACACGGAGCGGATTCTCAAGTCATTTTAGTGTGTTTAAGCGAGGACTTTGCTAAAAAAGTGCAAAAAGAGCTTGAAATTCAGCTTGAAAATTTGCCTAGAAAAGAAATTGCCTCTAAAAGCTTAAGTAATTCTAAAATTTTCATCACTAAAGATTTAAATGAGGCTCTTGAAATTTCAAATGCTTACGCACCAGAGCATTTAATCATACAAACGCAAAATCCAAGAGAGCTTTTAAGCGGTGTCAAGCACGCAGGTTCTGTATTTTTAGGAGCGTATTCGCCTGAGTCTATGGGTGATTATGCAAGTGGGACTAATCATGTCTTGCCTACTTATGGACTGACAAAAACGCACTCAAGCCTAAGTTTAATGGACTTTATGAAGACGATGAGTGTGCAAGAATTAAGCGTTGATGGCTTTAAAAATTTGGCTAAAAGCGTGGAGCTTATGGCGGAAGCTGAGTGTTTAATGGCACATAAAAATGCCGTAAGTTTGCGTTTAAGGACCCTAGAAAATGAGTGAAAAAATTCTTTTTATCGATAGAGACGGCACTTTGATAAAAGAGCCAAAAGAAGATTTTCAAGTCGATAGCCTCGAAAAACTAGCTTTTGAAAAAGGAGCTATCCCAGCACTTTTAAGACTTCAAAAATTCGGCTTTAGTTTTGTAATGATAAGCAATCAAGACGGACTTGGCACGACAAGCTTTCCCAAAGAAGACTTTGAAAAGGCACATTTTAAGATGCTTGAAATTTTGCAAGGTTGTGGCATTGAATTTAAGGATATTTTCATCTGTCCGCATTTTGAAAAGGAAAATTGTGCGTGTAGAAAGCCTAAAACTGCCCTTTTAGAAGACTACATTAAATATCATTTGTATGATAAGGAGCAAAGTTTTGTCATAGGCGATAGGCAAAGTGATATGGACTTAGCTTTAAATTTGGGACTTACTGGGCTTAGATATGGAGAGCTTTCTTGGGAGGAGATAACGGAGCAAATTTTAAATTCCTTTCGCCACGCTAGTGTGAAAAGAAAGACTAAGGAAACGGATATTAGCGTCAAGGTGGCTTTAAATGGCGGTGAGGTTAGCGTAAAAAGTGGAGTGGCTTTTTTAGACCATATGATAGAACAAATTGCCGTACATAGTGGCATAGGGCTTGAGCTTAGTTGTAGGGGGGATTTAGAAGTTGATGAGCATCATAGTGTAGAAGATATTGCTCTAGCTTTAGGAGAGGCGTTAAAAAGGGCTTTGGGAGATAAAATTGGTATAGCAAGATACGGCTTTGTTTTGCCTATGGACGAGAGTTTGGCAAGTTGTGCTCTAGATTTTTCCAATCGCCCTTTTCTTAAATTTAAAGCGAAATTTAAAAAGAAAAAGCTTGGCACACTTAGCACGGAGATGATAGAACATTTTTTCTATTCTTTAAGTTATGCTTTGGGGGTAAGTTTGCATTTAAAAGTGAAAGGTAAAAATGACCATCATAAATGTGAAGCCCTTTTTAAAGCCTTTGCAAAAGCCCTTAAACAAGCCATTAAGATAGAAAGCGAGAATTTGGCGAGTTCTAAGGGGGTGTTATGACTTATGAGGAATTTAAAGATAGGCTTGATGATAGAATTTTTGGCGAAGATTTAAATTATGAAATATTACTTACAGTGCTTAAAAATCCTAAGCGTTATATAGGTTTATTTAGAATTACAAATGCTAAGACAAAATTGATACAAAATATTACTCAAAGTTGTGAAATTAAATTTGGA
The DNA here is from genome assembly GCF_900637395.1 of Campylobacter upsaliensis. Lineage (NCBI taxonomy): Bacteria > Pseudomonadati > Campylobacterota > Epsilonproteobacteria > Campylobacterales > Campylobacteraceae > Campylobacter > Campylobacter upsaliensis. Next base: position 1,389,232 of record NZ_LR134372.1, on the reverse strand, counting down.
GATTTTATTGAGGAAATTTTAACGGAATATATTAGCGAGATGAACTATGAATTGCTAGATAAAAACATAGGGTTTGACGAGGAGAGAAATAGATTAAACGCCGATCAGATTTTTAAAAATAATGGGGTAATTTATCTTATCGAGCAAAAGATTAGAGATGACCACGATAGTACGAAAAAACGAGGACAATATAGCAATTTGATCAAAAAAATAAAAACCTTAAAGCTTAAATTCCCAAGTTATCAAATTAGGGCTTGTATGTGGTTTAGTGATGATAGTTTGAAAAAAAATAAAAAATTTTATCAAGAGCAAATTAGTAATAATACTGACGATAAGGTTGATATTTTTATCTTTTATGGAAAAGAATTATTTGAAATTTTTTTTAAAAGAGTAGATATTTATGATGAGTTTATTTCGCACCTTAGAAAAAATAAAGAAGAAAGAAGTGGGAATATTTTAAGCGTTCCAGATTTTGATACTAGCAAAGAAATTAAAAATGCTCTTTTAAAGATTAAAAAAACTTATCCAAAATTAATAAAAAATTTACTTTCAAATAAAGATGAATTTATAGAACTTAGAAAAGAATTTTTTCCTACAGGTAAAAATTTAAAGGATTTATGATGGTGCGAAAAGATGTGATTTTGCAGGGGGATTGTTTGAAAATTTTAAAAACTATCCCCAATAAAAGCGTTGATTTAATCTTTGCTGATCCCCCTTATTTTATGCAAACAGACGGCGAACTTTTAAGGACAAATGGCGAAATTTTTAAAGGCGTTAATGATGCGTGGGATAAATTTGAATCCTTGCAAGCATATGATGAATTTTGCAAAACTTGGCTTAGCGAGTGTAAAAGAATTTTAAAAGATGTGGGAAGCATTTGGGTCATAGGCTCTTTTCAAAATATTTTTAGATTAGGTTATATAATGCAGGATTTGGGTTTTTGGATTTTAAATGATGTGATTTGGGCAAAATCCAACCCTGTGCCAAATTTCAAAGGTACAAGGTTTTGTAATGCACACGAGACTTTAATTTGGTGTTCTAAAAATAAAAATGCAAAATTCACTTTTAATTATAAAACAATGAAATTTTTAAATCATAATAAGCAAGAAAAATCTATTTGGAATATAGGAATTTGCATAGGAAATGAGAGATTAAAAGATAAAAATGGCAAAAAGGCTCATTCCACACAAAAGCCAGAAGCTTTGCTTGAAAAAGTCATACTCTCTAGCACAAAAAACGGCGCTTTAGTCTTAGACCCCTTTTTTGGCACAGGCACAACAGGAGCAGTTGCAAAAAGACTAGGTCGCCATTTTATAGGAATAGAACAAGATGAAAATTATGTCAAAATTGCTAAGGCGAGAATTGAGCAAGTTTGCGTAGAAGATAATGAACTTACCAGAAATGAACTTGAAATTAAGCCTCCAAAAGTAAGTTTAGAAAGGCTCTTAAACGCGGGGTTTTTAAAGGAAAATGAGCGTTTTTATGATAAAAATCAAAATTTCATTTGCTATTTAGTGCATAATAATAAAGTTAGTGATAATAAAGAAATTTTAAGCATACATAAAATGGCAGCTAAATATCTTAATAAAGCAAATCACAATGGCTGGAGTTATTTTTACATTTTGAAAGATGAAAAGTTAATTAGCATTGATGCGTTAAGATATGAGTATGAAAACAACAAAGGCACATTATGAAACTTTACATCATTGATACAGCTTGTGCGAATTTGGCAAGTTTGAAATTTAGCCTTGAGAGACTAGGCTTTAAAGCAGAGATTTCAAGGGATTTAAAAGAGCTTGAAAAAGCGGATAAGCTCTTTTTACCCGGTGTTGGCACAGCAGCAGCAGCGATGAGAAATTTAGAAAAATTTGGGCTTTGTGATTTTATTAAAAGCACGCAAAAGCCTCTTTTTGGAATTTGTTTAGGGATGCAAATTTTAGGGGATTTTAGTGAAGAATTAGAGCAAAAAACGCTTGGTATTATGCCCTTTAAAACCTTGAAATTTGAGGAAAAAGAGGGCTTTTCTTTGCCGCATATGGGGTGGAATGAGATTAAGAGTGAGGACTCACTTTTTAAGGGCTTAAATGGGGCTTATTTTTACTTTGTGCATAGTTATTGTGTGGGGTTAAATGACTATACTATCGCTACTTGTGAGTATTCTAAGCCTTTTAGTGCGGCTGTGAAAAAGGGGAATTTTTACGGTGTGCAGTTTCACCCTGAGCGAAGTGGTGAGGCAGGAGAGCTTTTGCTAAAAAATTTTATTTTATTGTAGGAGAATTGATGAAAAGTGAGCTGATACCAGCGATTGATTTGATTGATGGGGAGGTTGTAAGGCTTGTCAAGGGGGAGTATGAAAGTAAGCAAAGCTACGATTTTAAGCCTTTAAAGAAGTTAAAAGAGTATGAGAGAGCGGGGGCAAAATGGCTTCATTTAGTCGATTTGAGTGGGGCGAAAGAGCCTAATAAAAGGCAGTTTGAGCTAATTCAAAGCCTTGCTTTAAATCTTAATGCAAATTTACAAGTGGGCGGAGGCATACGCACTAAAGCTGAAGTGAAAAATTTGCTAGAAAGTGGAGTTAAACGCGTGGTTATTGGCTCTTTAGCGCTTACAAATCCACCTTTTTGTGTGGAAATTTTGCGTGAGTTTGGAGCGGATAAACTCTGCCTAGCTCTTGATGTAAAGCCTGTGAGAGAGGATTTTTACCTCGCTTTAAACGCTTGGCAAGATACTAGTGAAAAAAAGCTTTTTGAAGTGCTTGAGCTTTACGCAAAAGAGGGCTTAAAGCACATTTTATGCACGGATATTTCAAAGGACGGCACGCTAAGCGGGGTGAATGTGGGGCTTTACGAGCAAATTGCTTTAAACTTTCCTCACATTCACACGCAAGCTAGTGGAGGCGTGGCAGGACTTGAGGATTTAAAAAAATTAAAGGGGCTTTGCGGTGGTGTCATCGTGGGTAAGGCTTTGCTGGAGGGGATTTTTAATATAAAGGAGGGATTGCAATGTCTGGAAAATTAACTTATAAAGAATTAGCAATTGAAATTTTAAAAGAAGCCAAAAAACCCTTAAGTGCGAGTGAAATTTGGGAAAAAGCTTGTGAGATGGGGTTAGAGAAAAGATTATCTAGTATAGGAAAAACGCCTGTTGCTACTTTGGGAGCTTATGTGTATATGGATATGAAAACACAACAAAATAATTCTTTGTTTATCAAAACCACTCAAAAACCAACGACTTTTTGGCTAAGAGCAAGACAAAATGAGCTTATAAATTTAAACTTAAGCGAAGAAAAAGAAGTGAGGCTTGAAAAAACTAAATTTAATGAAAGGGATTTACATCCTGTGCTTGTGAAATTTCTTTATGAAAATCTTGATTTTCGCTTAAATTCCAAGACCATTTACCACGAGAAAAGTAAAAAAAGCGAGAGTGGCAAGGATAAGTGGAATTACCCTGATATTGTGGGGGTGTATTTTCCTTATGATGATTATCAAAATGAAACTTTAGGACTTTTAGAAAGTTTGAAACTTAATAGCTATAAAATCTTTTCTTTTGAGCTTAAAATTAGCATTAATTTTTCGAATTTAAAAGAATCTTATTTTCAAGCGGTGAGTAATTCTAGCTGGGCAAATGAGGGTTATTTAGTGGTTTTAAAAGAGCTTGATAGCGAGGTTTTAAGTGAGCTTAGGCGGCTTAATCAAAGCTTTGGTATAGGTGTAATACAGCTTGATGGCAGCGAATTTTCAAATTCTAAAATTGTCTTAAGTGCAAAAGAAAAAGCTTTAGATATGCAAACTATCGATATGCTTGTGGATAAAAATGAGGACTTTAAAGAATTTATCGGGGATATTAATAAGCAAATTAAGGTTGGTAATAATATCAAAATTCAATCAAGTTTTGATAAGATTAAAAGCGATGAGGAAATGGCAAAATACCTTAAAGAAAAGCATATTTTGGAGGGATAGATGCTAACAAAACGCATTATTGCTTGTTTAGATGTTAAAGACGGCAGGGTTGTAAAGGGGGTGCAGTTTAAAAACCATAAAGATATGGGCGACATCGTAGAACTTGCGAAATTTTATTCTCAAAATGGCATTGATGAGCTTGTATTTTATGATATTAGTGCGAGTGCGAGAGGGGAAAGGGTGAGCCGTAAATGGGTGCGTGAGGTGGCAAAGTGCATTAATATCCCTTTTTGCGTGGCAGGAGGCATTAAGAGCGAGGCGGATGCGACGGAACTTTTGGCTAATGGGGCGGATAAAATTTCTATCAATTCCCCCGCCTTAAACGACCCTACTCTTATCACGCGTTTAGCAAAGGACTTTGGGACGCAGTGCGTTGTCGTGGGTGTGGATAGCTTTAAAGATGAGAGTGGGAATTTGAAAGTGTTTCAATACACAGGCGATGAGAATAAGAGCAAGCATAGCGGTAAAAATACGCTTGAGTGGGTGAAACAGGTGCAAGATTTAGGTGCTGGGGAGGTGGTGCTAAATATGATGAATCAAGACGGCGTTAAAAAGGGCTATGACTTAGAGCAGCTTCGTGCTGTTAGGAAGCTTTGCTGCGTGCCTTTGATCGCTAGTGGGGGTGCTGGGGAGATGAGGCACTTTTTAGAGGCTTTTAGGCTTGGTATTGACGGAGCTTTGGCGGCTTCTGTGTTTCATCAAAGGCTTATTGACATTAAAGAATTAAAACTTTTTTTGAAGGAAAATGGCGTGAGTGTAAGACTATAATGGCGACAAGTGAGGAATTTAAAAACTTCGTGCTAGAATGCCTTGAAAATGCGAATTTAAATTTTGTTTTTAGTGCGAAGAAAATGTTTGGAGACTACTGCATTTATGTGCATTTGGGAGCGAAAAAAGAGCCTTTGTTTTTGTTGTGCGATGAAAGGCTTTTCATTAAGTGTTATGACACACTTAAAGGGATTTTAGATGAAAAGGATAAGCCTTTTGAAAAGGCTAAAGATTGGTATGTTGTCGATTTTGAAAATTTGACTTTATTAAAAGAAGTGGTTGAAAAAGTGCTATAAGGAAAAAGGGTGAAACAATTTGAAAATTTGATTAAAGAGCTAGATTGGCAAAAAGTAGGAGGCTTAGTTCCTGTCATCATACAGGATGCTAAAAGCTGTGAAGTTTTAATGCTTGGCTTTATGAACGAGGAGGCGTTAAAAAAGAGCCTTGAGTGTGGTAAGGTCGTATTTTACTCACGCACTAAAAAAAGGCTTTGGCTTAAGGGTGAGGAGAGTGGAAATTTCTTAAATATCGTAGATTTAGGGCTTGATTGCGATAAAGATAGCCTTTTAATCTTAGTCAATCCCGTAGGCGTAACCTGTCATAATGGCACTATATCTTGTTTTGAGAGCGTTTCTAAGGGGGGCGATTATGTCTTTCTTTCAAGGCTTGAGCGTTTGATAAATGCTAGAAAAATGGCTGATGAAAGTAGTTCTTACACGGCAAGCTTATTTCAAAGTGGCACGAAAAGAATCGCACAAAAGGTCGGCGAAGAGGGAGTTGAAACAGCTTTGGCGGCGGTAGCTGGAGATAGAGAGGAGCTGATTTGCGAGGGGGCTGATTTACTTTATCATCTTAGCGTGTTATTAAGCGATAAAAACTTGAGCTTAAATGATCTTATCACTAAGCTCAAGGAAAGAAATAAGGGCTAATTATTTCACAGGGTGAAGTTCATTTGCGTAAAAGCTAACTGAGCTCATACCCTCTTTCAAAGCCCACTCATAAGCTTTTGCGACAAAAGCCCAGTTAATATGAGCGTAAAATTTCTCCAAATATGCAGGTCTAGCATTTCTATGATCGACATAATAAGCATGCTCCCATACATCGACAACTAAAAGAGGAATTTTATCCTCACAAATCGGCGTAGCAGCGTTTGAAGTGCCTACAAATTCAAGTTTTTGCGTTTTATTATCTAAAACAAGCCAAAACCAACCCGAGCCAAAAACCCCTGTCGCACCTTTAATAAATTCGTCTTTAAAGCTTTCTAATGAGCCAAAATTTTTTTCTAAAGCCGCTTTTAAATTTGGGCATTCACAGGTGCTTTGACTTGGAGTAATGCAGTCAAAATAAAAATCGTGATTATACACCTGAGCTGCGTTGTTAAACACTCCGCCACTCGAGCTTTTAATAATGCTTACTAAATCTTTTCCCGCAAATTCGGTATTTTGGATAAGATTGTTAAGATTATTAACATAAGTTTGGTGGTGTTTGCCGTGATGATAACTAAAGGTCTCAGCACTTAAAAAATCGCCAAAAGCATTAGTATCGTAAGGTAATTTTCTTAATTCAAACATCGTGTCTCCTTTAAAGTTTGATAGGAAATTTTAACAAAAAATCATTAAAAAAGAGTAAAATACTCTTTTAATTTAGAAAAATTTAAAAATTGAGTTACATTAACAGCATTTTATTTAAAGTTTTATTTGTTCTATTTACGGCAGAAATTTTTGCGATTTCTTTAAAATATGGAATTAAATTCATTTTCAGTTTTTTTAAGTTTTTGTAAGCTCACTTTTTGTCTTTAAAAATTTGCTTGTTTTATAAAATTCTTTTTTAATTTTTTTAACATCAAAAATCCAAAATTTAAGCAGCGCTATATAGCTTTGCATAATCCCCCCCCCCCCCCCGTGTCCTTTGGAGCAAGCCTTGACCTAATTTATAACTTAAGTGATTTTTAATATTTTGTGCTTCTTCATAGTCTAAAAATTGTTGTGTAGTTTCTAAATTTTCTTTTTTGTGTGTGCTTTTGATGTAATATAAAACATAAGGCAAACACACATAACCAAAAAGGGACTTTGAGCATTCTATCATCGCTTGACCCAACTTATAGCTTAAATGTTGCTTTACCGCAAAACAAGCGCTTTCATTTTGAGCTAAGATAAATTTGGGTCGCATGAATTCTTTGAGAGCTATTTGCTTTTTTTTAATTTTAAGTTCTAAATTTTTCGCTTTTAGAGATTTTAAATTTTCTTTAGAGCCCAATTGTTTAAAAGCTTCACATTCTTTTTTAAGCATTTCATATTTTTGCTTAACATCACTTCCAAAACCAACGATAAAATCCTCTCTTTGCATAAAATAATCCCTATTGAAAGTATAATCAATTAAAATTTTCACTCCCTCATCGCAGCCGTTAATATAACCTGCGTTAAAATTTGCAAAAAAAACATAGACTTTCTAAAAAATAACGCGGATCTGCCACAGGAAGCCTTTTAAACTGCCCATGACACACGAGATAAAACTTATAATTAAGTCCAAAATGCTTAAATTCAGGATGATTTTGATAAATATCTAAATAAGTATTGATTCGTAAATCGCTAACATAAATCAAATCAGGTCGTGTATAAAAAATCAAATCATATTTAAAGCCCTGCTCTTTTTCGTAGGCTTGACGGAGTTTATTGCCCTCTTCAATACTTTTCAACATCCCATGTTCGTTCTCTTCTAAATGACCTATATTAAGGGCTTTTGGGCGAAATATCCTTTGCAAATTTTCTTCATCACTTTTTAGAACAAAGCGATTTTTAAGGTTAGAATTGTGATGATGCCAAGTTTTTGTGTTATGTTCGAATTTATCGTAAGTATAGATGAAAAAATCGACTTCCCAACCATCAGCTTCGTTTATCTTTATAATATGTTTAAATAAACTTTTATAAGTTTTCTCATAAGTTCTTAAATGTCCATAAAATTGCACCGCAAGTCTTTTTTCATCACAACTTCCTTAAAATCTCACTTGCTTAGAAGAATTAATAAGAGAAAAAAATTCGCGTCTTGTTTTTTCATTTTTAAGAAAAAGTCCCCTAAGTGCCGAAGTGGAGGTTGTGGAATTTGCCTTTTGAACGCCTCTCATCTCTACACACATATGTCTTGCTTCAAGCACGACTCCAACACCTTTAGCACCGACATTTTGCATTAAAGCTTCTGCGATTTGCTCGGTAAGCTGCTCTTGAATTTGTAATCTTCTAGCAAAAACCTCCACAAGTCGTGGAATTTTAGAAAGTCCAACGACTTTTTTATCTGGGATATAGGCAATGTGAGCTCGCCCAAAAAAAGGCAAAAGATGATGCTCGCAAAGGCTGTAAAATTCAATATCTCTAACCAAAACCATTTCATTGTTTGAGCTATCAAAAAGAGCGTTATTTAAAATTTCTTTCACATCTTTTTTATAGCCATTTGTTAAAAATTCATAAGATTTAAAAACGCGTGTAGGAGTTTTTAAAAGTCCTTCTCTTTGAGGATTTTCGCCGATAAGCTCAAGCATATTTTTCACACAATTTTCAAATTTCTCTTGCAAAATTCTCTCCACAATTTATAATTTCTTAATTTTATCATATTACTCTTTAATTTTTATGCAAGTAATAAGGAAAAATTTGCTATACTTTCAGCCTGAATTTTATTTGAAGGAAAAAAATGGAAATAAAAGCCAAGCAATTAGACTCTGTCAATGCCGCTGCAAGCGTGAAAATTCCAAGTGGATCGATTAATACTGAGGTAGAAAATTTAGCTAAAAAAGCTTCTAAAACAATAAAAATGGACGGCTTTCGTCCGGGTAAGGTGCCTGTAAGTGCCGTTTTGAAAAGATATGAGAAAGAATTAAGAAACGATGCCGAACAAAATCTTTTCAAAAATGCCGTAGATAGTGCTTTAAAGGAGCTTAAAAAAGATTTAAAAGAACTTGTGGGTGAGCCTTATTTTGAAAAATTTGAGCGTGAAAATGATGCAATTATCGCCGAACTAGTTCTTTCTTTCAAGCCTGAATTAAAACTTGATGGTTATGAAAAATGCATCCCTGAATTTAGCACTCCAAAGGTCAGTAAAAAAGAAATCGATGAGAAAAAAAATGAGCTTTTAAAACGCTATGCCACAACTGAAGCAATTAAAACAAAAAGGGCTTTAAAAGAGGGTGATTATGCGAAATTTGACTTTGAAGGTTTTGTAGATGGTAAGGCTTTTGATGGAGGTAAGGCTGAAAACTATGTGCTTGAAATAGGCTCTAAGCAATTTATCCCGGGCTTTGAAGAGGCGATGGTGGGTATGAAAAGTGGCGAAGAAAAGGACATTTCGGTAACTTTCCCTAAAGAATATGGAGCGGCAAATTTAGCAGGTAAAGATGCAATTTTTAAAATCAAACTGCACGAAATTCAGGAGCTTAAATTTCCAGAATTAAACGAAGAACTTCTTAAAAAACTTCTTCCAAATGAAGAAAAAGCAAGTGAAGAGCTTTTAGATGAAAAACTTAAAGAGCAGATTAAAAATGAAAAATTATTCAAGCTTATTAACGAAGAATTAAAGGCGAAATTTGCGGATTCTTTGATTGAAACCTTTGAATTTGATTTGCCTAAGGGTATTTTAGAGCAAGAGATTGATATGCAGTTTAGACAAGCTTTTGGTGCCTTTAGCGAAGAAGAGAAAAAAGAAATTCAAAATGATAAAGACAAATATGAAGCTAAGAGAAATAGCTTTAAAGATGAAGCGAAAAAAAGCGTGAAACTTACCTTTATCATTGATGAGTTAGCCAAGCTTAGAAAGATCGAAGTGAGTGATCAAGAGCTTGTTCAAGCGGTATATTTTGAGGCATATCGCTATGGTTTTAATCCTAAAGAGCATTTGGAAAATTATAAAAAACAAGGTGCTTTACCAGCGGTTAAAATGGCTTTAATTGAAGAAAAGCTTTTTAATGACATTTTTATGCCTAAGGAAAAGGCTAAAAAAGAAAAGAAAGAAGATAAATAATGTATATCCCTTATGTAATAGAAAAAACGAGTCGCGGAGAGAGAAGCTATGACATCTACTCACGCCTTTTAAAAGATCGCATTGTAATGTTAAGTGGTGAGATTAATGACGATGTGGCATCTTCTATCGTGGCACAACTCTTATTTTTAGAAGCGGAGGACCCACAAAAAGATATTTATCTTTACATTAACTCCCCAGGTGGCGTAATAACGAGTGGTTTTAGCATTTATGATACGATGAATTATATTAAGCCTGATGTTTGCACCATTTGTATAGGGCAAGCTGCTTCTATGGGGGCATTTTTGTTAAGCTGTGGAGCAAAGCAAAAGCGTTTTGCATTACCAAATTCACGCATTATGATTCATCAGCCCTTAGGTGGAGCAAGAGGACAAGCCACAGATATAGAAATTCAAGCAAAAGAAATTTTAAGACTTAAAACCATACTTAATGAAATTTTAGCCCAAAACACCAATCAAAAAATCGCCAAAATCACCAAAGATACCGAAAGAGACTTTTTTATGAGTGCGGTTGAGGCTAAAGAATATGGGCTTATCGATAAGGTTTTAGAAAAAAGCTTTAAGTAGGACAGCGTGGTAAGAAAAATCATCACTTATCCTAACAAAAGGCTTTTTTTAAAATCTTTACCTGTGGAAAAATTCGACCAAGAGCTTCACACTTTACTTGATGATATGTATGAAACTATGCTTTCAAGTGGTGGCGTGGGACTTGCGGCTATACAAGTTGATGTGCCTTTGAGGATTTTTATCGTTAATATTATCGATGAAAATGAAGAGCAAAAAAAAGAAGATTTGTTAGAAATTATCAATCCAGTCATAACTCCTCTTAATGACGAGCTTATCGTTTGCACGGAGGGTTGTTTGAGTGTGCCTGATTTCTTCGAAGAAGTGCAAAGGCATCGTAAAATCACACTTAAATACCAAGACCGCTTTGGTAAAGAAAAAGAGCTTGAGGCGGAAGACTTTTTAGCTGTGGCGATCCAGCACGAAAATGACCATTTAGACGGGCATTTATTTATAGAAAAACTTCCTTTTTCTAAACGCGAAAAATTTAGTAAAGAATTTAAAAAGCAACGCAAATCAAAAAAAGCAAATGAAAAAATTTAAATGCTTAAGCTTTAGCGATGAATTGGACTTAATCGATGTAGAAAGCGTTTTTACAAGAGGACTGCCAAATCTTAGCATAGTAGGTTTGCCAAATTCTGCCATTAAAGAAAGTGTAGAGAGGATTAAAGCGACTCTTTTAACTTGCGATTTTACCTTTCCCGCTAAGAAAATCACCATTAATCTAAGCCCTTCTGGTATCCCCAAAAAGGGCTCACACTTTGACCTTGCTATCGCACTTTTGATTTTACTGCAAAATGAGGAGAACTTGGACGATTTTTTTGTCGTGGGAGAACTTGGACTTGATGGAAGTGTCAAAAGCACAAATGAGCTTTTTTCCTTGCTTTTATTTTTAAGCACTAAGCTTAAAAGAGCCAAACTTGTCGTGCCTAAAAGTCTTGCTCTCAAAGCCTCAATGATACCAAATTTAGAAATTTATGGTGTCGAAAATTTATTTGAAGCTTTAGAATTTTTTAAAGAGAAAAATTATGAAAAATTCCGCCACACTCAAAGCCACCCCCTTTTTGCCAAGCCCTTATTAATAGAAAATGAGCCTTATATCATCAATGACGAATTTAAACTTGACTTCATCGATGTGAAGGGGCAAGAGCTTGCCAAAAAAGCTTGTATCATCGCCGCTCTTGGTATGCATAATATACTTTTTGAAGGAAGTGCTGGAAGTGGTAAGAGTATGTGTGCTAAAAGGCTTGTTTATATTATGCCGCCGCAAAGTTTAAGCGAAATTTTAATGCAAAATGCCTATATGTCGCTAGATTCTAAGGATTGCGAATTTGCTAAAAGGCGTGTTTTTAGACATCCACATCACACTAGCACGAGGGCTAGCATTTTTGGAGGTGGAACGCTTAATGCCAAAATAGGTGAGGTCGCTTTGGCAAATGGCGGAGTGCTGTTTTTTGACGAATTTCCGCATTTTTCTAAACAGGTGATAGAGAGTTTAAGAGAGCCTTTGGAAGATTATGAAATTCATATTTCAAGGGTCAATTCTAAAATCACTTACCAAACCAAATTCGCCTTCATCGCCGCACAAAATCCTTGCCCGTGTGGAAATTTATTTTCTAAAAATCTCGCTTGTGTTTGCACAGAAAATGAGGTGAAAAAATACAAAGCGCGCATTTCATCGCCTATTTTAGATAGAATAGATCTTTATGTAGCTATGGATGAAATAAGCAAAGATGATAAGCCAAGCCTAAGCTCAAAGCAAATGAGTGAGCTTGTTTTGGAGGCTTTTAGCTTTTCTAAAAAAAGAGGGCAGAGGGAATTTAATGGCAAGTTAAAAGATGAGGATTTGAAGCATTTTTGCATTTTAAGCAAGGAGGCAAAAGATGTGCTAGATATGGCTATATCGCGTTTTAAACTCTCAAGGCGTTCCATTAATAAAAGCTTAAAGGTCGCTAGAAGCTGTGCGGATTTAAAACAAAGTGAAATCATAGAAAAAAGCCATCTTTTGGAGGCTTTGAGTTTTAGGATTAAAGATGTATGAGGGTATAATTTTAGCATTTATTTTGATTTTATTATATGCTTTTGTCGTGCTTTATAGGATCAAACAAAAGGATATTTTAGCCCTAAAAGAAGATAATGAAAATAAAAAAGACGCTTTATATAAAGCTCTTTCAAGGTGCGAAATTTTAGAAAATTCACTTAAAGAAAAAGAAACGCAATATAAAGAATTTATGTCATTACAATTAAGAGAAAGAGAAAATTTAAAGCAAGATTATGAAAAAACTCTTAATCTCTTAGAGCAAAAATTAGAAAATAATCTTCAAAAGCAAAATTTAAATTATCTTAATCAAAACAAAATTATGCTAAATGAGGACATTAAAAAGCTTTTAGAGGAGATTTTCATCCCTGTAAAAAAGAGCGTAAGAGAATATAGTGAAAGATTAAGCCAAAATGAAATTAGCCTTCAAAGCAATATTAAAAATATGTTTGAATTTTCTCAAACTATCAAAACAAATGCCGATAAACTCGCAACCATACTCAAGGGAGATAAAAAAATTCGCGGGAATTTTGCCGAACTTCAACTTCAAAATATCCTAGAAAATAGCGGTTTAATCAAAGAGGAGCAATATAAACTCCAAGTGCCGTTTAAGGAGGATTTAAAAAGCTATATTGCGGACGCTGTTGTGTTTTTAGACTCGCAAAAAAATATCATCATCGATGCGAAATTTCCCCTGCCAAATGATTTTGATTTTAGCGATTTAAATAAACGCGTTTGCAAGGATCTTGCCTTTAATCTTAAAGAAAGAATTGATGAGCTTAGCAAAAAGCCTTATACGAAATTTAGCCCTTACACTTATGATTTTATCTTGCTTTTTATCCCCTATCAAAATCTTTTGGACCTCGCCCTTAGCGTTGATGCTTCGTTGTATCAATACGCTTATAAGAAAAATATTTATCTCACCACCCCACACACGCTTTTTATGGCGTTAAATACCATTAATATTTCTTGGAGACACATTAAAAGCAATGAAAATATTTTAAAAGCCTTTGAGGAGCTTGGTAAATTTCACGATAAATTTGCAGGGGTTTTAGAGGATTTTGATAAGCTTAAAAATGCGAGTAAAAGCCTTAATATTCAAATAGAAAATCTGCAAAATAAGCTTTTTTTAGGGACAGGAAATTTAAACTCAAGGGTAAGTAAGCTTAAAGATTTGGGCGCAAAAACGCAAAAAAGCTTAGAAAAGTGGAGTGAGTGATGAAAGCTGTCGTTAAGGAAAGCAAAAGCCTTGATTTAAGAGCAGTAAGTTTAGGGCTTGATGAGCTTATTTTAATGGAAAATGCTGGCATAGCTTTAGCAAAATTAATCAAAAAAGAGCGTAAAAAGCTTCAAAATAAAAGGGTGCTTTTTTTACTAGGTGGAGGGAATAATGCTGCTGATGGGCTTGTAGCCTTGCGTCATCTTAAAAAAGCCAAAGCCTATAAGCTAGGTTTTAAAGAAAATGCTATGTTTTTAAAACAAGAGCAAATTTTAAAAAATTATGGCTTTTCTTTTCTTAATAAAGAGCCTAAAATAAAGCGTTATGGTGTGATAGTGGATTGCATTTTTGGGAGTGGTTTTAAGGGGAATTTGGATGCAAAAACGGCAAATTTTTTAAAAAAGATTAATCAGCATAAAGCCCTTAAAATCGCCTGTGATATACCCACTGCTTTGGGAAGTGAGGTTTGCTTTAAAGCGGACATTACGCTAAGTATGGGAGCTTTTAAAGAGCTTTTGCTGGAAGATTTTACAAAAGAGTTTGTGGGGCGATTGAGACTTGCAAAACTTGGGATTTCTCATAAGCTTTTTAGCACAGAAATAAAAACATATTTACTTGAAAAAAAGGATTTAAAGCTCATTAAAAGAAATGCTGGAACAAATAAGGGAGCTTACGGACATATCGCCGTAGTGGGAAACGCAGGAGCAGCGAATTTAGCAGGACTTGGGGCTTTAAATTTTGGAGCAGGATTAGTTTCTCTTGTAAAAGAAAAGCCAAATTCAGCACTTTTAATGCAAAAAGAAAATTTAGATTTTAATTTTAACGCTGCCGCACTTGGAATGGGGCTTTTAAATTTAGAACTTTTAAAAGATGAGAATTTAAACAAAAAACCCTTAGTTTTAGACGCTAATGCTTTTTTAGATGAGGCTATTTTACCCTTTTTACAAAGAGAAGATGTGGTTTTAACTCCACATCCTAAAGAATTTACAAGACTTTTTAAAATGTGTTTTAAGCAGAATTTAAGCGTGGAAGATCTGCAAAAAAATCGCTTTTTTTATGCGGAACAATTTAGTCAAAAATACCCTTGCGTTTTGGTTTTAAAGGGTGCAAATACAATCATTTCACAAAAAGATAAACAATTTATCGTCAATCTTGGCAAAGCAAATTTAGCAAAAGGTGGAAGTGGCGATGTTTTAGCGGGAATGATAGCCGCACTTTTAGGAGCTGGTTTTAGTCCCTTAAAAGCTGCTAAAAACGCCGTTTTAGCACACGCTCTTGTTTCAAAAGCATATCAATTTAACGCAAATAGCTTTGACGCTTTAAAACTTATAAAAGGACTAAAATGCTTATAAAACTTGCCATACTTTTTAGCGGAAATGGAAGTAATTTAGAAAATTTACTCACAAAACTCCATCAAAAAACCTTTGGTAAAACGCATTTTGAAGTGGTGCTTTGTTTGTGTAACAAAAGGGACGCTTATGGTATAGAAAGAGCTAGGAAATTTGGGCTTGAGAGCGTGATTATCGAACATAAAGATTTTAAAAGTCGCGAGGAATTTGATGAAGTGGTAGTTGAAAAGATTAAGGAAAGTGGGGCGGATTTAACGATTTTGGCAGGTTTTATGCGAATTTTAAGTCCTGTTTTTACACAAAATGTGAAAGCGATTAATCTTCACCCCTCACTTCTACCCCTTTTTAAGGGTGCAAATGCTATAAAAGAAAGCTTTGAAAGTGATATGAAAGTCGCGGGTGTGAGTGTGCATTGGGTCAGTGAGGAGCTTGACGGAGGAAAAATCATCGCACAAAAAGCCTTTGAAAAGAAAAATTTGAGCTTTGAGGAATTTGAGGCACAAATTCACGCTTTAGAATATGAGCTTTTGCCTCAAAGCGTGATTGAGCTTTTTGATAAATCTTAAAAATATTTTCATTTATCTTGTAAAATGAAAGTTTTTATGAACCCCACGAAAAAAAATAGAAAATAAAAAGAAATTTAAAAAAACTCATACCTAGTTTTCACTAGGTATAAATTAAAACTCCTAAAACTTCTTCTTCTTCACATCTTCAAGGATATTATTAGCTATATCACTAACAGTATTAGAGATGATAGCACTTTCATTAGCAATTTCTACATTATCCTTAGTGGTTTGATCTATTTGAGCCACACTTTCATTAATCTGTGTGATACCAGCAGTTTGTTCTTTAATGCTTTCTGCCATATCATTGATAGATTGGACAAGTAAGTTAGTATTTGCTTCTATCTCACTTAAAGACTTTTGGGTTCTTTCTGCTAGTTTTCTTACTTCATCAGCCACGACGGCAAAGCCTCTTCCGTGTTCTCCTGCTCTTGCTGCTTCTATGGCAGCATTAAGGGCTAGAAGATTGATTTGGTCAGCTATATCACCTATAATGCCTGTAACATTTTTAATCTCTTCACTTTGAGTGATAACATCACTTGTTTTTTGAGAAACATTTTGCATAGAGGAGGTTATCTCTTCTAAAGCAGCAGCAGTTTCTTCTAAAGAAGCAGCTTGAGAATTTGAACTTGTAGTAAGGTTTTGCACAGCGTTTTGAAGTTTGGAGCTTTCATTGGCTAAAGAATTTGCAAAATCAGAGCTTTGTTTAAGCATTTTGATGATTTCTTCGCCTAAGGCATTAGTGGTTACTTCTACACTACCGCTTGCATTTTCTATTTTGTGTCTAAAGTCTAGGCTTTTAAATTCTTCAAAGATAGAATGAATTTTATTCATATCTTTACCCACTTTAGTTTGTAAAACATCAAGGAGATTATTAAGAACGCTTTTAAGTTCTATGAGTTGTGGGTTTCTAGGATTAGCTGTGATTCTTGCTGTTAAATCTCCGTTTTCGACTATGCCTACTGTGGTAACACTTTCTTTTACAGCTTGTTTATCTTGGTCTAAGCCTTCTTTGGTGGCTTTGATGTTTTCGTTCATCATTGTGCCTATGCGTCCTAACTCATCGTTGGCGTTAATTTTAATAGCGTGAACTTCAACCTTTTCGTGATTGATATAACGGAAAAAAGCATCGAGTGCATTAACGAGAATAGGCAGTCTTCTACCTACAATTCTATGCACTTGGAAATAAACCACAAGTAAAACAGCAATTAAAAAAACAATGGCTAAGGAGATAAGAAGAAATTGCATTTTATATAAAGGTGCTAAAACACTATCTTTTGGAGCGGCAGTTAAAATACTCCAGTGGCTGCTATTTCCTATGGTAGATATACTAGCTACGGCAGCAAAGGAAGGTTTGCCAGTCGGTGAAGTGTAATCGCCCAAAACCGCCTCTCCATTTGCTTTGACAATTTCTAAAACCTTCAAAGAGCTTTCTGGGGAGTATTTGTTAATTTCGCTTATATTTTTAAGGAGAGCGTCAGGGTTTTGATGAGCGGAAACGGTTCCATCGCCTGCAAGTAAAACCCTATAATCTTCTTCAAAAAGGCTTAGTTTTTTATCAAGCAAGGCATTTGAGAAGTCGTTTAAGTCAAAAATATAGCCTGCAACGCCAATAAAATCTCCTTTAGGATTAAAAATAGGCATTGCTATACTCACACCCACAAATTCATGTTTGTTAAAATTCATTCTAGCAGGGACTCCTACATATACAGTATCTAAATCTCTACCTTTGACTGAAGAAACAATTCTTGACACGACAGGAATTTCTTTTATGCTTTCACTAAATTGCAACTTTTCAAGCTTACTAGCCTTAGAGGTATCTGTATCATGAAGTAACATACCAAAAGTGCCTTTTTCGCTTTTATACTCTTTAACAATGTGTTGTTCTTTTATTATATTTGGGTCATTTAGGATGGTATTGTTATTAAGATATAAAAAAGTATAAGTTGCGTAAGCGGAACTATCGAAGATGTTATTGATGACGGTTTCTATATCGGTAATATCAAAATAACCATTGTTTTTAATCGAATCCGTGATAGTCCTTGCGGTAGATTTGGTTAAGGCTATGCTTTCATTAAGTGCGCCTTCGATGTTATTTGCATAGCGTTTGGAGGCTTGAAGCATTAGCTTTTCAGCTTCACCTTGCATTGTTTGGCTTACTTGCACAGAAATGATAGTAACAAAAGCAATTAAGCCTATAATGACAGCAATTGCCACGGATATGACAAGCTTTACGCCTATGTTTAGGGAATTAAACATTTTAAACCTTTCTCTTAAAAAATTCAAAATCTGCATTTTATCAAAAAAAAACAAAACAAAACTTAAATATTTTGTAAAATTGATTATAATGTCGTTTAAATTTTTTAAGGTGTGCTAATGCTTGTAGAAAAGAGTTTTTTTATAGATGGAGCCTATGATGTGGAGCTTGGACTTAAGAGAAATTCAAAGCTTGAATACCGCTTAAGTTACGATGATAGTAAGGATATTAAGGCTATCGTTTTTTTAATTGGTGGTTTTGGAGCAAATGCAAATATGAATTTTCTCGATTTTGAGCGTAAAAGCGTGGCAAAAGCACATCCAGTATGCGTTATAAGCCCCATTTATCACTGCTTTTGTGCGAGGGTGGGTGTCATAGAGCCTTATAACCCTTACTTGATTCCAAATGCTAAGGATATAGAGCTTATGCAAAAAATTTTACAGCTTTTAAAGTGTAATGATAGAGTCGATGTGGGCAATTATTTAGGCTTTTTGCCTTGGCTTGATGAGCATTTACAAGAATATAAAAATAACAAAGTTTTGGAAGAAAATTTTATGGTGCGTCTTAATTGTGATGTCGTGCCTAAAAATGGAGATTATCAAAATTACGGCATTATGAGCGCACTTGATATAATGTGCATTGTGAAAGATTTAGCTTTGCAAATCCCCGAATTTGCGGAGCTTCCTAAAATTTATGTGGGAGGGAGTTACGGGGGCTATTTGGCTATGCTTTGTGCGAAAATCGCTCCTTTTTATGTTGATGGCGTTTTGGATAATAGCGGGGTCGTTTTGCCTTGGCTACCGCATATTTTAGGGCGTGAGACGGGGGTTCCTGAATTTGTAATCAATGGAAAGCATTATGCGCTTGCTTGTTTTGTAAAGAAATTTTGGACAAAAGATGAAAATTCGCCCTATTATTTTTCCAACGCAAATTATTATGCAAGGACGATTTTAAATACTAAGCATCTTCAAACTCTCGCCGAAAAATCTAAAAAGACAATTTTCGTGCATTATCACTCAAATTTAGATGATGGCGCACCTGCTGCACAAAAGATAGAATTAAGCGAAAAGCTCAAAGAACTGGGCTTTGATGATACCTTGCATTTAATCAAAGATGAAAATGATATAGACGGACGCGCTGTAAAAAGCCTAGAGCACGGACTTAGAATGAGTGATAAGGCTTTATGTCGTAAAGAGCTGCCTAAAATGCTCGAAAAATTACAAGGTAGGAAAAGTCCTGTGGGAGAGGATAATGAAATCAGCTATGTGTGTGAAGACAAGCTTTTTACCTTTAAAGATGACGGGGGGGGGGTATGTGCTTGACATTACACAATTTAAGCTAAAATAAGAAAAATTTTTGAAAGGCAAATAATGAAAGCATTTTTACACATAGGCACGACAAATTCAGGTAATCAAGAAAAACAAGGCTTTTTAATGCAAAATGAAGCCAAACTTTTAGAAAAGGGTTTTATCTATCCTAAAAGCTTACGCGTGGCAAATCGCCACTGGGCTTTGGTGGATATGGTTTTAGAACTTGTAGAAAAACCAAATTTAAGCGCAAATGTTTTAGAAGATTTAGAAAATGAAAGATTACTTAGGGCTTTAGAGAATTTTAAAGAAGAAATTAAAGAGCATAGGGATAAAACCTTCATTTTTTCCGCTGAGGGTATAGTGTGGGACTTTCCAACGCGTCGCCACATCGAAATTTTAGAAAATATTATGCGAAATTTGGGCTTTGATGAAGTGAAAATCATCGTGTATTTTAGAAATACTTTGGATTATTTAAATTCACATTGCTCACAAGATTATAAGAATAATATGGGCTTTTATTCAGGCGATTTCACCCCTGATAAGCACCCTAGAAAGCACATTTTTGATTACGCGCAAATCGTAAAAGACCACGAAGCGGTGTGGGGGGAGGAGAATATCATCGTGCGTCTTTTAAGGCAGGATTATGTGGGAGGGACTATGCTTAAGGACTTTACACATCATTTAGGCATAGAGTGGGATGAGGAATTTTCACTCAAACAACACAAAAATGAAAGCTTTAATCTTCTTGGCATAGAGCTACAATCAAGGCTTAACAAAAAGGACTTAGGCGGGAATTTTAATTCTATGCTTTACATCTCAAGGAAGCATTTTGAGGGCGTGAAGGAAGATAGGCTCAAATTTAGGGTGCAAAAAGATTTAGCTAAGGCTTATGTGGATTATTATGCTCCGTCTTTAGAGTGGGTGAGGGCGAAGTATTTTCCACACAAAACGCATTTATTTGAGCCTGTAAATTGGGACGCTTATAAAGAAAATCCGCATTTAGAAAGGGTAACGCAAGAAGACTGGGATAAGGTGGTCGATTTTTTCACGGAACTTTTGCAGTCTAAAAATGCCGTTATCAAAGCCCTTAAAGAGCAAAATTTAAAGGCTTAAAAACCCCCTGCCGCTTTGGGAGGGGGTTTAAAAAGCACTTTCTAACATTTTTTTGATACTTGCGAAATTTTCAAAATTTTCTGCGTTGATAAATTCCGCTTTTAAAGCCTTGCCATAGTGCTTTTCAATCTCTGCTACTAAAGCCATAATGTCAATGCTATCAATTACATCATCGCTTACGAGATTATCCATATTTTCATCAATGTCTGTTCGTTCTATATTGATGAAAAATTGCTTGATTTGTTCCATTTGATTCCTTTAAAATAACTTGCAAAAAGATTGTATCAAAGAGGTATAAATTAAAAGCAAATTATGGACCTAATTAAGATAAAATGCTTTAAAATTTTTTTATCTTATACTAAGAGGTTGTGATTTTTGCGTTGATTAGGTTTTATAATAAAATATAATTAACCAAGCTTATTGACCCTATCTTGGTCGCTGTCGCCTTTGAAAAAGGAGGCGTTTTTATGTTTGCTAGTTAGGGCGAAGTAAATGGCGATATTTTGCTTTAAAAAAGGCTCATAATATACAGGCAAAAGCTCATCATCACTTGGCAGGGAAAAGCCCATTTTTAAAAAATACTCTTTTTTTGGCACATAGCAAAGCAAACTTGCAAATTCACATCGTCTTTTTTGTAAAAATTCTACAAATAAAGTGCGTAAATTTCCCCTTACATCGCCTATAAAATCGACTATCAAAAGAGCTTTAGCTTTATGAGTTTTAACGCTTCTTATGAAAAATACGGCTTTTAAAATATCTTCTTTAAAAACGCCCAAAGCTTCATATTTATAAAATGGGTGTTTTAAATATCGATTGATAAAATAAGCCTTGCTTTTTTGCGGAGTAAAGTGGCATTTAAGAGTGGAGTTTTTGAATTCTTTAAGGCTAAGTTTTTTAAGATTAAGTCTTAAATTTGGCTTTTTAGTTGGGGGATTTTGCTTAAAAATAGCAAGTTTGAAGCTTTTTTTATTATCATTTTTAATGTAAAAATGATAAAGTTTATCCATCTTGTCGTAGAAAAGTTTGCAAAATTTCACAGAATCTCCCGAAAGTCCAGCTGTTGAGGTATTTTTAATGTTAAAAAATTCAAAAAGATAGCGGTAAAGCTTAAGTCCTAATGACACATAAGCCTTTTTAACGCTCCAAATCGAAGTGAAAATCCACTCATCTTTGATATTTTCATCATACTGACTTAGCAAACTAAAGCCCAAAATTCCGTCAAATTCTTTAGTTTGCGTATTATAAGCGATGAGGACATTATAGCGGGAGCGTTTGCGGTCTAAATATTGAAAATCAAGCACTTCGCGTGATTTTACAAAGATATGGTCCCCTCTCCACTCCTTAGCGATGTAGCTTTGCAAAAGTGCCACTTCATCAAGGCGGCAAAATCTTAACTCGTGCATTATCCCATACTCGCTTTCCCAAATTTAAAGGCATTACAATCATAACGGCTTAAAGTAAAAGGATTTTTCTTTAAATCCTCTTCATCGATGTCTTTTTTATACTCATCTAAGCTTACAAAGGCAAAATCAACTCCCAAATTTTGCAAAATAGCCCTTGAATTCCTACTAAATTCCCCATAAGGATAGCAAAAAGTGCGAATGGTAGGGTCTAAAAAGCTTAAAATTTCAAAAGATTTTCTCACTTCATCTGCTTCTTGTTTGGCGTTAAGATTTAAGAAATTAATGTGAGAGTGAGCGTGGCTTCCTATAAGCATTTGATTTTCACTCATTATTTTAAGCTCTTCGTGGTTAAGATAATAATTTTCGTAAATTTGTGCCTCGCTTAAGTTACATTTCGCTAACAGGGCGGATAAAACCTCTTCTTTAAATTCTTCTTTGAGATTATAATTTAATAAAAGCTTAAATTGCTTCACGCTCTCTTCATCATCAAGTAAATCATAATAATCTTCGAACAAATAGGCATTTTCATTTTCACACATACTAGGTTCAATTAGCTCTAAGGCTAAATCAAGGAGCTTACCCCCCCCCCCCCGTGTCCTAGCAAATAGTGAATTTTATGCACATACAAAGCTTTTTCCTCTTTTAAAACCGCAGTTGGCATAAAGAAAATTCCCAAAGCTCCCCTTTTTAAAAGCTCTGGATAGACCAAGGTAAAATGCTCTTTTAAGCCGTCATCAAAGCTGAGCAAAATCTTATTTTTAAGCATATTGATAAATTCAGGCTCTGTTTTAAGGCGGCAAAATTCCTCAAAAGATACCAAGCCAAAATTTTTTTCAAAATAATCTAATTGTTTTTTAAAATTATCAAAAGACAAATAACGAAAAAATGGCAAATGTGGCACACTTTCACGCACATAATGATACATCAGGATTTTCATAACATTACTCTTTCAATCAACTTTTTGATATTTTCAAAATTTTCAAAATCATTAGGTTCTACCCCCCCCCCCCCCCCCAATAAAAATGGCTTTTTGTAATGTTTTTGCACTTCAGCAATAAAAGCCATAATATCCAAACTATCAATCAAGCCAGAACTAAGTAAATTTTGAGAATTTTCATCTAAATCCTCACGCCCTATATTCTTAAAAAATTGTTTAATTTGTTGCATTTCTATCCTTTTTAATATGAAGTTTTATATCATTGCTTAAGAAAAGATTAAAATTTTCTAGATCGTAATAAAAAATTTTTAAATCCCTTCCAAAAAGCCTTAATTGAGCTTGATGACTTCCACAATCCATTGCTCTTAAAAAACGACAAATTTTAGCCTCTTCCCAAGCCAAATCCAAATAGCCTTCATTAGGAAACTCATTTTTACTATGATAAAGTGCCTCTATATTTTGTGGCTTAACGCGATTAAGCATTAAATTCCTTAAAGCTTCCTCAAGTGAGGATAGAGCTAAATTATACTGCATTCTAAGTAAAGAAAGGGCTGTAAAGCTTTCATCTAGCACAATTTCTTTTTGTATAATTAAATCTCCAGTATCTATCCCCTCATCAACCTTATGCCAAGAAATGCCTGTTTTCACATCATCTTCAAAAATTGTCCAAATGTGAGCGTTTAATCCTCTGTGTTTAGGCAGTAAAGAATTGTGATAATTGATAATGGTATTATTAGCAATACAAGGCTTTTTAAAAAGATAAAAGGTATTGTTCGCAGATATAATAAGAGCGTTTTTTAAGCTCGCAAAAAAGCCATCAAGTTCTTTTATATTGTCATTTTGTAAGAGTTCTACGGGACAAGCGAAAAAATTTTCAGCAATTTTTTGACATTGTAGGGCAAATTTGCCTTCTCCCAAACAAACAATCTTCTCAAATTTTATCACTCAAAACCTTCCTATCTATCTTGCCGTTTGCATTAAGGGCGAATTTTTCCACCCTTACAAAACTTGAGGCTATCATATAAGGGGGGAGTTTTTGTTTACAAAAGCCCTTTAAATCAAGCTCCTCATCACTCTCATAAAAGGCGATGAGTTTGTCATCTTTAAAGATACAAGCACTATTTTTAATCTTTGCGTGAGAATTTAACACTGCTTCTATCTCACCAAGCTCAATTCTATGTCCTTTAAATTTGATTTGATTATCAAGTCTTCCATAGCAAAGTAATTCCCCAAATTCATTATAAGCGACAATATCTCCTGTTTTATAAAGTAAATCTAAATAATTATTATGCAAAGGATTTTGTATAAAGGCTGCTTTTGTTTTTTCTGTGTCATTATAATAACCTAAAGAAAGGCTAGTCCCTCTTACGAAAAGCTCACCCTTTTTACCTACTTCATTAATCAAATTTTTATTTTCATCAAAGACTAAAAGTTCTGTATTCTTACAAGCCTTTCCTATAGGTAAAAGCTCTTCATCTTTAAATTCTCTATCTACCTTATAAAAACAACACACATCAGTGATTTCAGTTGGTCCATAAAGATTAGCAAAGAGGGTGTTTGGAAGCTTTGCTCTCCAGTAATTAAGCTGTTTATTAGGCATAATTTCTCCGCAAAAAAGCACTTTTTTAAGCTTTTTGAGTGTAAATTTTTCTAAAGCCTGTGTATTTGCAAAATAAATTAGCACTGAAGGCACCCAAAAAATGGTATTAACCCCCTCATTTTCTAGGTATTCAAGCACCTTAAGCGGAAAGGCAAAAAGTGAATTTGGCACTAAATGCACAGAGCCACCCTCCTTAATAGTAGGGAAAATATCAAGGATAGAATTGTCAAAATAAAGTGGGGCTTGGTTAGCCAAATTTGAGCTTTCGCTAAACTCAAATTCCTCACTCACCCAAAAAGCATAATCAATCACACTTTTATGACTTATGCTTACTCCCTTAGGTAGCCCTGTGCTACCACTTGTAAAAAAGACATAAAGTAAATTTGTATCAATATGTCTTAATCTAGCCTTTGTTAAAGCTTCTTCATCTCTTTCATAGCTTTCAAAATCTTCTGTATAAAGTGTAGGTAAATCAAGCTTGTAATTTAAACTTTTTGAAGTGATGAAAGCCTTAGGTTTTAAAACACTAATGATTTTTTCTATTCTTTCAAGGGGCATTTTTTCATCTAAGAGTGTATAAAAATTCCCACTCTTTGCCACGCCAAAAAAACTAATAAGCGTGTTAATGCTTTTAGGTAAGATGATTAAAATAGGACTTTGAATAGGCTCTTTTGCTAAGGTGTTTAAAAGCTTAGTTGCAACTTTTTGACTTAAATCATCAAATTCTTTATAAGTGATACTTACTCCCCCCATTTCTTTAAAAAGCATTTTTTGTGGGAATTTTTTCACACTTTTTTGTAAAAAGTCATCAATATGACATATCATCTTTTCTAGCCTTTCATCGTTTTTTTTGTATAATAATCTAAATTTCAAAACAAAAGGCAAAAAATGCTTGTAGATAAAACTTATAAGATTAAAAGCTGTGATGATGTAGAGCTTGGGATTAAGAGGGAAAGTAAGCTGGAATTTAGGCTTTGTTATGATGATGAAAAAGAAATTAAAGCCCTTATCTTCATCATTCCCGGGCTTGGTGCGGATGCTGATGAGAATTATAGGGAGCATTTAGCTGGGTTTGTAGCAAACGAATTTGAAGCAGCTGTTGTGAGCGTGAATTACCACTGCATAGGTAATCGCTCTCTTACTGGAGTAGATTTTTTCTTAGATGAAATCGATAAAATGATTATAGATGAGTTTTGTAAAAATATCCATTTTAAAACGCCTCCTTTAGACTCCATTAATTCCAAAGAAGCCCTTACCGCACTTTTAGAACTCATCAACGCACAAATTCTTAAACTTAAGCAGCAAAAAAGACTTAATGATAGCTTTCACCCCACACTTACAGCCACTCTAAAACCTGCGAGAAATGAATATAATAATTTTGGCATTATGTCCGCCCTTGACATTTTAAACGCTCTTTTTTATGTGCAGAAAAATCCACCTTTTAATACAGGGGGGGGGGGGGGGGGGTAAAAATGTCAAAAATTTACCAGTTGTTTTAATCGGCTCATCTCACGGAGGCTACTTAGCACATTTAGTAAGCAAAATCGCTCCTTGGGCGATAGATGGGGTCATAGATAATTCAGGTTATGCGAAATTTCCTTGGCGTTTTATAGGCTTTGGTAAAGAAATTGATTATATGGAGCATATATCCGTAGGCACGGCTTATAAGGAGATTAATCTACATTGTTTTGATAAAACCTTTTGGACTTCTAATCGGTATTCGCCTAATTTTTTCTCCCCTGCAAGAAGAAAAATTCGCTATATCCTAGAGCCGGAACATCTTGCTATTCAGGCTAATTATCCCCAACCCATTTATGTAAGTTATCACTCCATACAGGATAAGGACATCGCTCCGCCTGATGAAAAACAAGAGCTTTACGCCCTTTATGAAAAGCTAGGTTTTAAGGCAAAATTAAATTTAATAAAAAAGGAAAGTCAAATCGATGGCAAATTTATTAAAAGTTTAGAACACGGCTTAGATATGTCTATAAAATCTCTCATCAATAAAGAACTTCCCCCAATGCTCACCCAAATTTTCTCCCACCCAAAACCCCCTTGTAAAAACAAAAGCATAAGCTATCCAAGTGATGATTTGCTTTATCATTTTTCGCAAAAAAACGCTAAAATGCACCTAGAAATTTCAAAGATAGAAGATGCTTAAAGCGTTACAAAAGGGCTTTTTCATCTTGAGCTAAAATGCTTAAAGTATCCTTCAAATAGGCTTTTGCTTTTATGCTGACTATACAAGCATTTGCAAAGCTTTCACGCCTAAAATTATGATTTGCTTTTAAAATATCAACTTGTTTTGGCACAGAAAAAATACTTTTTTCTTGCCTCAAAGCTCTTACATAAAATTGTATGCTTTTCTCACGCACTAAGCCCCTTTCATCGATGATTTTCCCGCTAAATTCTTTATAATAGCGGTAACTCACCCTTGCCCTTTCTTCAATAAAATGCGTAAAGGTATAGCCCACAATATCCGTGCCTAAAAGCACGATTTTGCCGTCTTTTTTAGCCAAGATGTCATAAACGCAGTTTTCGCTAAAGCAAGTAGGCGTTGGGCTTAAAAAATCCCCCTTATCCTTTCCCCAAATCGCAAAAGAATAAATAGGGTCATCACTGCGTAAAACACCCTCTTGCAATCTAAAAAACTCTGTCAAAACGCCCATAGTGCTTTTGTGATTTTTTTTATCAAAATCTCTGCCGTTGCAAAAATCATAAGTGAAAGTTGGCATAATGAGTGTGCCATTTTCTCCTAAAAGTTCTTTAAAAACTTCCAGTAAAATGCCCAAAAATTCCTCACGCCCCACCAAAGCTATGCCTAAATTAAAAAGCTCTGTATGCACACAAATGCAGTCCCCACGCCCTATCCCTACACTCTTTAGTGCTTCGTAAAAATCTTTTTTGCTATAAATTTTATCTTTAGCTTGTAAAAAATTCACGGCTTTATCCTTTTGATTAAATTGTATTTTAGTAAATCCTTAATGATATTTTCTAGCTCATAGCCTTGCAAATCCATCATCTGTGCAATGTCTAAAACATCATTTTCACCATCACAAAGGGCTAAAAAGGTGGAAATTTGTGGAGGCTGATTGCGTAGATTAAGTGTTGGATAAAGCCCTCTTTTACCCAAATTTGGCTCACAAAAAATGGTGCTTTTGTAAGTAGCGTTATTTTCTAAATTTAAAATCATCTCCTGCATAGCCCTTAAAGCCCCACCCAAACCTTTAGGCGTGATAAAGTTTAAATCATCTAAGCTCGTATGATACTCCTTAAAGTCCCCAAAACGCGTCCTACACACGCAAACCACAGGTAAATTTACTAAAGCACTACAATACTGCCTCTCATCACTGCCGCGATATAAAAAGCTAAATTCTTTAAAATTTTTCTTGTTTTTAAGGGTATGAAAGGCGACTTTATCGCTTAAAGTATTAGCTTTTGGGCTGTGAATTAGTGAATAATTTTTTTCATCGCCCACACAGCTTAGAACAAAACCTGCTTTTGTGTGCTTTTGTAAATGCTTTAAATGTTTCGATAAATAAGCTATACTTCCTATGGTTTCAGGCACGAAAACAAAGCGGTAATTGTATTTGCGAGTGTTTAGCGTGTGAAGCCATTTTGCTAAAAAGATAGCTACGCAAGGACCGCTTAATTCATTATTTGCCATAGATGGGTGGCAAAGATAGGTGGAGATGAGAATTTCATCTTTTAAGCCTGTGGTGCTTGGTATCACAATATCCGCATAATTTAAAACTCCGTTTTCATCGTGCTTAGAATCTATAAAAACGCGGTATTTTCCCTTGCTAAGCTTTAATCTTTGATGATGAGATAGGCAAAAGCCCCAACGCCTTTTATAATAACTCGTTACATAAGGGATAGCATCTGGAAGCTCTTTTAAGGAATAAAGATGTTTATCAAGCTCTTCAAAATCTAGTTCTGTATTTATGGGGGTGGAGTAATTTAAAAGATGAAGATTATGTTTTTTAAAATCACAAATTTTTTCATTTTGTGGCGTGATGATATAAGCGTCTTTTACGCTCCACTCAGGCGGGATAGTCCAGTCAAAAACTTTACTTCCAGAGGCTAGGGCGTGAATTTGAAATGGGCTTACCCCCCCCCCCCCCCCCGTGTTTTCAAATTCTTTTTTTAAAATTTCAAGACTAGCCCTAAAACCCTCACCTGTGATAGAACGCCATATTGGAAAAAGTCTTGTAGCTAAGGCATAAAGAGCCTTTGAAGTCTTTGAAAAGGAGGCGGAGCGAAAATCTAAACTATCCACAATATCCCCCATTTTCAAGCACTTCAAAAAGGCTTTCTTTGACGAATTTTGCTTGTTCTAAACTCATTTCTTGATGACAAGGAATAGAAAGCTCGGCTTTATAAAAATTATCCGCATTTTCAAGGCGTAAATTTGGAAGCTCTTTTTTATAAAAACTAAATTCATAAGTAGGTTTATAATGCACTTGAACGCCTATTTCACGCTTTAAAAGTGCTTTAAAAATCTCTTCTTTTTGACACCAAAACTCAGGATATAAAAGTATAGGATAAAGATGTCTTGAGCTTTTTTTATAAGCAGGGATTTTAAGCGTGGAGAAATAGGGATTTTTCTCAAATTCCTTATCGTAAAAAGCGGCGATTTGCTCTCTTTTTGCTAAATTCACATCAAGCTTTTTAAGCTGATTAATCCCTAAAGCACAAGCGACATCACTTAAGCGGTAATTAAAGCCAAGCTCGAAACTATCGCTA
Organism: Campylobacter upsaliensis; assembly: GCF_900637395.1. Classification (NCBI taxonomy): domain Bacteria; kingdom Pseudomonadati; phylum Campylobacterota; class Epsilonproteobacteria; order Campylobacterales; family Campylobacteraceae; genus Campylobacter; species Campylobacter upsaliensis. The sequence goes on along the minus strand of NZ_LR134372.1, from coordinate 1,360,385 downwards.
TCCCACAGCCTTTTTTTTATAATGCTATGACTTCTTAGCCTTTTAATATGCTCAATTAATTCCTCATCATCACTCACCACAGCCCCGCCCTCAAAGGTTGTAATGGGCTTTACAGGGTGAAAGGAAAACACACTCAAACTTGCGAAAGAGCCGACTTTTTTACCGCGAAATTCCGCCCCTAAGGCGTGAGAAGCGTCATCAAGCAAGGGGAGTTTAAATTCCTCACAAAGTGCGGAAATTTCATCTATCTCTACACTTTGCCCTGCAAAATCCACCACCGCCACAGCAGCGATATTTTCACTTCCTTTTTCAAGCCTAGCTCTTAGCTTTTTAGCGTCAATATTGCCGTCCGTGCCTATGTCGATGAATTCCACCTTAGCTCCTGCCATTAAAGCCGCATTGGAAGTGGCGATGAAAGTAAGAGGCGTGGTAAGAACAATTTTGCCCTTAACATTTAAAGCAAGATAGGCTAAATGCAGTGCCGAAGTGGCGGAATTTACCACACAAGCGGCTTTTACGCCTACATATTTTGCTAAGGCTTTTTCAAATTCCTCTACCTTAGCTCCGCAGGTTAAAAAGTCTTCTTTTAGGGCTCTTACAACGACTTCAATATCATCTTGGGTAATGTTTTGATGAGAATAAGATAGCATTAAAACCCCTCATTAATGATGTCTAAAAGCTCTTTTTCACTCGCCCATAAAGGATTATTATCCGAGCTATAAGAAAAGCCATTTGGCACTTTTTGCCCCTTTTCGCCTAAAGCATTGACACTAAAATCCGTGTGCGTGTCGATAAATTTAATGCTAGGGCTTATGGCATAGTAGTTTTCAAACTCATAAGTTAGGTGGCTATCATCACTTGAAATCATAATTTCGTGTAATTTTTCCCCCGCTCTAATGCCTATAATTTTATGCTTTAATTTGGGTGCTAGGGCGTGGGCTAGGTCGGTGATTTTCATCGAGGGGATTTTAGGGATAAAAATTTCGCCGCCGTGCATAGCCTTAAAATTTTCAAGCACAAATTTCACACCATTTTCAAGGCTTATCCAAAAACGCGTCATTCTAACATCTGTGATGGGAAGCTCACTCGCACCCTCATTAATGAGTTTTTTAAAAAACGGCACCACAGAACCCCTTGAACCTACGACATTACCATACCTTGTAACGCTAAAGCGTGTGTGATTCTCCCCTGCCATATTATTTGCCGCGACAAAGAGTTTATCGCTAGCTAACTTAGTCGCTCCGTATAAATTTACAGGATTACAAGCCTTATCCGTGCTTAGGGCTATGCACTTTTTCACGCCATTTTCAAAACAAGCATCAATAACATTTTGTGCGCCGTGGATATTAGTTTTAATGCACTCCATAGGGTTATATTCAGCTATTGGCACATGTTTCATCGCCGCAGCGTGTATGATAAAATCGACATCTTTAGTCGCTTTTTTAAGCCTTTCTTTATCCCTTACATCGCCGATGAAGTAACGCATACAAGGGGCGTTAAACACACTTGCCATTTCAAATTGCTTTAGTTCATCGCGTGAATAAATGATGATTTTCTTAGGCTTATAATTTTGTAATAAAACTTTAGTATAAGTCTTGCCAAAAGAGCCTGTGCCACCTGTGATTAAAATGACCTTATCATTAAACATTTTTTTGCCTTCATTTAAACTTTGATGAAATTTAGCAAAAAGCGTTCCAGCTTGTGATTTTTAAAGTTGTTTATAAATTTGCGTTAAAATTCATTTATTTGTTAAGGAAAAGTGATGAAGGTATTATTAATCAAAGATGTTAAAAGTTTAGGTAAGGCTGGAGAGGTCAAGGAAGTCAAGGACGGCTATGGGCAGAATTTTCTCATCGCTAAAGGTTTTGCTAAAGCCGCTACAAATGAAGTTTTAAGAAAATATGAAAGCGATAAGAAAAAAGAAGCGGAAAATTTGCGTTTTGAGCTTGCGAATTTAGAAAAGCTTAAAAATGAGCTTTCTAAAATCACACTTGAAATTTCAAAACCTGTGGGGGCAAATGGGTCTTTATTTGGCGGGGTTACGAAAGAGGACATTGCTCTTGCTTTAAAAGAGCAAAAAAATATAGAGCTAGATAAAAAAAGCCTAGAATGTGAAATGATTAAAACGCTAGGTATTCACAACATAAGCGTAAAGCTAGGACACGCTATCCACGCGGAATTTAAAATTGAAGTTAAGGCGGAGTAATGTTTCACGCTACAACGATATTAGCTTATAAGGGTAAAAATAAATCCGTCATCGGTGGCGATGGACAAGTAAGCCTTGGGAATACGGTAATGAAAGGCAATGCCGTCAAAATCCGTAAATTAAACAATGGCAAGGTTTTGGCAGGTTTTGCAGGTAGCACGGCGGACGCCTTTAATCTCTTTGATATGTTTGAAAATTTGCTCCAAAGCTCTAAGGGCGACTTGCTTAAAGCGGCGATTGATTTTTCTAAAGAGTGGCGTAAGGATAAGTATTTAAGAAAGCTTGAAGCTATGATGCTCGTGCTTGATAGAAAGCACATTTTTTTACTTTCTGGCACGGGTGATGTTTTAGAACCTGAGGATAATCAAATTGCAGCCATAGGAAGTGGGGGAAATTACGCACTTTCAGCGGCAAGGGCTTTAAAAAAACACGCACAAAATTTAGACGAAGAAGAACTTGTCAAATCAAGCCTTCAAATCGCAGGTGAAATTTGTGTTTATACAAATACAAACATTAAAACTTATGTAATTGAGGATGAAAAATGAATTTAACCCCTAAAGAAATTGTTAAATTTTTAGATGATTATGTCATAGGGCAGAAAAAGGCGAAAAAAATCATCGCCATAGCCCTAAGAAACCGCTACCGCAGAATGAGACTAAGCCCCGAACTTCAAGATGACATTATGCCTAAAAATATTTTAATGATAGGCTCAACGGGCGTGGGTAAAACGGAGATCGCGAGGCGTTTAGCTAAGATGATGGGCTTTCCCTTCATCAAAATCGAAGCGAGTAAATATACAGAAGTGGGCTTTGTAGGGCGTGATGTCGAAAGTATGGTAAGAGACCTAGCAAATGCGGCTTTAAATTTAGTCAAAAACGAGCAAAGAGAGAAAAATCAAGATAAAATCGAAGCTTATATTGAAGATAAAATTTTAGAAAAGCTTTTACCGCCTCTTCCTAAAGGCGTGAGTGAGGAAAAACAAGAAGAGTATCAAAACAGCCTTGAAAAAATGCGAACAAAGCTTAAAAATGGGGACTTAGATGAAAGTGTTATCGAGCTTGAAATTTCGCAAAATATGTTCGATACTAATCCTAATCTCCCCCCTGAAATGAGTGCAATGCAAGATATGGTAAAAGTCATAGGCGTAGGCAGTAAAAAAGTCAAAAAAGAGATGAAAATCAAAGACGCTAGAAATACCCTTAAAAGCGAGGCAAGTGATAAAATTTTAGACACAGAAAACATTAAAAGTGAGGCTTTAAGGCGTGTGGAAAATGAGGGGATTATCTTTATCGATGAGATAGATAAAATCGCCGTTTCAAGCGGAAATTCTAATCGTCAAGACCCTAGTAAAGAGGGCGTTCAAAGGGACTTACTTCCCATAGTAGAAGGCTCAAGTGTGCAAACTAAGCTAGGAATTGTAAAAACCGATCATATTCTTTTCATCGCTGCGGGGGCTTTTCATCTTAGCAAACCAAGCGACTTAATCCCAGAACTTCAAGGACGCTTTCCTTTAAGAGTGGAGCTTGATAGCCTTGATGATGAGGCTTTATATGCCATTTTAACCCGTCCTAAAAACTCCCTTTTAAAGCAATATGTAGAGCTTTTAAAAACGGAGGATTTAAGCTTAGAATTTGACGATGAGGCTATAAGAGAGATCGCTAAAATCGCTTCAAGAGCCAATGAAGAAATGCAAGATATAGGTGCTAGAAGACTGCATACGGTAATAGAAAAATTACTTGAGGACTTAAGTTTTGAGGCTGATGAGTATGCTGGTAAAAGCTTCATTGTGGATAAAAAGATGGTTGAAGAAAAATTAAGCTCTATTGTAGAAAATAAAGATTTAGCGAGGTATATTTTGTGAAAAGTGGCTTTATAAGCCTCATAGGTCGCACAAATGCAGGTAAAAGCACACTGATTAATTCCTTACTTGAGGAAAAAATCGCCCTTGTTTCTCACAAACAAAACGCTACAAGACGCAAAATCAAAGCCATAGTAATGCAAGGAGATAATCAGCTCATTTTCATCGATACGCCCGGTCTTCACGAAAGCAAAACTTCTTTTAATCAGCTTTTAATCCAAAGTGCGTTAAAGGCTATGAAAGATTGTGATGTCATCGTTTTTGTGGCGAGTATTTTTGATGAAATAAGTGATTATGAAAAATTCCTTGCTTTAAAGCCGCAAATTCCGCACATTGTCGTGCTAAATAAGGTCGATTTAGCTAAAAATGAGGAAGTGCTTCAAAAATTAAGCGAATATGCGAAATTTAGCGGAGATTTTCAGGCTATTTTGCCTTATTCTTGTAAGCAAAAAAGTTATAAAAAAGCCCTTTTAGATGAAATTGTAAAACTTCTTCCTTCTCACACACATTTTTATGATAGCGAATTTCTAACGCCAAGTAGCGAAAAAGAGCTTTTTAGAGATTTTATTTTAGAGAGTTTGTATGAAAATTTAAGCGACGAGCTGCCTTATTGTAGTGAGATTTTAATGCAAAATGTAAAAGAAAAGCCACATCTTCTTATTATCCACGCACAAATTATCACCGACACAAATTCTCACAAAGCAATGATTATAGGAAAAGAGGGAGCGACTCTTAGAAGAATAGGGCAAAAAGCAAGGATTAAGATAGAAAATTTAACGCAAAAAAAGGTGCTTTTAAAACTCTTTGTTGTGGTAAAAAAGGCTTGGCAAAAAGATGAAAATTTTCTAAAAAAAATGCTAGAGTATGAAGAATAAAAAGCGTGAATTTATAGAGTTTGACAAGCTTTTTTATGCGAAGAAAAATGGGCGGTTAGAAAATGATGTATTGTTTGAAAGTGTCGTGGAGGAGCTTCATTTAAATAATGCTTTTGAATATCAAATGAGTGTTTTTAGGGAAAATGAAAACGCTCATATTTTCTTAACACATATTAAAAATTTAGACAAAAAAGAAAGCGTTTATCCCCAGCCTCTTATCTTTAGTATGCTTTATCCAAAGTGGGTTAAAGAGAAAAAATTTTGCGTTGTATTTTTTGGAGAAACATTAAGCTTTATAAGTTATTTTAAAAATGGCTATTTTACAGGGCTTAAAAATTTACCGCAATTTAGCTTGAGGGATTTAGATTTGAAAGAAAATAAGGATCTTTTCTTTCAAAATTATGGAATTTTAGAGCTTTTAGAGCAAAATGATTTAGTGCTAAGCGTCAATGATAAATTCGCTTTTGGCGTGTGGCTTAGTGGGTATCATAGGCATTTAAGCGTGGAGAGCTTTTTCAAAGAAGAGCCACAAAAGACGCTTTGCTCTCTTTGTCATTTTTCTAATGAGACAGATTTTATTAAAAAAAATGAATTGAATTTAAAGCCTTTTATTTTGGCTTTTTTATTATTTTCTTTTTGTTTTTTAGGGACTTTGGGCGTTTTATTTTGGAAAGATTATCCTAAATACACTCAAAATAAAATCACCAAACAAAATAATGAAAATTTAAAAACCGATTTAAAAAAACTCAATGAGAATCTTTTCATTTTGGAGGAAAATTTAAAAGATTTGAATCGAACTTATAAAAACAATACGCTTTTATTAAGACAAAATGAAGAGCTTTTAGCGGCTTTAGCGATACACTTTAAAAAAGATGAAGCGAAAAGTCTTAAGCTTTATGAAATTTTTAGCTTTCTTAATCAAAATGGACTTAAAATTTCTTCGTTAAGCTTAAAAGATAGCATTAGACTGGTTTTTAACGCGGAAAATGATTATATAAAGGCTTTGGAAAAAATAGAAAAAAACAATATGTTTGAAATTATCAATGCAAATTCTAAGGAACTCATTTTGGAGTTAAAAAATGAGTAGTTTGGTAGCATTTTTGGAAAATTTAAATTTAAGAGAAAAGATACTTTTTGCTATTTTGCTAGGATTTTTAGGGATATTTTTGGCATTTAAGTTATATGAGAGTTTTTCTGGGAGATTTTTGGAGGAAATTATAGGTCTAAATGGCGAGACTTTATTGGAAAGAAAATCGCAAATTAAGCATTTAGAAAATATAGAAAAAAACCTTAAAATAGAACTTAAGGAGCAAAATTTAAAGCTTGAAGAGGGGCTTGGAAAAATTGCATTTTTTAGTAAAAATTATGAGGATTATTTGGATTTTATAGAATTGTTAAGTAGGAAGCATCATTTATTGATTAACCATCTGCAAAATACTTATAAAGATGAAAAATTATTGCAAAAACATTTTTTAGATTTAGAGTTGAGTGGCGATTTTTTAAAACTTTTGCTATTTATTTATGAGCTTGAGAATTCGAATTTTGCTTTCAAATTTGAAAGTATAGAATTGCAAAATGCAAAAGCCCTAAGTTTAAGCCTCCATTTAAATTTAACATTAATCACTTTAAAATAAATATGTAAAATCGTAACAACTTAAAATAATTTCATCTAAAATATTACTAAAATCTACATTTTTTTATTATAATTAAAATGATTATCGAATAATAAAAGGAAGTGGTATGAAACAAGAACAAAATACACAAAAACTCGATAAAGCATTTTTAGGGCATCCTAAGCCTTTATTTGCTTTGTCTGCAACTGAACTTTGGGAGAGATTTTCTTTTTATGGAATTCGTCCTTTACTTGTGCTTTTTATGACAGCGACCCTGCTTAGTGGCGGACTTGGTATGAGTAAGGAAGAGGCTTCGGCAATTGCTGGAATTTTTGGCGGTTGTATTTATTTAGCAGCTTTACCGGGTGGCTGGATAGCGGATAATTATTTAGGACAGAAAAGAGCCGTTTTTATAGGCTGTGTAGTTATAGCTTTGGGACATTTGAGTATAGGGCTTTCTTATTTTAATACAGCTTTATTTTTCGTGGGCTTAGGGCTTATAGTCATAGGCACGGGACTTTTTAAAACCTGCTCTTCGGTTATGGTGGGTATGATGTATGATAAAAAAGACCCTAGACGCGATTCTGGTTTTACCATTTTTTATATGGGGATTAATATAGGTGGTTTTATAGCACCTTTGGTTACGGGCTTTTTACAAACGCAATATGGCTGGCATTTGGGCTTTGGAGCGGGGGGCATTGGTATGCTTATCGCACTTTTGATTTTTGCCTTTAAAGCTGTGCCTGATTTTAAAGAATTTGATGAAAAAGTCGGTATGGACGAGGCTTGGGATAAGGCGACAAAATATAATAAAAACGCTCCTTATTTCATCGCGGTGTTTTTCATCGCTCTTGTAGGTATCGCTATCTTAAGTGTGAGTGGCGTTATCAATCTTAATCCTGTTGCGATTGCAAAAAGTATGACTATGGTAATTTTATGGTGTGCGGGTTTTTATTTTCTTTATCTATTTTTTCTTTCATCTTTGACTAAAGATGAGAAGAAAAATTTGATTCTTTTTGTTATATTATTTTTTGCGGCGGCTGTGTTTTGGTCTGTTTTTGAGCAACAATACACAACTTACAATTTTTTCGCCGATAAACTTACTGACAAAATGGTTCTAGGCTATGAAATTCCAACCGTGTGGTTTCAATCTATCAACGCACTCTTTATTATTCTTTTAGCACCTGTAATTGGGGGCATTTGGGTCTTTTTGGCAAAAAGAAATTGTGAGTTTTCTTCTTTGACTAAATTCTCTTTGGGCTTGATCGGTGCTGGAGTGGGCTTTTTGATTATGGCTTTTGCGGCAGGTAGTATCATTTCAAATAATGGTGGCGTAGAAAATGCTACAAATGCTGTGGCTAGTGGAAGTGCGATTTTAGCTTCTCCTTGGTGGATTGTGGCTAGCTTTTTGTTTTTAACGCTTGGTGAGCTTTGTCTTTCTCCTGTGGGCTTGTCCATTATGACTAAGATCGCTCCGGGTGCTATAAAATCGCAAGTTATGGGACTTTGGTTTGTAAGCATTTCAGTGGGTAATGTTTTAGCGGGGCTTATAGGAGGACACGCTAATGAAGAAAATTTAGCAACTTTACCTGATTTATTTTATCAATGTGTGTGGATTTTATTTGCTGTGGCTGCGGTGCTTTTAGTTTTTAAAAATTTTGTGAAAAAATTAGAAAATTAAAGGGAAAAAGATGAATATCTTTGCAAAAAGGGTAGGAAAATTACGCGAAGCTATGCAAGAAAAGGGCTTAGATGCCTATCTTGTCGTGAGTGCTGATCCGCATTTGAGCGAGTATTTAAGTGATTATTATAAAGTTAAGGATTATTTAAGTGGCTTTCAAGGCTCTGTGGGGACTTTAGTTTTCACACAAAAAGAAGCGTATTTATGGGTTGATGGGCGTTATTGGCTTCAGGCACAAAAGCAGCTTGAGGGAAGTGGTGTAGTTTTGCAAAAGCAAGATAAAGAAAACACTTTTCAAAATTGGCTTAAGAAAAATTTAAAACAAGGTCAAATTTTAGGCAGTGATTTTGCCGTGCTTAATCTAGCTCTTAAGAAAGAGCTAGAGGACTTTTGCACACTTAAGCATTGCGATTTAATCGCCTTAATGTGGAGTGATCGCCCCTCTTTACCTAAGGCTCAAATTTACGCTCACGAAAAGGCATATTGTGCCTTAAGTGCTAAAGAAAAAATAGCTTTAGTCCGTCAAAAAATGTGTGAATTAGGAGCGGAAAATCATCTCATCTCAAGTCTTGATGATATTGCTTATCTTACAAATTTAAGGGGTGCGGATGTAGAGTATAATCCTGTGTTTTTAAGTCATTTATTAATTAAACAAAATGAAACTTTGCTTTTTGTCGATGAGGGTAAAATTTCTAGTGCTTTAAAAGAAGAGCTTAAGAGTGAGGGAATTTTAATTTGTGCTTATGAGAGTGTCATTAAAGAGTTAAAAAGCTTGGAAAATACAACCTTATTGATTGAGCCAACTAGAATGACAGCCTTACTTGTGGAAGCTTTAAATTCTAGCGTTAAGCTTGTAGAGGAGATTAATCCTAGCACACATTTAAAGGCGGTTAAAGGTGCAAGGGAAATTTCTCACATAGAAGATGCGATGGTAGAAGATGGCGTGGCTTTGTGTCGTTTTTTTGCGTGGCTTGAAGAGGCTTTAGAACAAAAGCAAAAAATTAATGAAGTCGATATAGATACGCGCATTACGGAATTTAGAGCTAAAAGTCCTTTTTATATTAGTAATAGCTTTGCGACCATAGCAGCTTTTAAGGGCAATGGTGCTTTTCCACATTATAAAGCAGAGAGGCAAAACTGCTTAGATATTGAGGGAGACGGCTTTTTGCTTATCGATTCTGGGGGGCAGTATAAAAATGGCACGACAGACATTACTAGGGTTGTGCCTGTGGGTGTTTTGTGTGAGGAGCAAATTCACGATTACACTCTTGTCTTAAAGGCACATATTGCCATTTCTAGAGCAATTTTTCCTAAAAATATTGCTATGCCTTTACTTGATGCTATTACAAGGCAGCCTTTGTGGGAGGAGCAGCTTGATTATATTCACGGAACAGGACACGGAGTGGGCTATTTTTTAAATGTTCACGAGGGTCCGCAAGTGCTTTCATACTTTGCTCCTGTGCTTGAAAAAACAAGGGCTAAAGAAGGTATGCTTACCTCCATAGAACCGGGGATTTATAAGGCGGAAAAATGGGGTGTGAGACTTGAAAATTTAGTTGTTAATACTAAGGTAGAAAATCCTAAAAACTCAGCCTATGGTGAATTTTTATATTTTAAACCTGTTACACTTTGCCCTTTTGAGCTTAGTTGCATTGATGTAAATTTACTTGACGAAAAAGAAAAAAAATGGCTTAATGCTTATCATCAAAAAGTAAAAGAAAAGCTTGCTCCACGCCTTCAAGATGAGCCTAAAGCACTTAAATGGCTAGAGACAAGGACGAAAGCTATTTAAAACTTATTTTATCAGCTTTGTAGGCAAGGTAGCCAAAGATATTAACACCTATGCCTACAAAAACTAAAAGCAAAATTCCCCAAGAAAAAGTATGAAAAATATCACGCAATAAGCCTATAATCCAAGGTGCTTGTGCGGCGATTAAATAACCACATCCTTGAGCAAAAGCCGAAAGCTTGGTGGCGATTTTAGCATTTTGACTTTTTTGTGCGATGAAAAGCAAGGCTATGCCAAAAACTCCACCCCAAGGAATTCCTATAATAAAGGCACTTAAAAGCACCATAAAAGCACTATCAAAGGCATAAAGTATGAAAAGAGCCACCACATATAAAGCACATAAGCTTGCAATATAGCTTGTGTGAAATTTAAGTGGAAGTTTGCCTAAAAGTAAGGGTCCAAAAAGCGAAACGGGTAGAGCTACGAGCTGAGCAAGTAAAACGGCATTAGTAGCGAAATTTTTATCAAAACCTTTTTCCGTGATGAAAAGCACATACCAAAAAAATAAAGCATAGGCTATGAAGCTTTGCATTCCCATAAAAAGTGTGATTTTCCAGGCGGTTTTGTGAGTGTGGAGTTTGATTTTAAGTGAAATTTTGCTTTTTTTGCGTTTAATTCTGCCATTTTTCATTTGTGGGTAATAGGCAAAAAGAGCAATTAAAGCAAAAATAAGCCAAAAAGCCATAGCTTCAGGCACTTCAAAAAGCTTTAAAAGCGGACTTGCAAGGGCTATGCCAGAAATGGAGGAAACGCTTAAAACAAGGCTGTAAATTCCCATTAAGGAGGAAATTTGATTGGGAAATTTTTCCTTAATGAAACTAGGAAGTAAAACATTTGCAAAGGCTATACCACAGCCTAATAAAAACATACCGCTAAAAAGCCCCAAAAGTCCAAAATAAGAGCGGATTAATTCTCCCATTATGATTAAAAGTAAGGCGACAATAATAGCCTTAAGTGGTGAAAAATAGCCAACCAAAAAAGAAATGGTCCCAAAGGCTACGAGGGGTAGAGCTGTTAAAATACCAGCAAAGGTAGAATTAAGTGTGTAAAAATTTGCGATAATGTCAATCACAGGTCCTATTGAGGTAATAGGAGAGCGGAGGTTAAAGGCTATGATGATAACGATGAAAAGATTAAGCCAAAAAATCTTTTTTTGCATTATTTATCTTTGTTCTTTGATGACTTTATTATGATCATTTAAATTTGTTGTGAAGATGTGTTTTTTTGTCTTTTTATCGCGCATAAAATATAAATAATTTGTTTTTTGTGGGAAAATCGCCGCACGAATCGCCGCTAAAGAGACATTGCACACGGCTTCCTTAGGCAGACCTTCGAATTTGTAAGTATTATAAGGGCTATTATCCTCTCTTATTCTTTGGGGCGTGATTTTAGCATGAGAATAAATGCCGTAATTTAAAGTCCCGTCCATTTGTAGTTTCATGCCAATTTTAAGTCTATTATAAATCACACTAGCGACTACGGGCATTTCCTCTTCACTTGCAGCTTCTTTTTGAATCACTGAAGCGGTGATGATGTATTGATGCCATTTTTTAGCGTTATATTCACCAAAAATTTTTTCCGCCGTTTTTTTATGCTGATTATGTGCGTAAGAAAGCAGAATTTGTATAAGTAAGTCTTCTGTAATGCCTTTTGGAATTTTGTAAGTTTCAGGGTAAAAAACGCCTTCTTCATAAGGGGCTTGTTTTTTAAATTCGGCTAAAAGTTTTTCTTTATTTAAATCTAATTTTTGTGCGGCAAGATCTAAAAATACTACGCTAGTTTCGCCCGGGATTAAAGTGAGGATTTGTAGGGCTGCCTTTGAAATGGTAAGCTTGTGTAAAAATTCGGCTCTATTTAGGGGCTTTGTGCCTATATTAATCCAGCCTGATTGTGGATGTCCTAGCAAAAAGAGGACATATTTATCAATCGCACTTAATTCGTAATGATTTTGCCTTAAATGTGTTATAATTTGTCCTACTGAGCCTTTAGGGATATGAACGACAGAATTGCTCGGCAAGGGTTGGATAAGATAAAACCCAAGCCCTAGAGTAAAAATTAAAAAGAAGTTGCGTATGAAAAAGAAAATTTTATATTTTATATTAGGGATTTTAGGATTAATATTTATCGCATTTTTAGTGCTTAAAAACGGAATTTCCATCTCAAGTGTCCAATTTGATTTTTTAAAATTGGAGCAATTATATATAAAAATGGATAAAAAATTAATAGTGAGAGCAAAAAATATTATCATTAATGAAAATAATCTTTCTGTAAATTCTAATAAAAACAATCAAAATTTCGCCTCTAAAGAACTTTTAAAAATTACGAAGAATTTGAAATATCTTTATACTTTTGTTGAGGAGATAAATGTAGAAAATCTCGTTTTTGACAAACATAAGGTGCAAATTTATTTTGATGGTAAGGAATTTTTTGTCGATGGAGATTTATTTTTTTTAAAGCTTGATTTAAAGCGTGAAAAAGATGAGCTTAAGGCACAAATTCAAAAGCTTTTCGTAAAAGAATATGGCATTAATATAGCGGGTGATTTAAATATCAATGCAAAAAGCGAATTTTATCATTTAAAAGCGAGGGCAGATTCTTCTTTTTTAGATTTTAATACCACTTTATCTTTTAAAAATGGGCAGCTTTCTTATAAAATTGAAGATATGAATCTTAAAAATATCAATCTTTTATCAAAACACATAAAAAAACAAATTCAGCTTCCAAAGGAGCTTGACCTATGGCTTTTTGAAAGAGCTAAGGCGGAATTTTATCATTTGGATTTTTTGGAGGGTTTTGCAGATTTTTCCAAAAAAGAGTATTATTTAGATGAACTTAAGGCAAAGGGCTTTGCGAAAAATGTATCGGTGCGTTTAGATGAGAAAATGACGCCCATTACTATCCCTAATCTTACTATCAATTTTTCTAAACAAAAGCTTGATTTAAATTTTGCAAAAGCAAGTTATAACGGAGCAAATTTAAGTGAAAGTAAGGTGTATTTGTATGATTTGCTGGATTCTAAAAAAGCAGGAATTTACCTTTTGATTAAAAGTGGGGCGGTCGTTTTTGATGAAAAATTAGCCAATGCTTTGAAAAATTATGATTTTTCTTTGCCTTTTTATCAAAAAAGTGGCAAAACAAGCGGAAGCGTGGAATTAAAAATAGGCTTTAATGAAAATGCAAAAACTTTTTATAAGGGCGATTTGACCTTAAGTAATGCCGCACTTTCTTTGGCAAATTTTAATATCAACTCCGCCTCAGTGCAATTTCACAATGGTCAATTAAATATCAATGCAAATGGAGTTAGTAACGATTTTTTAAGTGCAAATTTAAAAGCAAATATCGATTTAGAGCAAAAAAATGGCGTGTTTGACACGGAGCTTTTAAGGCTTTACTATGATGATTATTTTGATATGAGAAATCAAAATGTGAAATTTAATCTAGATTATAAAGAAGCGGTGAAGCTTTATATCCCCGCGTGGAATGCAAATTTAAATTTTAGCGAAGGGCTAGAGCTAACTTTAGAAAATTTACAAATTTTTATGCCTTATTTGAGTGTAGCAAAAAGTTTAGGATTAAGGGATATTAGGCGTTTGCATTATAAGAGTAGGAATTTTAATGATTTTAATGTAAGCATTGATGAGGCGAGTTTTGAGAAGCGTTTTTTAATCAATGCAAAAGAGCCTTATACTAGCGACAGCTTCGAAATTCAAAGTTTGGGAGGGAATTTAACACTGCGTTCAAAAAGCAACTTAATAAGTGCGACTTTCACTCCAGCTTTAAAAGAATTGCATTTTAAAAATCTCACTTATCTTTACGAAAAGGGAGAAAGCGAAAAAAGCTTTGCTTTGGAGACAAATCCATATCATATTAAAATAGGTGGAGCAAATGTGGGCATTATTCTTTTAGATATGAATAAAACTTTATCATTTGAACGCTTGGAAGCCTCTTTAAATAAAGCTGTGCTAAATGCTAGTGCAAGTAGTGGCAAAACGCAAATTTCTTTTCATAAATCTCCTGAAAGATTAAGCCTTATAGCAAATGATATGAGCGATGAATTTTTAAACACTTTTTTACAAAAAAATGCCTTTAAAGAAGGTGTTTTTAATGTCAAGGCTGAGGGAAGTAGCGATGAGTTTTTTGAGGGAGAATTTGGGGTTAAAAATACTTATGTTAGGGATTTAAAGGGGATTAATCAGCTGGTTTCTTTTATAGATACTGTGCCGTCTTTAGTGATGTTTAGGGCACCAACTTTTAATCAAAAAGGACTTCATATACAAGATGGTAAAGTGCTATTTAATCGTAAAAAAGACCTACTTAGCTTCACTGCGATTAATCTTAATGGCGATAGTGTGGATTTATTTGGCTTAGGAAGTGCAAATTTGAGACTTAATAGTCTAGATTTAAATTTAGAGCTTAAGACTTTAAAGTCGGCTTCTGATACCATCTCTAAAGTGCCGATTTTAAATTATGTGATTTTAGGGAAAAATCAAGAAATTAGCACAAATATCAAAGTCAATGGTTCGCTTGATGACCCTAAATTTCAAACTCAAATTCTAGCTGATACGCTTAAAACACCCTTTAATCTTATAAAAAATGTTATACAACTTCCTGTGAATTTGTTTAATTAAACTATGGCGCAGCGGACGGGACTCGAACCCGCGACCTCCGCCGTGACAGGGCGGCATTCTAACCAGCTGAACTACCGCTGCACCTAAGAAGCAATGGTGGTCGCTATAAGACTCGAACTTATGACATCCACCTTGTAAGGGTGGCGCTCTACCAACTGAGCTAAGCGACCAAATTTGGCGACCCTTAGAGGATTCGAACCTCTGTTTCCACACAGAGAGAGTGTTGTCCTGGGCCACTAGACGAAAGGGTCAAACCCTATAAAGTGGTGTCCCCTGTTGGATTCGAACCAACGGCCCCCTCCTTAAAAGGGAGATGCTCTACCGGCTGAGCTAAGGAGACATAAATGGCGCAGCGGACGGGACTCGAACCCGCGACCTCCGCCGTGACAGGGCGGCATTCTAACCAGCTGAACTACCGCTGCACCTAAGAAGCAATGGTGGTCGCTATAAGACTCGAACTTATGACATCCACCTTGTAAGGGTGGCGCTCTACCAACTGAGCTAAGCGACCCAAAATGGTGTCCCCTGTTGGATTCGAACCAACGGCCCCCTCCTTAAAAGGGAGATGCTCTACCGGCTGAGCTAAGGAGACAAATAAAAGAAGTGATTATGCCAAAAAGTTCTTTAATTTGTCAAGTATTTTTCATTTTTTCATCAGTTTTTTAAGCGTTTGGTGTAAAAAGGAGCAATTTATCAATCGCTCCTTGACTAGCTTAAAGTATCCCCACTATCATCATCTTTGATGAATTTTTCTTCATTTTCTAGGCTATCTACGAAGCGACCTATCCTTTCCCAGCGTATATTATAGTTTTTGTCAAAGGACATATACACAAACCAAGGCTGTCCTACGATGAGTTTATAAGGCACAGAACCCCAAAAACGACTATCCGAAGAAAAGTCCCTATTATCTCCCATCATAAAATATTCATTTTCTGGCACATCGAAAACATAAGCATTCCCAAGTTCTTTAAGATTAATTTTCGTCATAGCAAACTGCCCTAAGAGAGCATATTTTTCTATAAGATCATCCATATTAACTTGCTCTTCATAGTGAATTCCCTTTTGTTTATAAGGCTCTTTGACAAAAAGTCGTCCGCCAAGTTTTATAAGGTCATCTTTGGGATAATTTTCTCGCATAAAATTCTCTCCCTCACTCATACTCACATAAAGCGTTTTATTTGCATAAATAACCCTATCATTACCCTTAGCTACGCAGCGTTTAACAAAATGAATTTTTTCATCGTGAGGGTATCTAAAAACGACTATATCTCCTCTTTTAGGACCATCTCCGCTAATCAAATGTCCATCATCATCAAAATCTGGTAAAATAGGAATTTCAAGCCAAGGAATATGCGGAGTAGGAATTCCGTAGCTAAATTTTTTCACAAAAAGCATTTCTCCAACTAAAAGGCTATTTTTCATCGAACCACTAGGGATAATAAAGGCTTGTACAAAGAAAAAAATCACAAGCAATACAAAAATAATCGTCCCAGTCCAAGAATTAAAAAAAGTATAAAATTTTTTAAGAAAATTCATAATGATCCTTAAATTTGAGGATTTAAAAGTCTATTTTTGGCGGATTTAATAGTATTTTCAAGTAGCATCGCGATTGTCATAGGTCCTACACCGCCAGGAACGGGACTTATGAAACTTGCTTTTTTGGAGACTTTGTCAAAATCGACATCGCCCACTAAGTGATTGTCAATGCGGTTAATCCCCACATCAACAACTATAACTCCCTCTTTCACCATATCTTCTTTGAGTAAATTCACGCAGCCCGCGGCGACTATGATTAAGTCCGCTTTTTGCGTATAAAAACTTAAATCCTTTGTTTTAATATGGCAAATGCTTACACTCGCTCCAGCGTTTAAAAGCATTGTTGCCATAGGGCGACCGACTATGTTTGAAGCGCCGATAACAACGGTATCTAAACCTTCAAGATCTATTTCGTAGGCTTTTAAAAGCTTCATCACTCCTAAAGGTGTGCAGGGTAAAAAGCCGCTTTCGATACCTAAATTTAAATAGCCTACATTGATAGGATGAAAGCCATCGACATCTTTAGAGCTTAATATGCTTTCTAAAATGACATTTTTATTAATGTGCGGTGGTAGAGGGAGCTGGACTAAAATACCATGCACACTATCATCGTAATTGAGAGTGTTAATGAGGGCTAAAAGTTCATTTTGCGTAGTGTTAAAATCTAATTTATAAACTAAAGATTTAATCTCACACACTTCGCACGCTTTTGCTTTAGCATTGACATAGCTTTGACTTGCCGCATCATTGCCGACCAAAATAACTGCCAAGCAAGGCTCAACGCCCTTAGTTTTCAGTGTCAAACTCATATTTTTAAGCTCGTCTTTTATTTTAAGACTTAAAGCCTTGCCATCAAGCAAAATCATCTTTATCCTTATACCTTGATAATATTTTGCGAGATTATAATGCAAAATAGCAAATTTAAAGCAAATTAAACTTTTTTCATAAGAATTTCGCAACAAATTTTTGCTACAATCTAAGACTTAAAATGATTGTTAAATTTGTAGGGAAAAGATGGATTTTCACTTTATACTGACGCATATTCCTGCTTTTGTCGAGGCGGCTTGGCTGACCTTAAAACTTAGTTTTTGGGGTGTCGTATTTTCTTTAATTATAGGCTTTTTTTGCGTTTTAATGCACTTTTTTAAGCTCAAGTTTATGAGAAATTTATGCCAAATTTACATAGAATTTTCGCGCAATACCCCTCTTTTAATCCAGCTTTTCTTTTTGTATTATGCCTTACCAAAATTAGGATTTCATCTTGAAACTATCTTTCCTTTAAATTTATTGTGTCTTAGTGTAGATGAGAGCTTAAGACCTGCCTTTGCTTGTGCGATTGTGGGGCTTAGTTTTTTGGGTGGGGCTTATATGGCAGAAGCCTTAAGGGCAGGTTTTGAATCTGTTAAAAAACAACAATTTGAAGCAGGACTTAGCCTTGGTTTTAGTGCTTTTGGAAATTTGCGTTATGTGATTTTGCCTCAAGCTTTGGCGGTAGCGATGAGTGGAATCAGCGCTAATATCATCTTTCTAATTAAAGAAACTTCGGTCGTTAGCATTATTGCTTTACCCGATTTGGTAACTTTGATGAAAAGCTTAAATTCACTAACTTATAAGACAGACGAGCTTTTATTTATGCTATTTATGGGTTATTTGTGTCTTATTTTACCACTTTCTTTAATGCTTTCTTTTGTGGAAAAAAGGCTAAGATATGCTTGAAATTTTAAATATAAATAGCCTTACTAGACTTGGTGAGGGGCTTTTCATCACGCTTGAAATTTCTTTTGTGAGCATTGTTATCACTTCTTTTGGTGGGCTTTTGCTTGGGATTTTGATGAGTCTTAAGAATTCTTATATTTATGTAATTTGTCGTTTTGGCTTGGAATTTGTGCGTGTGATGCCGCTTTTAGTGTGGCTTTTTATTGTATATTTTGGCTTTTCAAGGTGGCTTGGACTTGATTTAAGTAGCGTAGCAGCGTCTATTATTGTTTTTAGTATTTGGGGGAGTTTTGAAATGATGGATTTAGTGAGAAGTTCCCTACAAAGCATACCCAAACATCAATACGAATCCGCCGCCGCACTGGGTTTAACCCCTTTACAAGCCTATATTTACATTATTATTCCTCAAGCCTTAAGAAGACTCACTCCTCTTAGTATGAATTTACTCACGCGTATGATAAAAAGCACGACTTTTGCCTATTTAATCGGTGCGGTGGAGCTTGTAAAAGTAGGGCAGCAAATCATAGAATTTCATAATCAAAATGATTTTGCGCCCTTTGTGATTTATGGATTAATTTTTATGCTTTATTTTGTGATTTGTTATCCTGTGTCCTTGTATGCTAGGACTTTAGAAAAAAAGTGGGGTTAAAATGCGTGTATTAAAAATAGAAAATTTAGTGAAATTTTACGGCACACACAAAGCTTTAAACAATATCAATTTAGAGGTGAATCAAAAGGAAGTCGTGGTGATTTTAGGACCTAGTGGCTGTGGGAAATCGACCCTACTTCGTTGCATTAATGGACTTGAGGAGATTGCCTCTGGGGCGATTTATATCGATGGAGAGAAAATTACTAAAGACTATAAGCACTGGACTAAAATGAGGCAAAAAGTGGGTATGGTGTTTCAATCTTACGAGCTTTTTGAACATTTAAGCGTTAAGGAAAATATTTTACTTGGACCCTTAAAGGTGCAAAAAAGAGCTAAAGATGAGGTTTTAAACGAGGCTAAAATTTGGCTTGAAAAAGTGGGACTTTTACACAAACTTGAGGCGTATCCAAGGGAGCTTAGTGGGGGACAAAAGCAACGCATAGCCATCGTTAGAAGCCTTTGTATGAATCCTATGCTAATGCTTTTTGATGAGGTTACCGCTGCGCTTGACCCTGAAATCGTTAGAGAGGTTTTGGAGGTGATGTTAAATTTGGCTAAAGAGGGTATGACTATGCTTATTGTTACGCACGAAATGGGCTTTGCTAAGGCTGTGGCAGATAAAATCGTCTTTATGGATAATGGCGAGATAGTCGAAATTTCTAAGCCCGAAGAATTTTTTCAAAGCCCAAAAACCCAGAGAGCGAAGAAATTTTTAAATCTTTTTGATTTTCATCAATGATTTTATAAGGGAAAGTATGAAAATTTTTATTATCAATTTAAAAAGAAGCTTGGAGCGTAAAAAGCTTATGCAAAAACAAATAGAAAGATTTTTTGAAAATTATCCAAATTTAAAAGATGAGATAAGCTTTGAATTTTTTGAAGCCATAGATGCGAAAATAAAAGAAAATATGGAAAAATTTGCCTCTTATTTTCCTAAATTTCGTTCTCTTGCTTTTTGTGGTAGAGGAGGGGGTTGTGGCATTTTAGATACTGAACTTGCTTGCTTTGCAAGTCATCTTAGCCTATGGCAAAAATGTGTAGAGCTTAATGAGGCGGTCTTGATTTTAGAAGATGATTTTTATTTTGAAGGGGGGGGAGGGGGGACTTCGCCGAATTTCTTAACTTTTTAAAAGAGATCCCTTATGAATTTGTAAAAGTTAAATTCCGCAATTACGGCTATAAGCACATTAAGGATAAACTTTATCTTTGTGAAAAAAGATTTTCTTTTGGTGCTTTTGCCTATTATATCAAGCCTAGTGCCGCATTAAAATGGCTTGATAATTTAAAAAAGATGTATTATCCTGTCGATTTTTATACAGATATGTTTTATATCCACAAGGTTATGAGTTATATTTGGGTTGGTGAAAACTTTAGTCTTAAAATTCCAGAAAACGAGGGGAGTGTCATCGGTTCTCAAGTTAAAAGTCGATTTTTCTTTATAGCTAAATTAGCAAGACCTTTTTGGAAGCTTTATTGGCATTTGCGTTTTTATGTTTTTTTCTTAATGAAGTCTTTAAAATCACAAAATTTAAGATTGCCTTTCTAGTTCTTGACAAAAAATTTTTTTTAAGGTAGAATTGCGATTTTTATTTGCTGGTTTAGCTCAGTTGGTAGAGCAGCTGCCTTGTAAGCAGCAGGTCGGGGGTTCAAGTCCCTTAACCAGCTCCATTGAATTTTAGCAGTGTTTGACCAGATATCGTTTTTAGCGTTATTTTTTAGGTGAGTTACTCAAGTGGCCAACGAGGGCAGACTGTAAATCTGCTGGCTTTGCCTTCCGTGGTTCGAATCCACGACTCACCACCATAGCTTTGCGGGAGTAGCTCAGTTGGCTAGAGCATCAGCCTTCCAAGCTGAGGGTCGCGGGTTCGAGTCCCGTTTCCCGCTCCAAAGTTTGACTGGGAGCTGTATTTATAAAACTTACAGAATTTCCCTATTAAAGAGTTTTTAGTTGTCTATTTTTATGTGCGATTTTTCTGAGCGCTCGTATGGCTCAGAGGTAGAGCACTCCCTTGGTAAGGGAGAGGTCGCGGGTTCAATTCCCGCTATGAGCTCCATAATTTGAAAAAATTTCAATGAATTTAGACTTGCCTTTGCTTATTTAATTTTTATACGGAGGAATAAAATGGCTAAAGAAAAATTTTCTCGTAACAAGCCACATGTAAATATTGGTACTATTGGTCACGTAGATCACGGTAAAACTACTCTAACAGCGGCTATTTCTGCTGTTTTGTCAAGAAGAGGTTTGGCTGAGCTTAAAGATTATGATAATATCGACAATGCTCCAGAAGAAAAAGAACGCGGTATTACCATTGCAACTTCTCATATTGAGTATGAGACAGAAAATCGTCACTATGCTCATGTGGATTGTCCGGGACACGCCGACTATGTTAAAAATATGATTACAGGTGCGGCACAAATGGACGGAGCGATTTTGGTTGTTTCTGCTGCTGATGGTCCTATGCCACAAACTAGAGAGCACATTTTGCTTTCTCGTCAAGTGGGTGTTCCTTATATCGTAGTTTTTATGAATAAGGCTGATATGGTTGATGATGCAGAGCTTTTAGAATTGGTTGAAATGGAAATTAGAGAACTTTTAAGCTCTTATGATTTCCCAGGTGATGACACTCCTATCATTTCCGGTTCTGCTCTTCAAGCCTTAGAAGAGGCTAAGGCGGGACAAGATGGCGAGTGGTCAGCTAAGATTTTAGAGCTTATGAAGGCAGTTGATGAGTATATCCCAACTCCTGTTAGAGATACTGAAAAAGACTTCTTGATGCCTATCGAAGATGTTTTTTCAATTTCTGGTCGTGGAACTGTTGTAACAGGTAGAATTGAAAAAGGTGTGGTTAAAGTCGGCGATACTATTGAGATAGTGGGTATCAAAGATACTCAAACTACAACAGTTACAGGCGTTGAGATGTTTAGAAAAGAAATGGATCAAGGTGAGGCTGGCGATAATGTCGGTGTGCTTTTAAGAGGAACAAAAAAAGAAGATGTTCTTCGTGGTATGGTTCTTGCAAAGCCTAAATCTATCACTCCTCATACTGATTTTGAAGCAGAAGTTTATATTCTAAATAAAGATGAGGGCGGTCGTCATACTCCATTTTTTAACAACTATCGTCCGCAGTTTTATGTAAGAACGACTGATGTAACTGGTTCTATTAAATTAGCTGATGGTGTTGAGATGGTTATGCCGGGTGAAAATGTAAGAATTACGGTTAGCCTTATCGCTCCAGTTGCACTTGAGGAAGGAACTCGTTTTGCTATCCGTGAAGGTGGTAAGACTGTTGGTTCTGGTGTTGTTTCTAAAATTATCAAGTAAATTTAAAAAGCCAAGTTTATCTTGGCTTTATTTTTTAAGGAAAATAGATGAGAGTTAAAGTTGGTTTAAAGTGTGAAGAATGCGGCGATATTAATTATAGCACTTATAAAAATAGCAAAAATACTACGGAAAAATTAGAGCTTAAAAAGTATTGCCCGAGGTTAAAAAAACACACGCTTCATAAAGAAGTCAAGCTAAAAAGTTAAGCTTTGTGCCTTAGGGCAATAGCTCCAACGGTAGAGCGCCGGATTCCAAATCCGATGGTTGGGGGTTCGAATCCCTCTTGCCCTGCCATGATTGAGGTTTTATAATGGAAAAATTAGTAACTTATTTTAAATTATCAAAAGCTGAACTAAGGAAAGTGATTTTTCCTTTAAAAGAGCAAGTGAGAAATGCTTACATTACGGTATTTATCGTGGTAACTGTGGTTTCTTTGTTCTTGGCATTAGTGGATTGGATTATGTCCTCTATTGTTTCTTCCATAGTGTGAGGTGTTAGATGAGCGAACATAAATGGTATGCGATTCAAACTTATGCTGGTAGTGAAATGGCTGTGAAGAGGGCTATTGAGAATTTAGTTAAAGATAATAAAATTGAAGAGCGATTAAAAGAAATTGTCGTTCCAACCGAAGATGTGATTGAATTTAAAAATGGTAAAGAAAAGATTAGTGAAAGAAGTTTATATTCTGGATATGTTTTTGCAAACCTTAATTTAGACACAGAGCTTTGGCATCGTATTCAGTCTTTACCAAAGGTAGGGCGTTTTATAGGTGAGTCTAAAAACCCTACACCTTTAAGCGAAAAAGACATTAATTTAATCTTAGAAAAAGCTTATAATAAAGCTGCTCCTAAGCCTAAAATTTCTTTTGAAGAGGGCGAAAATGTAAGAATTATAGAGGGTCCTTTTGCAAATTTTACGGGCATAGTGGAAGAATATGATATGGTTCGTGGTTTATTAAAGCTTAATGTTTCTATTTTTGGGCGTTCAACACCAGTAGAAATTTTATATTCTCAAGTTGAGAAAGTTATTTAAATTTTTTAAAGGAGTATTGATTATGGCTAAAAAAGTCGTAGGCGAAATTAAATTACAAATCGCTGCTACAAAAGCGAATCCATCACCTCCTGTTGGTCCAGCTTTAGGTCAGCAAGGTGTTAATATTATGGAATTTTGTAAGGCTTTTAATGAAAGAACGAAAGATATGGCAGGTTTTAATATCCCTGTTGTTATCACAGTTTATGCAGATAAAAGTTTTACTTTTATTACTAAACAGCC